>CAVFGF010000036.1:17448-21454 GCA_963621925.1 Alistipes onderdonkii | reverse complement strand
ACGATGATCTGTCCCTTTTTATCAAACATATAAGAAACGCAGCCCTGGTTACCGATGGAACCGTTGCCCTTGGTAAAGGCGCTTCTTACATTTGCTGCGGTACGGTTTTTGTTGTCTGTCAGTGCATCGACGATAATGGCGATTCCGCAGGGACCGTAGCCCTCATAGGAAACATACTCATAATTGACTGCATTTGCATTGCCGGCTGCCTTCTTGATACCGCGCTCGATGGTATCGTTCGGCATATTGGCTGCCTTTGCCTTTGCAATGACGTCGCGAAGCTTGCTGTTATTGTTCGGATCGGCTCCGCCATCCTTGACAGCGACTGCCAATTCGCGGCCGATGATGGTAAAGATCTTTCCCTTTGCTGCATCATTCTTCTCTTTTTTATGCTTAATGTTTGCAAATTTTGAATGTCCTGACATGGTTTAACACTCCTATTCTTTCTATTCCTTCCGCCGCACTGTCAGAAGCGGCGGGCATATAAATCTATAGTAGCACGATTTCCTCATGCTGACAAGTCCTTTGCGCCGTGCTCCCCGGGACGCTTTTCAGGCATAAAAATCATGAATCTCCGAAATCTTTCCGTGCCGCAGGTAGATCCGCGGAATCCTCTGAGATAAGTCACAGACAAATTCATAGTTAAATCGGCCGGAAAGCGAAGCCAGCTCGTCGACAGACAGAAAGCTCTCACCGTCCCTTCCGAAAATCGTCACCTCCATGCCGTTTGTCGCCTCCGGTATATCTGTGACATCGACCATCATCTGATCCATACAGACACGGCCGCGAATCGGAGCGCGTTTTCCTGCCACCAGGATACAGCCTTTATTCGAGAGACTTCTCGGATAACCGTCTGCATAGCCGATGGGAATGGTGGCAATGCGGCGCACGGAATCCGCCTGATAGATACCGCCGTAGCTGACCTCGGTTCCGGGGGTGATCTCCTTGATATGAACGATATGGCTTTTTACCTCCATCGCCGGCTTTAAGGGTACCAGCGCTTTTTTTACCTCATCGGAGGGATACAGGCCGTAGACCGTAATTCCGGCGCGTACCATATCGAGATTTGCCTCCGGCAGATCGATGATTCCGGCACTGTTCGAGCAGTGGAGAATTTGAAATTGGATGCCCGCCTCAAGACATTTCTTTTCAAAGACAAGAAAGCGATGGAGCTGATGTTCGGTCGAGGTTTTATCCGCTTCGTCTGAACGGGCAAAATGTGTAAACATCCCTTCAAGCTTAAGGCCAGGAAGCTTTGCGATCTTGCAAATCTCCTGTATGCTCTCCTCGGTATCTGCGAAACCGATGCGGCTCATACCGGTATCCAGCTTGATATGCACCGGTATCTCCTTGCCCTGTAAAGCAGCCTCACGAGAGAGTTCTTCTGCCATATCCAGCCGAAATACGGTAGGGCGGATATTCAGTCTTATAAGATCCGGATAATCCTCCGGAAATACGTATCCCAGGATTAAAACGGGCTTTTCGATTCCGTTTTTTCGAAGCTCGATGGCTTCCTCGGCGGTTGCTGCTGCAAAGCCCCAGAGATAATCCTTCTTCTCGATCATTTTTGCGATGGGCACGGAACCATGGCCGTAGCCATTGGCCTTGACGACGGCTGCGATCTTCGTTCCTTCCTTTAAATTGGCTTTCATGGCTTCGAAATTTTCTTCGATAGCATCTAAATCGACATAAGCTGCTACGCGCTTATATGTTTTCACGTCTGTATACACCTCACTCTTCGTTATTCCAATGCAAGCAAAAGGGAGCTTTCCGCTCCCTTTTCTAATCTTCCTCTTTGAATGCCTGTCAGGAACGGGGATGCTCTTTCTCATATCTGGTAATATTATAAGAAAGCTGCATCAGGCTCTCCGACAGATGCACATTTTCAACCAGGACATCGGACGGCACGTCCAGATCCAGGTGTGCAAAATTCCAGATAGCCTTGATTCCGTATTGAACCAGGAGCTTTGTCATTTCCTCCGCCTTTGACTTCGGCAGAGTCAAGGCTGCGATCTGGATTTTTTCTTTTTGAATAAAGCTCTCCAGCTCATCGATCATCAGAATCGGGATACCGCGGACGCTGAGACCCTTTAAGACCGGATTGACATCAAAGATCCCCTTGATAAAAAATCCTCGTTTTTCAAAATCTACATAATTGGCCAGAGCCTGTCCCAGATTTCCGCCGCCAATGATGATCATGTTGTGTGCCTTGTCCAGTCCGAGGATTTTTCCAATCTCCTCGTACAGATATTTTACATTGTATCCATAGCCCTGCTGGCCGAAACCGCCGAAATTATTCAGATCCTGGCGAATCTGCGATGCGGTCACACTCATCCGTTTGCTCAGCTCTCCGGAGGAAATTCGTTCCACTTCATTTTCCATCAGTTCTCCGAGATAACGATAATAGCGCGGCAAGCGTTTGATCACTGCTTTTGAGATCTCTCTCTCTTCCATAATGGTTACACATCCCTCACCAAAACTTTTCAAAACTAACCCTATTATAATCGAAAAGCAAATTTTTTGTCAATCTTTTTCCCTGAATTCTGTCTTGTTCATTCCCGGGATTTTCGTTATAATGGATTCTATGTGAAATTTGATTAAAAAAAAGAGGAAAATCTATGATCTTAGCATGTCAAAATATAAACAAAGCCTTTGGAACGGATATGATTCTAAGGGATGGTTCTTTTCATATCGAGGATCGGGAAAAGGCAGCCGTCGTCGGCATCAACGGTGCCGGGAAATCGACGCTTCTCAAGATTATCATCGGAGAAATGGAGCCGGATTCCGGTGAGGTCGTCCTTGCAAAGGGAAAATCCATCGGTTATCTGGCACAGCACCAGGATTTGAACAGTGATCACAGCATCTACCGGGAGCTTTTGACGGTCAAGCAGGATGTCATCGACCTGGAAGCCCGGATTCGAGAGACGGAAAGCCGCATGAAGGAGCTTACCGGGGAGGAGCTGAATACGGCGCTCGACCAGTACAGCCGTATGAATCATGAGTTCGAGCTGAAAAACGGCTACGCCTACAAGAGTGAAGTTGTAGGCGTCCTGAAGGGTCTGGGCTTTGCAGAGGAGGACTTTGATAAGCCGGTGAGTACGCTCTCCGGCGGACAGAAAACCCGGGTATCTCTGGGCAAGCTTCTGCTCTCCCATCCCGATCTCATTATGCTCGACGAGCCCACGAACCATCTGGATATGCAGTCCATCGCCTGGCTGGAGACCTTCCTTTTAAATTATGACGGTGCGGTTCTCGTGGTGGCTCATGACCGGTATTTCTTAAATCGCATTGCCACGAAGATCATCGAAATCGATGCCGGAAATGTCACAACCTTTCAGGGAAATTACTCCGATTATGCGGCGAAAAAAGCCCAGCTTCGGGAAGCCAGAATGCATGCCTGGCTGAATCAGCAGCGGGAAATCAAGCATCAGGAGGAGGTTATCCGGAAGCTGAAATCCTTTAACCGGGAAAAATCCATCAAGCGTGCGGAGAGCCGCGAAAAAATGCTGGATAAGATGGATGTGCTGGAAAAGCCGACCGAAGTTCGTTCTGAGATGCGGATCAGTCTGGATCCGAAGGTTATTAGCGGAAATGACGTTCTGACGGTAGAGGGGCTTTCCAAGTCCTTTGATAATCTTACGCTTTTTACGGATCTGAGCTTTGAGATCAAACGCGGTGAGCGGGTGGCTCTGATTGGCAATAACGGAACCGGGAAAACGACGATTCTGAAGATCCTGAACGGCCTTCTCGATGCAGACAGCGGCTCCTTTATCCTGGGCTCAAAGGTAAAAATCGGTTATTATGACCAGGAGCACCATGTGCTGCATCCGGAAAAAACGCTTTTTGAGGAGCTCTCAGACGCCTATCCGGATCTGGACAACACGACGATTCGAAATACCCTGGCCTCCTTTCTTTTTACCGGTGATGATGTATTTAAACGGATCGCGGAGCTTTCAGGAGGAGAACGCGGACGGGTATCGCTGGCAAAGCTCATGCTCTCTGAAGC
>CAVFGF010000036.1:0-17438 GCA_963621925.1 Alistipes onderdonkii | reverse complement strand
TTCTGATCCTGGACGAGCCGACGAACCATCTGGATATCGTTTCGAAGGAAATCCTGGAGCAGGCTCTGAATCGCTATAACGGAACCGTCCTTTATGTTTCTCATGACCGCTATTTCATCAATGCGACGGCCACAAGGATTCTGGATCTGACCGGCGGGGAGTTAGTCAATTATATCGGCAATTATGATTATTATCTGGAAAAGCATGAGCTTCTGACTCCGAAGGCAAAGGAGCCTGAAACAGGGAAGGATAAGGAAGTTCCGGGAGAAACCGATCGGAAGCTGGATTGGAAGCAGCAAAAGGAGGAACAGGCGCGTCAGAGAAAGCGTGAAAATGACTTCAAAAAAACGGAAGCGGAAATCTTTGAGCTGGAATCCCGGGACGGGGAAATCGATCAGCTTCTGACACAGGAATCGGTCTATACGAATGTAGCGGAATGCATGAAGCTGCATAAGGAAAAAGAGGCCATCGCCTCCAGACTGGAAGTTTTATATGAACAATGGGAAGCGCTGGCTCAATGATTGGCCAGCGCTTCTTCCAGTTCATCCAGATTGTCATAGGTAACATAGAGACCGAAGCCTTGGCTTTCCAGGGTTTCATCTCGTTTGTTATTGAAGATTCGATCGATGATCATATCTCCCACTACCTCGGTATAGTGGCTTCCCTCGTAATAATAATTCTTGTTTCTGGTAATATCATTTTCCCCGCTGAAATTGTAATAGCCGCCGGTGGCGCCGCCCAGCCAGTTCAGGTAATTGGCATAGCCATAGTATTCCGATTCCTGATAGGTCTTATAATAAATCGGATTGGAAAAGACGATCAGATTGATTCCGTATTCCTTGCATAGATCCCGGATTGCCTCCATCGCAAAGATCGAATCACTTAAGTAATCCTTATAATAATCATCCCAGTAGGGGGCATCCTCCGTGAAGGTGCCGCCTAGCGACGGATCCCGTTTCGTACATCCGCTCTCATAATAGCGCGTCACATAATCCGGATCGTCGGACTTGTGATTCAGAATTACATTCAGGGAAAGCAGGACGCCCTTGATACTGAAGTAATTGGCATAAAAGCTTAGTTTCCCGGTTCTCGGATAGGGAATCCGGTAAAACTGACTCTCGTGAAGGGATGGGTCGACAAAACAGGAGATGTTGTCTACGCCAATCATGACATTTTTCGGAATGATGCCATTCGCGATCAGTTCCTTCAGGTTATCGAGATGCTCGGCCGGAAGTCCCTCCGAATAGGACATATTGTACCAGCTTCCCTCGGGAATCTTCTCTACGTCGACGAAACCGGTTCGGGAGGAACCGAACAGAAAGGAATCGAACTTATCCGGATTATGGAGAATATACTGCATCTTGATATAATTGCTGTTGGGTTCTACACCGTTGTCCCGTATCTTCTTCCAATGAAATACATTATAGGGATCCACAGCCATGGGAATGGCAATTTCCAATAGCAGAACAAAGATCAGGAAAGGCGCAATTTTTCGCAAAAATTTTTTCATTCATGTTCTCTCACTTTCCTATTTTTCCACCCTCATTAAAACTGAAAATATACAAATTCGTACTGCCCAAGCTGTCTGCTGTAAAGAATCAGAAACAAAAGTCCGAAGTAAAACGCATACCGAAGCGGCTTTCGAAAGCGGCCGAGCCATACGGCCGGGTCTGTTTTCAGAGCGATATAATCATGTCCCATCAAAAGTAGGATCCAGAAAAATACAAGCTTCAGCTCGGTGCTTTGGATGAGACCGGCATTTTTAAATGCCAGGTAGCAGGTCTTGATATAGCTGACCGGATGAAGAATGCCGTCAAACATGTGCCCCAGCACATAAAAAGCATCCTCCAGATCATTGGCGCGGAAAAAGAGCCAGGCAAAGGTGACGAAGAGAAAGGTCAGGAACATACGGATGACGCTTCGCTCTTTTTTCGGCGGGAAATGCCGATTCCAGCAGCGCTCGACGATCTGCCCTACGCCATGAAGACCTCCCCAGACCACATAGGTCCAGTTCGCTCCATGCCACAAGCCGCTGACCAGAAAGGTGATGATAAGATTCCGATAGGTTTTCCACTTTCCCTTACGGCTTCCCCCCAGCGGTATATAGACATAATCCCGAAACCAGGTAGATAAAGAGATATGCCAGCGTCCCCAGAACTCCTTGATGGAGGCTGCAAAGTAGGGACTTTTGAAATTCTCCACGAGGTCGATATCAAAGAGGCAGGCCACACCTCTGGCAATATCGGAATAGCCGGAAAAGTCGCAATATACCTGAAAGGCATAGAAAAGAGTCGCGACACCCAGAGCCAGACCGGTAAAATTTGTCACCTGATCGTAGACGACGCTGACACTGGAGGAAAGGACATCGGCAATGGCAATCTTCTTGAAATAGCCCCAGGCAATCAGCTTGGAGCCGCGAATCGCTTTTTCGCAGTCAAGCTGATGCTCCCGTTCCATCTGGGGTATCAGATGCTCTGCTCTCTCGATGGGGCCTGCCAGCAGCAGGGGGAAAAAGGAAACAAAGGCGGCATATTTTCCAAAATGACGGCAGGCCGTTGTCCGCCCCAGGTAGACATCCGCCACGTAACCAAGGGTCTGAAAGGTATAGAAGGAAATACCTACCGGCAATACCAGATTCAGTGTCACAGGACTCATAGGAATCGATATGCTTTTCAGAAATGTGGCTAAGGATTTGCTGAGGAAATTAAAATATTTGAAAAAGAACAAAAGGCCGAGGCAAACCACCAGGGCTGTCAGGAGACAAAGCTTTCGTTTCTTTTGATTTTCCGTTTTTTCGAGAAGCTGCGCCGTCACAAAGGATACCGCCGTCGTCAGAAGAATCAGAAAAATATAGGCGGCATTGGCGCTCATATAGAAATAATAGCTGGAAACCAGCAATACGCCCCAACGATACCGCGGGGGCGTAAGCCAGTAAATTACAAATACAATGGGTAAAAAAAGATAAAATGCATTGGAATTAAACAGCATTTAAAAGGTCCTCTAAGGTCTTACGGATTTCCTTGATAAAATCACCGCTGGAGAGTACAACCGGATCGGGAAGCTTCGTAATCAGAGCCAGATCCTTGGTCATTCGTCCGCTTTCGATGGTAGCGATGGAAGCCTGCTCCAGCTTGTCTGCAAAATCAGAAAGGGCTGCATTTTTGTCCAGCTCGCCGCGCTTTCGAAGGGCACCGGACCAGGCAAAGATGGTTGCCATCGAGTTGGTGGAGGTCTCCTCTCCCTTCAGATGCTTATAATAATGGCGCTGTACGGTTCCGTGAGCAGCCTCATACTCAAAATAGCCATGGGGGGATACCAGTACGGAGGTCATCATTGCGAGGGAACCGAAGGCAGTCGCAATCAGATCACTCATGACATCTCCGTCATAGTTCTTGCAGGCCCAGATATAACCGCCCTCGGATTTGATGACGCGGGCTACGGCATCGTCAATCAGGGTATAGAAGTAAGTTAAGCCCAGCTCCTCGAACTTTGCCTTATATTCTTTCTCGTAGATTTCCTGGAAAATATCCTTAAAGAAATGGTCGTATTTTTTAGAAATGGTATCCTTGGTAGCGAACCACAGATCCTGCTTCTGGGAGATTGCATAGGAGAAACAGCTTCTGGCAAAGCTTTCGATGGAGCTTTCGAGGTTGTGCATGCCTTGTACGACGCCGCCCTCTTTGAAGTCATGGATCGTCTCCCGAAGCTCAGTTCCGTCTTCACCGGTGAAGACGAGTTCACATTTTCCTGGACCCGGAATACGCATTTCGGAAGCCTTATAGACGTCACCGTAGGCATGACGCGCAACGGTAATCGGTTTCTTCCAATTTTTTACATATGGTTCAATTCCCTTTACAATAATCGGAACACGGAATACCGTTCCGTCCAGAAGCGCGCGGATGGTACCGTTGGGGCTCTTCCACATCTGCTTCAGATCGTATTCCTCCATACGGGCTGCATTCGGAGTGATGGTTGCGCATTTCACGGCTACTCCGTATTTTTTCGTCGCTTCTGCTGCATCAATCGTAACCTGATCATCTGTTGCATTTCGATGCTCCAGGCCCAGATCATAATATTCGGTCTTTAAATCGATAAACGGAAGAAGAAGTTCGTCCTTGATCATCTTCCAAAGAATACGGGTCATCTCATCGCCGTCCATCTCTACCAGCGGAGTTGTCATCTTAATTTTGTCCATCGTAGCTCCTCCTCAAATCCGCGGTTTTTCCGCGCTTTCCACCATTATAGTCGATTCAGTTATAGACTGCAAGTTTAAAATACCGGAGAGGACTCATTCAAAATTACGGTTTAGCCGTTCACTCAGTTTCTCCTTCGACTCGATCTTCCGGACATAGCTGACAATCTCCCGGGCGGTGGGCTCCACTGCCTCTTCAAAAAGCTTTTCGAGGGTAATACCGCTCTCTACGCATTCGAGATTGGTCTGTCCATCCATCACCAGACCCCGCAGGCCTTTTCGATGACCGATGCAGGTAAAAAAGAGCTTCATCAGGTCTGCCTTTATAGTGGAGGGGCATTGAAACAGGCGGATCGTCCTTCGAAAGCCGAAAATGCAGGCATCGATCTGGTCTGCCGTGACACTCTCCATGACAGAGGCGATCGCTTCTTCGGTATCCAGATCGCGAATCAGATGGCGGGTGCAGCAATGTGTGACAGGATTTTTCCCATCCTCCGTCATCAGCTCCCGGTCAAAATCGGTTTCGATTTCCAGATGGCCGACACCCCGCTCCCGCATATAGTGATTGATATAAGGATGACAGGTGCTGTCCAGCATAAAATGGCACAGAAAGCCGCAAAGATAGGAAAGCAGGACATAGCTCGGACGCTTCTGATACTGCCTTCTGGCGCGCTCAAAAAAATTGACAGCCTTTTCTTTATGCATGCGGACGCCCAGCTGGTTGATGCGATTTTTCGAATATGCGTGATAATAAAATAAGAGATCCGGTCCATGAAGCCCCAGCAGATAAGCAGCCTTGTTTTCTTTTATGATTTCCCGGATATCTGTAGGCAAGGCATGATAGACCTTTTTTCCGAATTTATAATGCGCGTAAACGGCAGGCATAATAACTCCTTTCTGTAACTGTTCAGTACCTTCACCGTGAGGAGTTGCCAGTGGCAAGTGCTTCGGGCTGGTTCTGAATAGTTACTCCTTTCTTTTACTCTTTGGCATTTCGATTGATAAATTGCGTTTTTACCTTGGAGTACATGATCTTCTGACTTCGGTAAAGTCCGTAGTAGCCGGATTGCATATAACTGATGGCAATGGCGAGGAAATAAAAGGGTGCCCCTTCAAAGCCAAACATTTCCAGACTGATAAGTAAAGAAGAGATGGGACTGTTGGTCACTCCGCAAAAAACGGCAGCCATTCCGCAGGCTGCAGCGAGGGATGGGGAGATGTGTAATATCTGACCCATGAGACAGCCAAAGGTAGCTCCTACGAAGAAGGTCGGCACGATCTCACCGCCCTTGAAGCCTCCGGATAAGGTAATGGCGGTAAAGAGGATCTTCAGAAGAAAGGCACACCAGACGACCTGCCGGTCTACCACTGCACGTTCTACCACCTGCATGCCGGTTCCCAGATAATCGGTGGTTCCGAGAATCATCGTCAGAACGATGATCAGGACGCCGGATACCAGGGGACGGACAAAAGCATTTTTGATTTTTTTCGCAAAGAGCTCTTCTGTTTTATGTAAGACGACGCAGAAAAGTATACTGACAGCCGCACAGCAAAGTCCCAGAAACAGAATTTTTCCGGCATTGATCACGTTAAAGTCCGGAAGAGTCGAAAGGGCAAAGCGTTCTCCGGTCAGACCAAAATGGCAGGCCACTGCATAGGCGATATAGGAGGCAACCACGCAGGGAACCAGGGCGGCATAATGCATGATTCCGACACTGACAACCTCCATCGAAAAGACAGTCGCAGCCATCGGTGTACCAAAGAGGGCCGAGAAGGCCGCACTCATACCGGCCATAATCATGACACGGCGATCATTTTCATCAATACGCAGGATCCGTCCTAGAAAATTTCCAATGCTGCCGCCCAGCTGCAGGGCAGCTCCCTCTCTTCCGGCTGAACCGCCGAAAAGATGGGTCAGAATCGTAGATATAAAGATCAAAGGGGCTGTTTTTAGGGGGATTTCCCGCTCGGCATGAATCGCATCCAGTACCATGTTTGTACTGCTGTGCTCCTGCTTTCGCTCCCATTGATACATCCAGACGATCAAAACGCCTGCAAAGGGAAGGGCAAACAAAATCTGCGGATGGTTCGTCCGAAAGGCCGTCGCCATGGCGACACCTTTTCCGAAGGCTGTACCTACCAGTCCCAGAGAAAGGCCGGTCAGGGCTGCAAAAATCAGCCATTTAACCAGAACGACCAATCGGTTCCAGATCGTAATCCGGAACCGATTTTCCAGCTGCGGGATAACCTCCCGCAGCTCCTCTTCTATTTTTTCTATCTGTGTCTCGTTATGCTTTTGCTCATCCATTACGGTTTTACCACGATATTGATGATTCTTCCGGGAACATAGATCTCTTTTACAATCGTACCCTGCAGCCAATCCTTGACCACTTCTTTTCCTGCAGCGATGGCTTCTTCCTTTGCAGCGCTGCTGGCGATAGTTACGGTTCCGCGGGTCTTTCCGTTGACCTGAACGGCGATCTCGATCTCGTCATCCTTCATAGCTTCCTCATCGGCAGCCGGCCAGCCATGGGCAAAGACGCTCTCACTGTGTCCGAGCTGCTCCCAGAGTTCCTCTGCGATATGGGGAGCAAAGGGCGCAATCAATGTAACAGCTGTCTCAAGAGTCTCCTTATCCAGACCATCCTGACGCTTTGCCAGATCGATCATTTTATTGTTATATTCCATGAATCCGGAGATAACGGTATTCAGGCTGAAGCTGTTCAGACGGGTCGTGATATCATAAACCAGCTTATGACGCAGTTTGATGCTCTCCGCTGTTTCCTTGGCACCCTTGTCTTTATTGTCCAGAACCAGGTTCCAGAAGCGCTTCAGGAAACGGGATACACCGTCGATGCCTCTGTCATCCCACTCTGCATCCAGCTCAGGCGGTCCCACGAACATCTCATACATTCGCAGGGCATCGCAGCCGTAGTCGCGGATCAGATCGTCCGGGGAAACGACATTTCCCTTGGACTTACTCATCTTGATGCCGTTCTTTCCGGTGATCATACCCTGATTGAAAAGCTTGGTAAAGGGCTCATCAAAATCCACCACACCGATGTCATGCAAAAATTTCGTATAGAAACGGGAATACAGAAGATGCAGAACAGCATGCTCTACACCGCCGATATACATATCCACCGGCAGATACTTGTCTGCCTTCTCTTTGCTTACCAGCTCTTCATCGTTATGATTGTCGACATAGCGCAGGAAATACCAGGAGGAGCCTGCCCACTGGGGCATGGTATTCGTCTCTCTCTTGGCCGGAGCACCGCAGCACGGGCAGGTGGTGTTGACCCATTCGTCAATGGCTGCCAGCGGAGACTCTCCGGTACCTGTCGGCTGATAGCTCTCTACCTCAGGCAGCTCCAGCGGAAGCTGATCCTCCGGAACCGGTACGTTGCCGCACTTCGGGCAGTGGATGATCGGGATCGGCTCACCCCAGTAGCGCTGACGGGAGAAGACCCAGTCACGCAGCTTGTAGTTGACGGTCTTCTTGCCGACGCCCATCTTTTCGATGATCAGCGGAGCTTCCTTCTTCAGGACTGCAGACTCCATGCCGTTCCATTCGCCGGAATTGATCATGGTTCCGCTGGCCTCGGTATAGGCTTCGGTCATATTTTCGATTTCCTTGCCATCCTTGGCGATGACCTGGATGATCGGAATATCAAATTTCTTTGCAAATTCAAAGTCGCGGTCGTCATGGGCCGGTACGCACATGATGGCGCCGGTACCATAATCAGCCAGTACGTAATCGGAAAGCCAGATGGGAACCTTTGCTCCGTTGATCGGGTTGATGGCATAGCTTCCGGTAAATACGCCGGTCTTCTCCTTGTCCTGGACACGGTCTACATTGGAACGCATGGAGGACTTGAAGATATAATCCTCTACGGCGGCTCTGGTCTCATCGGTAGCAAGTTTGGAAGCCAGCGCGTGCTCCGGAGCCAGTACCATGAAGGTCGCACCGTGCAGAGTATCCGGACGGGTGGTGTATACGGTGATGGTCTCATCGCTGTTCTCCACCTTGAAGTCTACCTCAGCACCGTAGGACTTGCCGATCCAGTCGGTCTGCATCTTCTTAACCTTCTCCGGCCAATCCAGCTTATCCAGGTCGTTCAGAAGACGGTCTGCGTATGCGGTAATCTTCAGCATCCACTGACGAAGGTTCTTCTTTGTAACCGGGGTTCCGCAGCGCTCGCAGCAGCCGTTGACTACTTCCTCATTGGCCAGACCGGTCTTACAGGACGGACACCAGTTGATCGGGAATTCCTTCTCATAAGCCAGGCCCTTCTTGAACATCTGTACAAAGATCCACTGGGTCCACTTATAGAACTTCGGATCTGTGGTATTGACCTCCATATCCCAGTCATAGAGAGCTGCGATATCGTTGATCTGCCGCTTGATATTTGCTACATTTTCAGCTGTAGACTTAGCCGGATGTACGCCCATCTTGATAGCGTAGTTCTCAGCCGGAAGTCCGAAGGCGTCCCATCCCATGGGATGAATGATATAATGTCCCTGCATCAGTTTATAACGGCTCCAGACATCACTGATCACGTAGCCTCTCCAGTGTCCTACATGAAGTCCGTTGCCGGACGGATACGGAAACATATCCAGACAATAGTATTTCGGTTTCTTGCCGTCATTGACGTTCACGGGATGCTCTTCCCAGTGCTTGCGCCATTTTTCTTCCACCGCGCGGTGATTAAATGGTACTGCCATTTCTTACACTCCTCTTTTACATTCTTATAAAACTCACTGCATTTTATCATATCACACACCTAGGCTTTGTCAAGCAAAAATGCCCCGGAAAGCCTAGGATACAGCCCATTGGCTATTGTATAATTCTGCATAAAAGCCGCCGGCTGCCAGCAGGCTTTCATGGGTGCCCTGCTCGATGATACGACCGTCCCGCATCACCAGAATTCGATCGGCTCCTTGAATCGTAGAAAGCCTGTGGGCTACGATAAAGCTGGTTCGTCCTTCCATCATCTTTGTGAAAGCATTCTGAATGCGGAGCTCGGTGCGGGTATCGATGCTGGAGGTGGCCTCGTCGAGAATCAGCATCGGAGGCAGACAAAGCATCACCCGGGCAATACATAAAAGCTGCTTCTGCCCCTGGGAAAGGCTGCCGCCGTCCTCTGAGAGCACGGTGTCATAGCCCTTTGGAAGACGTCTGATAAAGCTGTGGGCATGGGAGGCTTTGGCCGCTTCGATGATCTCGTCCTCTGTCGCATCCGGCTTTCCATAGGAAATATTGTCACGAACCGTGGCGGACTTCAACCAGGTCTCCTGTAAGACCATGCCGTATTGTCGGCGCAGATTTTCTCTTGTCAGCTTTTGAATGGGCGTTCCGTCTACCGAGATAGAGCCTCCGTCCACATCATAGAAACGCATCAGCAGGTTGATCAGGGTACTTTTTCCGCAGCCTGTAGGTCCTACGATGGCAATTCTCTGACCCGGTTTTACATGGAGATTCAGATCGCGAATCAATTCTCGATCTTTCGTATAGGAGAAGTCGACATGCTTCAGATCGACACTGCCCTCTGCCTTCTCGATATGCGGGCCGCCTACAGGCTCTTCACTCATCGGCTCCTGGTCGATGAAATCAAACACGCGCTCCGCGCAGGCCAGCGCATTCTGAAGCTCCGTGATAACACCGGAAATCTCATTGAAAGGCTTGGTATACTGGTTCGCGTAGCTTAAGAAGCAGGAAAGCTGGCCGACGCTTAAAGCGCCGCGAATGGCCGCAAAGGCTCCGGCGACACCGACTCCCGCATAGACCATGCTGTTGACAAAGCGAGTCGACGGATTCGTAATGGAGGAATAAAAGATAGCGCGGAGGCTGTGCTTTTGAAGCCGCTCATTGATCTCATTGAACCTTGCGATGGCTTCTTCCTCATGACCGAAGGCCTTGACTACCTTTTGATTTCCGACCATTTCATCAATCAAGCCGGTCAGCTCACCTCTGGTCTCGGACTGCAGCATAAACATGCTGTGGGTGCGCTTTGCGATAAAGCTGGCCATCAGAAGGGACAGCGGCGTAATGCAGATGACCACCAGGGTAATCTGCACGCTGACGGAGAGCATGAACAGCAGAGTGCCAAGGATTGTCATGATGCCCGTAAAAAGCTGAGTGAAGCCCATCAGAAGTCCATCCGAAAACTGGTCCACATCTGCGATCAGGCGGCTTACGATATCTCCCTGGGGATGGCTGTCGATATAGCTCAAAGGCAGCTCATGCAGGTGCCGAAAGGCCTCGGTTCGTACGTCCATGACCACCTTGTAGGTGATGTGATTGTTGCAAAGATTCATCAGCCATTGAAACAGGGAGGTACCGGCAATGATGATGCCCAGTTTTATGAGAAGCTGCAGCAATGCGTGAAAATCTACAGCACCCTTTCCGATCATATAGTCGATGGCATCGCCGGTAAGAATCGGTGCATACAATGTCAGAGCTACCGTCAGGACGGCCAGTGAAACAGAGGCCAAGAGATAGAGTCGGTAGCCTTCGATATAGCAAAGGACTCTTTTTAATGTTGATTTACGATTCATGAGCTTTTTCCTCCTCTGCCGAAATCTGAGAATTACAAATCTCCCGATATACTTCGCAGTCCCGGTATAGCTCTTCATGCCGTCCGATGCCTGCTACGCTTCCGTCTTCCAGGACGATGATGCGATCCGCCTGACGGATCGTCGCTGCCCTCTGGGATACCAAAAAGACAGTGGCATGTTTCTTATGTTCCCGCAATGCCTTCCGAAGCTTCGCATCGGTAGCAAAATCGAGAGCGGATGCACTGTCATCGAGAATCAGAATCTCCGGATCCCGCACCAGTGCTCTTGCGATGGTCAGACGCTGTCTCTGTCCGCCGGAAAGATTTCTTCCGCCCTGCAGAATCTCCGTATCGAGTCCATGCTCCTTCTTTTCAATAATCTCGAGACCCTGTGCAGTCTTAAGGGCAGCATAGAGCTCCTCATCCGTGGCATCCTTTTTCCCCCATTTCAGATTTTCCCGGATCGTTCCGGAGAACAGAACCGCCTTTTGGGGAACCACACCGATTTTGCTTCGAAGACCCTCAAAGGTATATTGCTGCACCGGCAGACCATCCACCAGAACTGTTCCCTCGGTGCTGTCATAGAATCGGGGAATCAGATTGACAAGGGTGGATTTTCCGGAGCCGGTTCCGCCGATGACGCCGATGGTTTCACCCGGATAGGCTGTGAAGCTTACATGGGACAGGGCTGCATCCGCACCCTCCTCATAGGTAATGCTGACATTTTTGAATTCGACACAGGGAACGGTTTGCTCCTGCTTGTGCTCGCGGGTTGTACCCTCTGTCATGCCGGCTTCCTGCTCAAGAATTATATTGATCCGGGAGAGACAGGCCAGAGATTTGGTTACGTTGATGATCAAATTTGCCAGCTTGATCAGCTCAACCAGAATCTGGGACATATAATTGACCAGAGCCACGACCTGTCCCTGGCTCAGGATTCCTGCATTGACCTGCTTGCCTCCGACCCATATCAGCAAAATCACCGCTGCATTGATGATGACATAGGTAAGGGGATTCAAAAGGCCGGAAATACGTCCGACAAAAAGCTGGGTATTCATCAAGGAATTGCTGTCCTGAACAAAGGTCTTCTTTTCATCCTGCTGTCGGTTGAATGCCCGTACCACGCGGACACCGGATAAGTTTTCCCGCACATGAAGCAGCACGAGGTCGAGCTGGCCCTGAACTTTTCGGTACCAGGGAATCGTAATTCCCATAATGGCAAAGACCACCAGGAAAAGAAGCGGAATGACACCGGCAAAGATGCCGGCTGCCTTCGCATCGATGGTAAAAGCCATTACCATGGCTCCGAAGACAATAAAGGGGGAACGCAGGAACAGACGCAGAACCAGATTGATGCCGGTCTGTACCTGATTGATATCGCTGGTAATCCGTGTAATCAGGGTGGACGTTCCGATGGTATCCAGCTCCCGATAGGAAAAGCTGTTGAGATGCTCAAACAGAGCCTTTCTTAAGGCTGTGCTGGTACCGACAGCAGCCTTTGCTGCAAAGTATTGAGCCGTAATCGAACTAATCAGGCCGATGATGCCGAGCAAAATCAAAAGCCCGCCCATTCGAAGAACATAACCGCCGTCCCGGTTCGCAATGCCGATATCGATCATTCTGGCTACTACGAGAGGCACCAGGAGCTCAAAGCTGGCCTCCAAGAGCTTAAAAAGCGGCCCCAGGATACTCTCTTTTTTATATTCCTTCATGTAATACAATAAACGCTTCATCTTTTTTCCTCCATGACACGATAGCTTCATTGTACTCCCGGTGTCAAGGGTTTACAAGCCCAAAAACAAAGGAAAGGAGCTCCTGCGTTGAATCAGGAGCTCCTTTCCTTCCTATCATTTTTATTAGGATTCCGCAGCTTCGGATGCTCTCGCTGCTACCTCTTTTGCCTGGACATCTGCCGGTGCCTGTTCATAGCGCGCAAAGACATAAGAGAAGTCACCGCTTCCGCCGGTCATGGAGCGAAGGTCGGTGGAGTAGCCGAAGATCTCCGTCGTCGGCACATCCGCTACGATCTCCTGCTTGCCGCCGGCTACCGGATTCATGCCGAGAACGCGGCCGCGGCGCTTATTCAGATCGCCCATGACATCACCGGTATATTTATCCGGAACTGTCACCGTCATGGTCACAATCGGCTCAAGAAGAACCGGACCCGCATCCATGAAGCCTTTTTTGAAGGCCTGGATCGCCGCGGTCTTGAAGGCCATCTCGGAGGAATCTACCGGATGATAAGAGCCATCATACAGGACTGCTTTTACACCGACTACCGGATAGCCGGCCAGGGGACCCTTCAGGACAGATTCCTGGATACCCTTCTCTACGGCCGGGAAATAGTTCTTCGGAACCGCACCGCCGACTACGATTTGCTCGAATACATAGGGTGTCTCCAGATCACCGGAGGGCTCGAAGGTCATTTTTACATGACCGTACTGTCCGTGTCCGCCGGACTGCTTTTTATACTTAGAATCCACGTCGGCCTTCTTCTTCAAGGTTTCGCGGAAGGCTACCTTCGGCTTTGACAGCTCTATCGCTACCTTGAACTTCTCTTCCAGCTTGCTGACTGCGACATCGAGATGCTGCTCACCCATTCCGTAAAGCAGGGTCTGACGGTTTTCGGAGTCATTGACATTCTTTAAGGTCAGGTCTTCTTCCATCATCTTTGCCAGAGCCTGGGAAATCTTATCCTCATCCCCTTTGTTCTTTGCCTTATAGCGCATATAAGTATAGGGCTTGGAGATCTCTGTCCGGCCGTACAGAATCGGCGTTGTCTTTGTAGATAGGGTATCTCCCGTTTTGGTATTGGCCAGTTTGCCGATGGCTCCGATATCTCCGGCATGCAGCTCCGTCGTCTCGATAGGCTTATTGCCCTGCATGATATAGAGCTTATTCAGTTTTTCCTCGGCATCCTTATCCTGATTATACAGAGTGTCGTCCGATTTGATGACACCCGAGGAAACCTTAATCAGAGAATATTTTCCGATAAAGGGATCCACAATGGTTTTAAATACATAAGCGGATTTTGCCTTCGAGAAATCGTAATTGGCCTCAAAGATCTCGTTGGTCTTGGTATTGATGCCGTTGCAGGATTTCTTGTCCGGACTCGGGAACAGTTCTACGATATCATTCATCAGGTTGTGAATGTTTCGAAGCTCTGTGCTGGAACCCATGGATACCGGGATCACGGTGCCGTCGCATACATTAAATTTCATCGCTGCGCGGATCTCACTGAAGGTAAATTCATCGCCGTTGAAATAGCGCTCCATAAATTCATCGGAGGTCTCAGCTACGGCATCCATCAAAGCTTCCCGGCAGATCGCCAGGTTTTCTTTGGAATATTCCGGAATCTCGCACTCTTCTCTCTTGCCGATTTCCGTAAAACGGCGGCCTGCCATCTTGCATACATTGATATAGCCTACAAATTTCTCATTTTCACGGATCGGCTGATAGAACGGTGCAATCTTTTTGCCATACAGATCAGTCAGATCCTGTACCACCTGACGGAAGGAAGCATGATCGACATCCATCTCGGAAACAAAGAACATCCTGGGCAGTTTATATTTTTCGCAGAGATCCCAGGCCTTCTGGGTTCCGACCTCTACGCCTGCTTTTCCGGATACGACGATGATCGCAGCATCCGCTGCCGACACGGCCTCCTCCGCTTCGCCTACAAAATCAAAATAGCCGGGAGCATCCAGAAGATTTACCTTGCAATCCTGCCAGATCAGAGGAACGACCGAAGTGGTGATGGAAAATTTTCTCTTGATTTCTTCCTTATCATAATCACTGATGGTATTGCCGTCAGTCACCTTTCCGATACGGGTGGTCAGGCCGGATACATATGCCATCGCCTCTACCAGACTGGTTTTGCCGCAGCCGCCGTGGCCAAGAAGAACTACATTACGAATTTTGTCAGTTGTGTAAATATTCATGCCTATTCCTCCGATTACTATTATTTCGTAACTGTTCAGAACCTTCACAGTTACATTATTTCTTGTTTCGGCAGGTTTATCTGTTAAAATTGCAGATAAATGCAAGAACATTACCGAAACTCCATGGATACATTTTACTAAAATACAGTATGAATTGCAAGTTATTTTATCTATATTTTACAAGTAGTGCTAAAATTCATGTTTGCTTTTACGCATTAAAGTAAAAAAGTGTTGACATTCCATGCAAAAAACCTTAAACTTTAGCTGATATTGTAAAAAAAAAGGAGAATTCCTATGGAAATAAATACCATTGGGTTTATCGGCTTTGGCCTCATCGGAGGTTCCATCGCAAAAGCGATACGAATCTATCATCCGGAAATTCGTATGATGGCTTATATGCGAAGCCGGGAGACCCTTCAGAAGGCTGTCCGGGAGGGTACGATTGACTTGGCCTGCACCGAGGTCGGCAGCGATTTTACCACCTGTGACTTGATTTTTCTTTGTGCGCCGGTGGAGACCAATGCACACTATCTCGAGATTTTGAAGCCGATCTTGCCGAAGACCTGTCTCCTGACCGATGTCGGCAGCACGAAAACCGATATTCATGAAAAGGTGGCAGCGCTGGGACTAAACAGTCAGTTCATCGGAGGACATCCCATGGCCGGTTCGGAAAAGACCGGTTACGAGAATTCAAAAAGTCATCTGATTGAAAATGCCTATTATATCCTGACGCCGGGAGAAGGACTGCCGAAGGAAACGGTCGATGCTTTTGCGGAATTTGCAGCCTCGCTGAAGGCACTTCCGCTGGTGCTTGATTATCGTCAGCATGATTTTATCACTGCCTGCGTCAGCCATCTGCCGCACCTCATTGCCTCCTCTCTGGTAGAGCTTGTACGGGATCTGGACGGACCGGAGGAATTGATGAAGCGGATCGCAGCCGGCGGTTTCAAGGATATCACACGCATTGCTTCCTCCTCACCGGATATGTGGGAGCAGATCTGTATGACCAATACAGACAATATCCTAAAAGCGCTGGATCATTATCAGGGACAGCTGGAGAGACTTCGAAAGGAACTTACCGGAAAAGAGGCCGAAAAGATTCATGAATTTTTTGCGGCCTCCAGAGATTATCGCAATTCTATTCCGGAAGCTTCTTCCGGACCGATCAAGAAAACCTTCGCCTTTTATTGTGATATGGTGGATGAGGCCGGAGGTATCGCAACGCTTGCGACGATTCTGGCCTCCGGTGGTATCAGTTTGAAAAATATCGGCATCATTCATAATCGGGAATTTGAGGAAGCTGTTCTTCGCGTAGAGCTCTATGAGGAGGATGCTTATCACAGAGCGGTAGAGCTGCTTCGAAAATATCACTATACGATTTACGAACGATAGGGAAAATGAGGGAAAATTTTATGAAACTTTCACGCATACAGCGTTTACAGGGAGAAATCCAGGTTCCCGGTGATAAATCCATTTCTCACCGAGCCGTTATGTTCGGCTCTCTGGCTCAGGGAACCACGGAAATAACAGGATTTTTAAGAGGGGCAGACTGCCTGTCGACCATCTCCTGCTTCCGTCGTCTCGGGATCGAGATTGAGGAGAAGGAAAAAGAGATTCTGGTTCACGGAAAAGGACTGCATGGCCTTTGTGCACCGAAGGAAATTCTGGACACCGGCAACAGCGGAACGACGACTCGCCTGATCTCCGGTATTTTATGCGGACAAAATTTTGAAACCACCCTGACAGGCGATGCTTCGATTCAGCGTCGGCCGATGGGCCGTATCATCGAGCCGCTCAGTCAGATGGGGGCTTCTATTGAAAGCCTTTCGGGAAACAGTTGTGCGCCGCTTCGCATCGAGGGACGACCCCTGCATGGCATTCATTATACCACGAAGGTTGCGTCCGCGCAGGTAAAGTCTGCGATTCTTCTGGCCGGTCTCTATGCGGACGGCGAGACAAGGGTCACCGAGCCGGCCTTGTCCAGAAACCACTCAGAGCTGATGCTGCGTTTCTTCGGTGCCGATGTAAAAAGTGAGGGAACCACCGCAGCGATTCAGCCGGAGCCCTCTCTTGTCGGACAGAAAATCGAGGTACCGGGAGATATCTCGTCGGCTGCCTATTTTATCGCGGCCGCCTGCATTACACCAAACTCGGAAGTATTAGTCCGAAATGTGGGAACAAATCCGACCCGGGATGGTATTCTGCGGGTCTGCCGCATGATGCATGCAGATGTGACATTGCTGAACGAAAATGCGGACAGCGGAGAGCCGACCGCTGACCTTTTGGTACGAACCTCATCTTTAAAGGCCTGTACGATAGAGGGTGATTTGATCCCGACCCTCATCGATGAGCTGCCGATCATCGCCGTAATGGCGTGCTTCGCGGAAGGCACTACCATCATACGCGACGCGGCAGAACTAAAGGTAAAGGAATCGGATCGCATTGCGGTTATGACGGAGAACCTGACAGCGATGGGCGCCCATGTCACAGCCACGGAGGACGGCATGATTATCGAAGGCGGACATCCCCTTCACGGATCCGTTATTGACAGCCATCTCGATCACAGAATTGCCATGTCCTTTGCTGTGGCCGCATGGAATGCTGAGGGAGAAACCGAAATTCAGGGGGCGGATTGTGTCACGATCTCCTATCCGGCCTTCTTTCAGAACTTTGGAAAATTATGGGGATAAAGGTATCATTCTATTAACATCGCATCCCCGAAGCTAAAGAATCGATACCGCTCTCTCA
>CAVFGF010000035.1:0-21638 GCA_963621925.1 Alistipes onderdonkii | reverse complement strand
TAGGGAAACGCTGATTAAAGCGTTTCCCTCGCCGGATTTGCGCTGCGAAGCAGCAAATTCCCTTGCAAATCCGTGCGATCCACCGGAGGTACTAAGGAAATGCTGATTTAATCAGCATTTCCTTAGTACAAAAAACCGCGCCGCTATCCTTCGGGATAACGGCGCGGAACACATATTGTGAAGTGCATCTGACTAGATTCGAACTAGCGGCACCTGGCGTCGGAGGCCAGTGCTCTATCCACTGAGCTACAGATGCGTAATTACTACCTTTCTATATTACAACAAAACAGAAACAGATGCAAGCAAAAAATTCGAAAAACTATTTCTGAAAAAAATCAGAAACCTATTGAAAATGGAAAAAAATTCCAGTATAATAAAAGCGCAGGTTTCCTAAACAAGGAATTTGCATTTCTCTTTCACAGCATATCGCTGTATTTTCCACAGAAAAAATCTAAAGTACAAAAGCGAAGAAAACAAACAGAGTATAGAAAGGAAAAATGTATGAACTATCAGGAATTTGTAGGTTCCGTGACAGATTTTCTTCGCGAATCGCTGCCCGGCGGAACCGAAATGCAGCTGATTCCGCTGGAGAAAAATAACGGAGTCATCCTGGACGGACTGTCGGTCCGACAGGAAGGAAAGCACGTCGCGCCGATGATTTATCTGGATTCTTATTACCGGGAATATTTGGAGGGACGGTCGCTTCGCGGAATCTGTGATAAGATTCTGGAATGCTGCGAGAATGCGGATTTTGAAGAGAGCTTCTTTGTAGATTTCTTTCATGATCCGGAGAAGGTAAGAGGGACGGTGGTTTACAAAATCGTCAATTATGAAAAGAACAAAAAGCTGCTGGAGGAGATCCCCCATTTGCCTTATCTCGATCTGGCTCTTGTCTTTTACTGTCTTTTACCGGATATGCAGGCCCAACATGCCACGATCCTGATTCGCAATACGCATCTGGAGCTTTGGAAACGGAATACCTCCTGGCTTTACGAGGCGGCAAAGGAAAATACGGAGGTACTGCTGCCGCGAAGGCTGGTTCGAATGGAAGAGATGATCTGCGAATTGGCCGGGGAACAACCAGAGATAAGCGATTACGGGATTCCTATGTATGTGCTGACCAATGAGCGGAAGTCATACGGTGCAGCCTGCATCCTGTATGAGGGCGCTCTGGAGGAATGCCGGGAGATGCTGGGGGAGGATTTTTATCTCCTGCCGAGCAGTGTGCATGAGACGATTCTGCTTCCGGTTTCGGCGGTATCGGATAGCCTGGAACTATGTGCCCTGGTGCGGGAGGTGAATCAAACTCAGGTATCGGATACGGAGGTGTTGTCGGATACCGTCTATGTTTATCGGAAAGCCGACAAGAGACTGAAAATATTGGAAGTATCGTAACTATTCAGAACCACATCTTCTTGAGAAAACACAGATAAAAGCGTCTTTTCACAAATTTATCACAAATTACGGTTGCCTTTTGTTCATAAGTTTGTTACAATCGATTTGTTACAAAAATGTTACAAAATATGGAGGCAAAAATGAAATTTGACGATAGAAAAGAAAAATGGGATAAAGAGAGCTTTCACATCTGGCTGGAAGAGCATAAGCGCCAGGTGGCAGTCGGCTGTGTGGCGGCCTGCCTGGTGATTGCGGCCGGAGCCGGTGTCATAAGCAGCGGCAGTGGCAAGAAGGCGGAGGAGAGTACCGAGGAAACGACAGTTTTGACCGGTACGGCAGAGGATTCCGAGACGACAGAGGCTACAGAGACGGTGGCAGAGGCCAATCCGTTGGAGAAGGATGCCTATCCGGAGGTCAATGAGCTGGTACAGAAGTATTATGAGTATATGTCAGCCGGGGATGTGGAAGGCCTGGCCTCGGTAGAGGATCAGATTAGCGAGGAAGAGCAGAACCGCATCCTGCGCTCCAAGGATCTGGTGGAGGGATATCAGAATATCTCCTGCTATACGAAGAAGGGAATGGAGGATGGCTCCTACCTGGTCTTTGTCTATTATGAGCTGAAGTTCGCACAGATCGATACAGCGGCTCCGGGACTTTCACCGATGTATCTCTATACAAACGAGGAAGGCAAGCTGGTGATCTTCAACGGGGAAGCCAGTGATGAATTGAATACCTTTGTCGAAAATGCGGCACAGGAGGATGATGTACTGGCGCTCCGGGAAGAGGTCAAGGCAAAGTATGAGGAAGCCAAGGCAGCGGATGAGAACCTGGCGAAGCAGGAGGAGCGTTATCTGAAGATTGCCCAGTCTACCGAGGAGACCGAAAGCACGGAGGAGACTGCGGAAGAAACTGCAGAAGAAAATAGAGAGGAGACCCAGGCAGACGAGAGCACCGAAACGGAGGATACGCAGACAGAAGAGGCGGCGGCCGATGAGAGCTCTGCGACAGCGCAAAATCGTCAAACCAGGTTTACGGAGAGTGTAAGACTCCGCGCAGAGGCGAGTACGGATGCGGAATACTTGGGAACGGCTTACCAGGGTGAGCAGGTCACACAGATCGAGAGCTATGAGAATGGCTGGAGCAAAATCAGCTATAACGGAAAAGAATGCTATTGCAAGACGGAATTCCTGGAGTAAAACCAAAAAAATTCAAGAGTTAAATTTAAAAAATAAAAATTATTTCGGAAATTCTGCAAAAAATCCTTGCAAATCAACGAAAGCCATGCCATAATGATTGGGACAAAGGCGTCAGAAGAAGCGTGACGAATGATCACGCTTTCTTTTGTTCGCCTTTTTCTGTATCTAAAAATAAAAGGATTGTTCACGGCCCGCGGGAAGGGTGATGGCTGCCTGAAAGACAGAGGCAGACCGGAGGTGAACGAAGAAAGAGAGGAAAAAACATGTCTTACGTTGATGAAGTGATCGAAGCGGTCGTAGCAAAGAACCCGAGTGAACCGGAGTTTCATCAGGCTGTCAAGGAAGTCCTGGAGTCCCTGCGTCCGGTGGTGGAGGCTCATGAGGAGCAGTATCGCAAGGAAGCGATTTTGGAGCGCCTGGTGGAGCCGGAGCGTCAGATCAAATTCCGTGTTCCGTGGGTGGATGATAAGGGACAGGTACAGGTCAATGTCGGCTATCGCGTACAGTTCAACAGCGCCATCGGACCCTACAAGGGAGGCCTTCGTCTTCATCCGTCCGTAAATGTCGGCATCATCAAGTTCTTGGGATTTGAGCAGATCTTCAAGAATTCTCTGACCGGATTGCCCATCGGCGGCGGCAAGGGCGGCTCTGACTTTGATCCGAAGGGCAAGTCTGACCGAGAGGTGATGGCATTCTGCCAGAGCTTCATGACCGAGCTCTATCGTCATATCGGCAAGGATACCGACGTGCCGGCAGGTGATATCGGAACCGGTGCCAGAGAGATCGGCTATATGTATGGCCAGTACAAGAGACTGACCGGCCTCTATGAGGGTGTTCTGACCGGCAAGGGTCTCTCCTACGGCGGTTCTCTGGCGAGAACAGAGGCTACCGGCTACGGACTTCTCTACTTTACCCAGGAGATGCTGAAGGCAAACGGCATCGACATCGCAGGCAAGACAGCCGCAGTATCCGGCTCCGGAAATGTAGCGATCTATGCCATCGAAAAGGCTACCGAGCTCGGCGTCAAGGTTCTGACCTGCAGCGATTCCAATGGCTGGGTCTATGATCCGGAAGGCATCGATGTCGCTGCCCTGAAGGAGATCAAAGAGGTGAAGCGTGCGCGCCTGACCGAGTATAAGAAATATCGTCCGAACTCTGAGTATCATGAGGGACGCGGTGTATGGAGTGTTAAGGTGGATCTGGCTCTGCCCTGCGCAACCCAGAACGAGCTTTTGCTGGACGACGCAAAGACGCTGGCGGCAAATGGCTGCATCGCAGTTGCAGAGGGCGCAAACATGCCGACGACTCTGGAGGCAACCCAGTATATCCAGGAGCATGGCATTCTGTTTGCACCGGGCAAGGCTTCCAATGCAGGCGGTGTCGCAACGTCTGCCCTGGAGATGTCCCAGAACAGCGAGCGTCTCAGCTGGACCTTCGAGGAGGTAGATGCAAAGCTTCAGAATATCATGGTAAATATCTTCCACAATGCAGCGGATGCAGCAAAGCGTTACGGTTATGAAAAGAATTATGTCGTAGGTGCAAATATCGCAGGCTTCGAGAAGGTTGTAAATGCGATGCTGGCACAGGGCGTATGCTAGAAAAATGCTGATTAGCTCAGTGTTTCCCTAAGACGAACCGGGCATATCTCTTTCTTGCGTCAAAGGAAAAGATAAAGTATAATAGGCAGTGACAAATGGAGTTAAAAATGCATTTGTCACTGCCTTTTTATGCAGAAAAAAAGGAGGAAAGAATGGAAGAAATTCGTTTGAATAAATACCTAAGCGCAGCGGGGATTTGCTCCAGACGGGAAGCGGATGCCTTGATTGAGGCGGGTAAGGTCCTGGTAGACGGCGTTCCGGCAAAGATGGGGCAGCGTATCGAGCCGGGACAGAAGATAACAGTGGGAGATACGATTCTTGGCGGAGAAAAAGAGGAGCCGATTTTATTGGCTGTATACAAGCCGCCCGGCGTCATCTGTACGACGGACAAGCGCGAAAAGCGCAATATCGTAGATTATGTCGGCTATCCCAGCCGGATTTATCCCATCGGAAGGTTGGACAAGGATTCGGAAGGATTGATCTTGATGACCAATGACGGCAGCCTGGTGAACCGGATGATGCGTTCGACGAACCGTCATGAAAAGGAATATCTGGTGCGGGTCAATAAGCCCGTGACCGACGCCTTTTTGCAGAAGATGGCGAAGGGTGTCCGGATCCGAAAGATAGAGAAGGGCGAGGTTTTGCTGGATGCGGTTACTCGTCCCTGTGAAGTGGAAAAACTTGGAAAATGCAGCTTTCGCATTGTGCTGACGCAGGGGCTGAACCGGCAGATTCGAAGAATGTGCGAGACCCTGGGTTATCACGTGGAGCATCTGAAGCGCATCCGTGTTCTGAATATCGAGCTGAAGGGCATGAAGCCCGGAACCTGGCGGAAAATCAGTGACGGGGAGATGGCAAAGCTTCAGGAGCTTCTGAAGGATTCAAAAAATTAGGTAGACAGAGTATGAACAATAATATAGAAGAAAAAAAGAAGCAGCAAAAAGAGCTGACAAAAAAGCTGAATGAAGCAGGCAAAGCTTATTATCAGGAAGCGCGGGAAATCATGAGCAATTATGAGTATGACGCGCTGTATGATAAGCTGGCGGCCCTGGAGCGGGAGACCGGCACCGTTCTGGCCGGAAGTCCCACCGCCCATGTGGGCTACGAGGTCTTAAGCGAGCTTCCCAAGGAGCGTCATGAGAGCCCCATGCTGTCCCTGGACAAGACCAAGGAACGGGACGCCCTTGCCTCCTGGATCGGCGATCACCGCACCCTGCTTTCCTGGAAGCTGGACGGCCTGACCATCGTGCTGACCTACCGGGACGGCGAACTCTTCAAAGCAGTCACCAGGGGCAACGGCGAAGTAGGCGAGGTCATTACCAACAATGCAAAGGTATTCAAAAATGTGCCCCTTCGGATTCCGTTCAGGGGAGAACTGGTACTCCGGGGAGAGGCGGTCATCGGCTACAAAGAATTTGAGCGGATCAACGAGGAAATTCCCGAGGCAGATGCCAAGTATAAGAACCCAAGAAATCTCTGCAGCGGTTCGGTTCGCCAGCTGAGTAACGAAATTACCGCGAAGCGAAACGTCCATTTCTTCGCCTTTGCGCTGGTTCGGGCAGAGGGCGTGGATTTCGAAAATTCGAGAGAAAAGCAATTTCTCTGGCTTACGACTCAGGGCTTTGATGTGGTGGAATACAAGGTTGTAACAAAGCAGAATCTATCGGAAACGATGGACTGGTTTGCAGAGCATATCGAGAAAAATGCCTACCCCTCCGATGGGCTGGTGGCCCTGTATGATGATATTGCCTATGGGGAAGCCTTAGGCAGAACCGCCAAATTTCCGCGCAATTCCATGGCCTTTAAATGGGCGGATGAGATCCGGGAGACTACCTTGAAGAAGATTGAGTGGAGCCCCTCGAGGACGGGGCTTATCAATCCTGTCGCGATCTTTGAGCCGGTGGAGCTGGAGGGCACGACCGTCAGCCGGGCCAGCGTCCACAACATCAGTATCCTGCGTGGTCTGGAGCTGGGCGTGGGCGATACCATCGAAGTATACAAAGCCAATATGATCATTCCGCAGATTGCGGAAAATAAGACACGCAGCGGAGTGCGGGACATCCCGAAGGTCTGTCCGGTCTGCGGCGGAGCCACCGAGATCCGGAAAGTCGGGGATGCAGAGTCGCTCTATTGTACAAACCCGGAGTGCCAGGCGAAGAAGATCAAGTCCTTTACCCTCTTTGTGAGCCGGGATGCGCTGAATATCGAGGGACTCTCGGAGGCCAGCCTGGAGAAGTTTATCGGCCGGGGCTTCATCCACGAATTCGCGGATATCTTTAGGCTTGGTGCCCATCAGGCAGAGATTGTCGAGATGGAGGGCTTCGGTGAGAAATCCTACGACAAGCTGATGGCAAGCATCGAGCGTGCCAGAACTACCACCCTTTCGAAGGTCATTTACAGCCTGGGTATCCCGAATGTGGGACTGTCCGGCGCAAAACTCATCTGCCGTCAGTTTAAGGATGAGGTGGACGAGGTGCTGGGGGCTGATATGGAGGCTCTGGCGGCCATCGACGGTATCGGCGCAGTCATTGCCGGCAATTTTGTAGATTATTTTCAGGATCCGGAGAAGCGGCGGTGCTTTGAACATCTGCTTTCCGAGCTGACTCTTGTGAAAGAGGAGGAAGCGGGCGAACAGGATCTGAAGGGCAAGGTTTTCGTTATCACAGGAAGCCTTATGCATTTCGACAATCGCAATGCGCTGAAGGAAGAGATCGAAAGGCGGGGCGGCAAGGTGACCGGCAGTGTCACCGGAAAGACCGATTATCTGATCAACAACGATGTCACCTCGACTTCGTCAAAAAATAAAAAGGCGGGAGAACTTGGGATCCCAATTCTTTCAGAGGAGGATTTTCTGAAGCTATGAGTGAGGAAAAGATCGTATTTTTTGATATTGACGGAACACTGTATGATTTCGAAAGGGGGATTCCGGAGAGCACGGTAGAGGCGCTGCAGCAGCTGAAAAAAAACGGACACCGCAGTATCCTGTGTACCGGCAGACCGATCTCATCTTTGTTTCCGGAGGTTTTAAGCCTGCCCCATGACGGAGTCATCGCAGGAGCCGGCTGCTATGTAGAGATCGGCGGAAAGGTTCTGCGGGATGAGGTGCTGCCGAATGCCCTGCTTTGTCAGATCGTCCCGCGGCTGGAGAAGATAGGCTGCTGGGTGGTCCTGGAGGGTGCTTCATATCTGAGCTGCCACATCGACGACCCGCGGGGGTATGAATATTTCAAGATCCTGGTAAGACTGCGCGATGAGTATCCGGATCGCTTAAAGGAGCTGGATCTCATGAATGACCGGGTATGTAAGATCACGGTACGGATCTCAGATATGCCGGGCTTTGAGAGGATGGTTCCGGAGCTTTCGAGAGCCTTCGAGCTGGCCAGGTACGAACGGGAGCCCTTTACAGAGATGACCCCGAAGGGCATCTCCAAGGCAGATGGCATCCGCGTTCTTCTGGAGGAGCTGGAAATCCCTCTTTCGAACACCTATGCCTTCGGAGACGGACCGAACGATGTCGAGATGCTCGAGTATGTCGAATACGGCACAGCGATGGGAAATGCGGAACAGCAGCTTCTGGAGAAGGCAAAATACCGGACAGAAGGTATGTGGGAAGACGGAGTTTACCATGCATTAAAGAGATATGGTCTGATTTGATGAGGTCATTTGATATCTTATCATAAGGAGGAGAAGGGTATGGAAAAGAAGTTGTACGAGCTGATGAACTGGCCGCGTATTGAGGCCCTGGTGTATTCGGAGGAGGATGAACCCCAGGAGATCTTAGGACCGCATAAGGGAAAGGGAGGGATCCTGATCCAGGCCTTTTTGCCTACGGCAGAGCGTGTGGAGGTCGTTTTACGAGAGACCGGTAAAACAGCGGAAATGGAAAAGGCAGACGAAGCAGGCTTTTTCGCAGCCCTGATTCCGGGAAGAAAGCTTCCTTCCTATTATTTCCGTGTCACCTATGACAACGGGAGCGTGCAGGAGGTGGAAGACTGCTATCGCTTTTCACCGAACGTTTTTACAGAAAAAGACCTGGAAAAATTTGGAAAAGGCATTCATTATACGATCTATGAAAAAATGGGTGCGCATCCGATGATACTGGACGGGGTCGAAGGAACCTATTTTGCCGTCTGGGCGCCGAATGCCGCGCGTGTCAGCGTGGTCGGCGATTTCAACCTGTGGGACGGCCGTCGTCATCCGATGATCAAACGAAAGGAAGCCGGGATCCACGAGCTTTTTATTCCGGGTGTGACAGCGGGTTCCTGCTACAAATACGAGATCAAGACCAAACAGGGACTGCCGATGCTGAAGGCGGATCCGTATGCAAATGCGGCAGAGCTTCGGCCGGATACCGCTTCGGTCATTGCCGACCTGTCGGATTTTACCTGGACGGATGAAAAATGGCTGGAGGAAAGAAGAACAGTAGATTATAAAAAGGAGCCCTTGCTGATCTATGAGGTGCATCTCGGAAGCTGGAGAAAGCCGGAGGGAGACAGCGAGGACGGCCGGGAGTTTTATACCTATCGGGAGCTGGCTCCGATGCTGGCCTCTTATGTAAAAGAGATGGGCTATACCCATGTGGAGCTGCTGCCGATCATGGAGCATCCGCTGGACGAATCCTGGGGGTATCAGGTGACCGGATACTATGCGCCCACGGCGCGCTACGGTACGCCGCAGGACTTCATGTATTTTATGAACTATATGCATGAGCAGGAAATCGGTGTGATTTTAGACTGGGTGCCGGCGCATTTCCCGAAGGATGCCTTCGGTCCGGCCTGCTTTGACGGAACCTGCCTCTATGAGCATCTCGATCCGCGACAGGGCACACACCCACATTGGGGAACCCTTCTGTATAACTATGGACGGCCGGAGGTGAAGAACTTCCTGATCGCCAATGCCCTGTTCTGGACAGACAAGTATCATGCAGACGGCATTCGGATGGATGCTGTGGCCTCCATGCTGTACCTGGACTATGGGAAAAATGAGGGCGAGTGGATTCCGAATATCTACGGCGGCAAGGAGAACCTGGAGGCCATCGAGTTCCTGAAGCACCTGAATTCCATCTACAAGAAGCGCAAGGACGGAGCGCTCTTGATTGCGGAGGAGTCCACGGCCTGGCCCAAGGTAACCGGGGATCTGGAACAAGGCGGCCTTGGCTTTGACTTCAAATGGAACATGGGCTGGATGAACGATTTTCTGGGCTATATGCACTATGACCCGGTATTCCGCGGCTACCATCACGGAGAGCTGACCTTCAGTTTCATCTACGCCTGGAGTGAGAACTTTATCTTAAGTCTCTCCCACGATGAGGTGGTACACGGCAAGTCCCCCATGGTAGGCAAAATGCCGGGAGACCGGGATTCCCAGCTTAATAACCTGCGGGCAGCCTACGGCTTCATGGCCATGCATCCGGGCAAGAAGCTTCTCTTTATGGGACAGGAGTTTGCACCCTTTGAGGAGTGGAACGAGAAGGAGAGCCTGGACTGGGAGCTTGTGCAGTATCAGGATCACAGCGATATGCGAGGCTTCGTGAAGGCTCTGAACAGCTTTGTGAAAGCACATCCGGCCCTCTACGAGAGAGACTGTGTGCCGGAGGGCTTTCAGTGGATCAACAATATCTCCGCCAATGAAAATATGCTGGTCTTCCTGCGGAAGGCAGAAGAGGAGACGCTGCTCGTGGTATGTAACTTCTCCCCCCTCATCTATGAGAAGCATAAGATTGGCGTGCCCTTTGCAGGCAAGTATAAGGAAATCTTCAACAGCGATGCGGAGCAATACGGCGGCAGCGATGTCCGCAACAAGCGGGTGAAGACCTCGAAAAAGTCCGAGTGCGACGGCTTCGAGGACTCCATCGAGATCACGGTTCCGCCGATGGGAGTGGCGGTGTTTACCTGCACAGAAGAAAAACTACCTGCGAAGGAAAAAAAGCCTGCGGCAAAAAAGGCAGCGCCGAAGAAAAGCACCGTCAAAAAAGAGGCTGCAAAGCCGGTGAAAAAGGCGGCAGCAGAGAAACCGGCTGCCGGGAAAGGACCTAAGAAGAAAGCATGATGATCTTTGCAACGACGACAGACACGCAGGAGGCAGCGGAGCAGATTGCGCAAAATATTGCAGATGTAACCGAGCAGATCAGCCGCACCCAAGAGTATATCGATATGTATCTTCCGGTGGCAATCCAATTTGGCCTTCGCCTTCTCTTGACGATTCTCTTATTTATCATCGGAAGCCGCCTGATCAAGGTGGTGCGGAAAATCGTTCGCCGCTCGATGGAGCGGGCCGGCGCCGATACGGGAGTAGGGCAGTTTATGGATTCCCTGATCAAGGTAATCTTATATTTCCTGCTGATCATGTTCCTGGCAGACGGCATCGGCGTCGATACGACTTCGGTCATGGCTCTGGTGGGCTCTGCAGGTTTGACCATCGGTCTCGCCTTCCAGGGAAGCCTCTCGAACTTTGCAGGCGGCGTCCTGATTCTGCTCATCAAGCCCTTTAAGGTAGGGGATTATATCATTTATACCGGTGGAAATCTGGAGGGAAAGGTTACTAAAATAGAGACCTTCTATACGACCCTGCTTACCATTGACAACAAAAAGGTCGTGATCCCGAACGGAACCCTGTCAAACAGCAGTCTTATCAATGTCACGGCGGAGGAGAAGCGCCGCATCGATATCACGGTAGGAATTGCGTATACAGCGAATCTGAAGCTGGCGAAGGAGGTCTGCCTCCGTCTCATGGCAGCCCAGCCGGAGGTTTTTCAGGATCAGAACAATATGGTAGTGGTAGACGAGCTGGCCGACAGCTCTGTCAACCTGAAGATCTGCTGCTGGGTTTCTCCGGATGACTACTGGTCGGTTCGCTGGGAGCTGATCGAAAAAATCAAGCTGGCTTTTGATGAGAATGGCATTGAGATTCCGTTCAACCAGCTGGATGTAAATCTGAAGCAGTAAAGCAAAAACAATGTATTGGGAGGGTATCATGTATACAGCAAAAGAGGCTATTTTAAATGGAACGACATCTTTGGGTATTGAGCTGGGTTCCACACGAATCAAGGCGGTGCTGGTGGACGGCAGCTACAAGGCCATCGCCGTAGGTAATTTCGACTGGGAGAACCAGCTGCACGACGGCATCTGGACCTATCCTTTCGATCTGGTCTGGAAGGGACTGCAGGGCAGCTACGCGTCCCTGAAGGAGGACGTAAAGGCGAAATACGGCGTGGAGCTTACGAAGGTGGGAAGCATCGGGATCAGCGCTATGATGCACGGATATCTGGTATTCGATAAGAACGGCAAGCAGTTAGTGCCCTTCCGGACCTGGAGAAATACCATTACCGGTGAGGCTTCCAGAGAACTGACAGAACTGTTCCAGTACAATATTCCCCAGAGATGGAGCATTGCTCATCTGTATCAGGCTATGCTGAAGGGCGAAGAGCATGTGCCGGAGATTGATTTCATGACTACCCTGTCAGGCTATATTCACTGGCAGCTCACCGGTGAGAAGACTCTGGGCGTGGGCGAGGCCTCCGGTATGTTCCCCATCGACACGGCGACGAAGCAGTTTCATGGGGAGATGCTGGATAAGTTCCAGGAAAAGGCAGTCGAAAAGGGCTATGGTTGGAATATCCGTGCGATTCTGCCGAAGGTACAGAATGCAGGCGAGAGCGCGGGGGCGCTTACCGCGGAGGGCGCAAAGCTTCTTGACCCCACAGGCTCTCTTCAAAGCGGCATTCCCATGTGTCCGCCGGAGGGAGACGCAGGCACCGGTATGGTGGCGACGAACAGCGTAGCGAAGCGAACCGGAAATGTATCCGCAGGAACCTCTGTCTTTGCCATGATCGTGCTGGAGCATGAGCTGAAGAAGGTGCATCCGGAGATTGACCTGGTGACCACTCCGGACGGCAGTCTGGTGGGTATGGTACACTGCAATAATTGCACCTCTGACCTGAATGCCTGGGTAGGCCTTTTCCAAGAATTTGCCGAGAGCTTCGGTATAAAAGCAGATAGGAATGAGCTTTTCGGCACCCTGTACCGCAAAGCCTTAGAGGCAGACAAGGACTGTGGCGGTCTGCTGGCCTACAACTATTTCTCCGGCGAGCATCTGACCGGCTTTGAAGAGGGAAGACCGCTCTTTGTCCGTACCCCGGATGCAAAGTTTAACCTGGCTAACTTTATGAGAGTACATCTCTATACCGCTCTGGGCGCATTGAAGACCGGCCTTGATATCCTGTTCAAGGAGGAGGGCGTGGAGGCCGATGAGGTCATGGGCCACGGCGGACTCTTCAAGACGAAGGGCGTAGGCCAGAGCATCATGGCGGCGGCCATGAATGTGCCGGTGACCGTCATGGAGACAGCAGGAGAGGGCGGCGCCTGGGGCATCGCATTGCTGGCGGCTTATATGCGGGAAAAGAAGGAGGATGAAAGCCTGGGCGCCTTCCTGAATACCCATGTTTTCGCAGGGGAGAAGGGCGAAACCTTAGCTCCCGATCCGGAGGATGTAAAGGGCTTTGATGCTTTCCATGTGCGTTATAGCGAGGGTCTTGCCATCGAGCAGGCAGCTGTAAAGCATTTGAAATAAACATTGCCATTTCGATACTTTTTCGCTATAATTGAGGAAACTGTCCGCTTATAAAGGATATCCGTTAGCCGGAAGCGGACACCGAGGAGGATATGAGAAAATGAAGAAAGACGATGTGCTGGTAGACGAGAAATTCAAGAAGCTGGTAGAATACAGCAGCCGTTCCGGAAAAATCGATGTGCGACTGTATGCGGATTATGATGTCAAGAGAGGCCTTCGCGACTCCGGAGGAAAGGGTGTTCTGACAGGCCTGACAGAGATTTCGGACGTCGTTTCCTTTGGTTATATCGACGGAGAGCGGGTTCCCATCGACGGAGAACTGTATTTTCAGGGTGTCAATGTCCAGGATCTGATCCGGGGCGAGGCAAACAGGCGTTTTGCCTTTGAGGAGACGACCTATCTTTTGCTCTTTGGCAAGCTGCCGACGAGGGAACAGCTGCGGGAGTTTATCGATCTGATCGGGATCTATCGGGAGCTCCCGGAGACCTTTGTCCGCGACGTTATCATGAAGGCGCCGAGTTCCAATATGATGAATACTTTGCAAAAATGTGTGCTGACGATGTATTCCTATGACCAGAACCCGGAGGATATCTCGATCCACAATATCCTGAAGCAGGCGCTGCAGCTGATTGCCCAGTTCCCCCTGTATTCTGTATACGGCTATCACGCATATCGTCATTATCATCTGAATAAGAGTCTGATTATCCGCAATCCCAAGCCGGAGCTTTCTACAGCGGAGAATATCCTGCGTCTGCTTCGGAAGGATGGGCAATATACGGATCTGGAGGCAAAGGTCCTGGATGTGGCCCTGGTGCTGCATGCGGAGCACGGTGGCGGTAATAACTCGACCTTTACGACCCACGTGGTATCCTCTACAGGTACCGATACCTATTCCGCGGTAGCGGCGTCCCTCGGCTCCCTGAAGGGTCCCAAGCACGGCGGCGCGAACCTGAAGGTGCAGGAGATGTTCAAGGATATCAAGTCCCATGTGACCAACTGGCGGGATGAGACGATGATCGAGTCCTACCTGCAGAGAATCCTTCGAAAAGAAGCCTTTGACAGGGCGGGATTGATCTATGGTATGGGTCATGCAGTCTATACAGAGTCAGATCCCCGTGCGGTAATTCTGAAGGAGTATGCGAGAAAGCTGTCCGAGGAGAAGGGCCTGGAGGAGGAGTTTGGCCTCTATGAGCGTGTGGAGCGAATCGCAGGCGACTGCCTGATGTCCGGCCGGAGGCTGTTGAAGCCGGTTTGCGCCAATGTGGACTTCTACAGTGGCTTTGTATACAGTATGCTGGGTCTTCCGCAGGAGCTTTTCACCCCGATTTTTGCCATTGCCCGTATCTCCGGCTGGAGTGCGCACCGCATCGAGGAGATCGTAAATGCAGGCAAGATCATTCGTCCGGCATATAAGTATGTGGGTCATCATGTACCGTATGTCGATCTGGATGACCGGGAGAAGGTTTATGCAGAGGAAGAAAGCAAAGAGGAGAAGTAGGAAGGAAGAAAGGGAAAGATGAATTTTCTGATTTTAGACGTGGGAACCTCCAGTATGCGGGGCATTCTGTTTTGCGGCACAGGAGAAATGTTGCATACGGTACAGAAGACGTATCAGGTGATTACCTTGGATCACGGCTGGGTAGAGCAGAACCCGCTGGATTTTAAGGGGCATATGTTTGAAATTGTAAAGGAATCCGCTGCCTGGGCGGGAGAGCATGGGGAGACCATCGACGCAGTGGCGATTACTTCCCAGCGTTCTTCTGTAATTCCGGTGGACGAGAACGGCCATCACCTGGGCAACGCGCAGATGTGGCAGGATAAACGAACCGTGCCCATGTGCAAGGCCATGGAGGAGCATCACCGGGAGATCTTCAAGCTTTGCGGTTCCCGGGTCAATCCGGTCTTCTCCGGTGCGAAGATGAAATGGATGCGGCAGAACCAGCCGGATTTATATGAGAAGGCCTATAAGCTGACGGTCATTCCGGATTATCTGGTCTACCATATGACCGGGGAGTTTGCTACAGACTGGACCTACGGCAGCCGTTCCCTTCTGATGAACCTGAAGACCTGCCAGTGGGACGATCGGCTTCTGGAGCTTTTTGAGGTAGATAAGGAGAAGCTCTGTAAGCTCCATGCGCCGGGCAGCATCTTAGGACGGACCACGAAGGCATTTGCAGAGGAGACAGGACTTCCCGAAGGCACGCCGGTCATCAGCGCAGGCGGCGATCAGCAGTGCGGTATGCTGGGGCAGGGTGTGGTAAAGGACGGTCAGGTATCCCTGACACTGGGTACTGGAGGTTTTCTTCTGACGACCTGTAAGGAAGTGCCGGAGAATCTGGACTGGGATGTGGTATGCAACGCTTCTTCGGCAGCAGGCAATTATATCCTGGAGGCCAATATGCTGACCTGCACCTCCGCCATGGAGTGGTGCAAGCGCAATTTCTTCCGGGAGGAGACAGACTTTTACGGAAAGCTGGATGAGATCCTGAACGGCATCCCGGCCGGCTCCCACGGCTGTATGGCGCTGCCTTATTTCCAGGGGCGGTCCACGCCGGACTGGAACAGCGAGGCTACCGCAGAGTTTGTAGGACTGACCCTCGGTACCACGAGAGAGGATATGCTGAAGGCACTGCTGGAGGGTATCTGCATGGAGATTGGCAATAACATCGCTTCCTTTGAGAAGTATGTGCCCCTGCAGAAGATTCTGATCAACGGCGGTCTCTCCAAATGCGAAGCCTTCAACCAGATGCAGGCCGATATCTACGGCAAGCCGGTCATCCGCATGGACAATGCCGAGAGTACGGCCATCGGCGCCCTGATGGTAGCCGCTGTCACCATGGGCGAGTATGCCGACGTGGCGGAGGCCTTCGACAAGATTCGCGAGGGCACAGGCTCCAAGGAGTATACGGTAAATGCGGACAAGCACGCGGTATATGAGGAGCTGCGCTTGAAGATGAACGAGAGATATCAGCGGGAGAATGCATAATTGCATTTCCCGGGGAAATATGGTAATCTATCGTCATGTCTGATTTTAAAATATTTACATATGAAATACATACAGCAAAGCTTCCGGCCGGTTCCACTGGGCCGGTCTTTGTTATGCTTGCGGATCTTCATAATTTTTGCTACGGAGAGGGCAATCAGCAGCTGGCGGAGGCGATTTTTGCGGAAAAGCCGGATGCCGTTCTGGTGGCCGGGGATCTTCTGGTGGGAAGACCCGGGGCAGATTTTACGCCGGCATTGGAGCTGATTCGGAGACTCCGGGAGGGCGGTTTGCCGATTTTTTACGGAAATGGCAATCATGAGTATCGTCTGCGCCTGCACCCGGAGATTTACGGAGATATGTATACAAAATACAAAGAGACTCTTGCAGGAGCGGGTGTACAACCGCTGGAAAATCAAAAGGTTCCGTTTACAGCCAAGGGTCTGTCGATGGAGATTTATGGCTATGAGCTTCCGGAGCATTATTATAAGAAGTTTTGTCGGTCGACTCTCCATCGGGAGGATTTGGAAAAGACTTTTGGAAAGCCGGATCCGGAGCCCTTTTCGATTTTATTGGCTCACAATCCCATCTATTTTGACAGCTATGCCGGGTGGGGAGCAGATCTGACCGTCTCCGGACATCTCCACGGCGGTATCATTCGTATTCCCGGCATCGGCGGTGTGATTACGCCTCAGGTGAAGCTCTTCCCCAGGTACGATGCAGGGCATTTCAAAAGGGAAGGAAAGAACCTGGTGGTCAGCCGGGGGCTGGGCACCCATACGGTAAATCTGCGAATCTTCAATCCGGCCGAGCTGTCGGTGATCCGTCTGAAGGGAGAATGACATGGGCATACCTGTAAAATTGCCTGCTTTTGAAGGCCCGCTGGATCTTCTTTTGCATCTGATTGAAAAAAATCAAATCGATATCTATGATATTCCCATTGTCACCATTACCGACCAGTATATGGAATATATCCGGGCTATGGAGAAAAAGGATCTGAACGTCATGAGCGAATTTCTGGTCATGGCAGCTACCCTTCTGGAGATTAAGGCGAAGATGCTTCTCCCGGCCGAGGTCGATGAGGAGGGCGAGGAGATCGATCCGAGAGCCGATCTCGTGGAGCGCCTTCTGGAGTATAAGCTCTATAAGTGCATGGCTGAGGAACTGAAGGGACGAGAAGGAGAGGCCGAGCGAAGTCTCTACCGGGAGGCGGATATCCCGAAGGAGGTAGCCACTTATACAGCCCCTGTGGATCTGGACGAGCTGCTTGGCGACCTGACCCTGGTTCGGTTAAATGAAGTTTTTCAGGCGATTCTTCGCCGTACCGAGGAGAAGATCGACCCGATTCGAAGCAAATTCGGGGAGATTGAGAAGGAGGAGGTCAGCCTGGAGGACAAGATGGCTTACGTGGAGGAGGAGCTTCTTAAGAATTCGCGAACCAGCTTTCGGGAACTCCTTCGCTCCTCCGGCAAGCATGGGAAAATGCAGGTCATCGTCACCTTTCTGGCAATTTTGGAGCTCATGAAGGTGGGCAAGCTTTCGGTAAAGCAGGAAGATACCTTCGAAGAAATCTATATCGAAGCGGGAGATATGCTTGGAAAGCAGGAAGAGCCCGTAAGGCAAGAGGAGTAAGACGTGGAAGAAAAGAGAACGGAAAGTGAGATCCGGGCGGCGGTGGAGGCGATCCTGTTCGCGGCCGGGGATTCGGTAGAAACGGAGCGCCTGGCAGAGGCTCTGGAGCTGGACGGGACAGAGATGAGCGATATTCTGAAGCGAATGGCACTTCGCTACGAGGAGGCTGACCGGGGAATCCGGCTGACGGAGCTTGACGGAGCCTGGCAGCTTTGTACCAAAACGGAGCATTATGAGGAGCTGATTCGGGTCGTCAGGCAGCCGAAGAAGAACATCCTCACCGATGTGCTCCTGGAGACCCTGTCTATCGTAGCTTACAAGCAGCCGGTGACCCGTCTGGAGGTAGAAAAAATCCGCGGTGTCAAGAGCGATCATGCGGTCAACAAGCTGGTGGAATACGGCTTGATCGAAGAGGTGGGGCGGCTGGACGCGCCGGGACGGCCGATTCTGTTTGGTACGACAGAGGAGTTCCTGCGCCGTTTCGGAGTTCACAGCATCGGCGATTTACCTAAGGCCTCGCCCGAGCAGCTGGAAGACTTTAAGGAAGCAGCCGAAGAGGAAGCAGAACTGAAATTGTGAGAAAAGAAAGTGCATTTCCAATATCCTTTGGGGAAGATGAAAAAGGATGGTGGAAATGCACTATTTCTTTGCGCGAAAACAGATAAAAATTATGCAAATATCCGAAAATGATAGAAAATATCAAAAAGAGTTAGTGTATGCTAATAAAAACACGTTCGGGATATTGACAAGTAAAATGGATTGCGCTAGAATGAGGAACGGTGTTAGTAAATATTAACTAACTTGCGGAGGCAGGAAAAGATTCTGGGATGGTTCTGCTGCCGAAAGGGAGAGGAGTGAAGGAACATGATGCCATTAGCAATGTCCAAAGCAGGCGACGAGCTCATGGTTGCCAGAGTCGGAGGAAATGAAGAGGCCAAAAAGCATCTGGAGGATCTGGGATTTGTGGCAGGCGCCCATATCAAGATCATTTCCCAGCTGGGCGACGGAAATATCATCGTCAATGTAAAGGAATCGCGGCTGGCGATTACCAGCCAGATGGCTTCCAAGGTCATGGTTGTACCGCAGACCTGAGCTGCGCAAAGATAACACAAGTGATTCAGACTTGGTCTGAATAATATTGAAGGAGGAGTGGAAAGATGAAAACCTTAAGAGATGTTCCGGTAGGAGCTACATCGAAAGTTCTGAAAATCCATGGAGAGGGTGCGCTGAAGAGACGTATCATGGACATGGGTATTACAAAGGGTACAGAGCTTTATGTGCGGAAGGTAGCACCGCTTGGAGATCCCATCGAGGTAACTGTCCGTGGCTACGAGCTTTCACTGCGTAAGGCAGATGCGGATATCCTGGAGATGGAGTAAGCGACGAATCGCTTTTCAAAATCAATTATGGCCCAGAGGATGAAAGGGTCAGGAAAAGGGGAAAGACATGTCAATTAAAATTGCGCTTGCAGGAAATCCGAACTGCGGCAAAACCACATTGTTTAACAACCTGACAGGAAGCAACCAGTATGTTGGTAACTGGCCGGGTGTAACTGTAGAAAAGAAGGAAGGACATCTGGTAGGAAATAAGGATGTAGTCATCCAGGACCTTCCGGGTATCTATTCCTTGAGCCCGTATACCTTAGAGGAAGTCGTTGCCAGAAATTATCTGGTACAGGAGAAGCCGGACGTGATCCTGAATATCATCGACGGTACGAATATCGAGCGTAACCTGTATCTGACCACACAGCTGGTAGAGGTAGGTCTTCCGATGGTGATCGCCATCAACATGATGGACCTGGTAAGAAAGAACGGCGACAAGATCGATATCACGAAGCTGGAGAAGAAGCTTGGCTGCAAGGTCATCGAGATCAGCGCTCTGAAGGGCGATGCAACCAAGAAGGCTGCAGAGCTTTGTATCGAGGAAGCAAAGAAGGGCAAGCAGACAGAGCTTCCCCATGTATTTACCGGCAGCGTAGAGCATGCCATTGCGCATATCGAGGAATCTATCCAGGGTCTGGTAGATGCTACCGAGCTTCGCTGGTATGCCATCAAGGTATTTGAGCGCGATTCCAAGGCGCTGGAGACCATTCAGCTGTCCGCAGATCTGAAGTCCCATCTGGAGGAGCACATCAAAGAGTGTGAGAAAGAGATGGATGATGACGCAGAGAGCATTATTACCAACCAGAGATACCTGTACATCCAGGAGCTGGTAAAGGAATGCGTATCCAAGAAGCGCAAGGCCGGTGAGCTTTCCACCTCTGACAAGATCGACAAGATCGTAACCAACCGTGTTCTGGCTCTGCCGATTTTCGCGGCTGTTATGTTCCTGGTTTACTACATTGCAGTATCGACCATCGGTACGGTAGTTACAGACTGGACCAATGATGTTCTCTTTGGTGAGTGGCTGCAGGGCGGTGCAGAGACATTGCTGACCAATGCAGGTGCATCTGACTGGGTTATCTCTCTGGTCGTAGACGGTATCCTGGGCGGTATCGGAGCACCGATTGGCTTCGTTCCGCAGATGGCGATCGTATTCCTGTTCCTGTCCATCCTTGAGGACTGCGGCTATATGGCTCGTGTTGCCTTCATCATGGATCGTGTATTCCGTCGTTTCGGTCTGTCAGGAAAGAGCTTTATCCCGTTCCTGATCTCCTCCGGCTGCGGTGTTCCGGGTATCATGGGTACCAGAACCATCGAGAGCGAGAGTGACCGTCGGATGACAATGATGACCACAACCATGATTCCCTGCGGCGCGAAGCTGCCGGTTATCGCCCTGATTGCAGGCTTTCTGATGGGCGGCGCATGGTGGATGGCTCCGGTAATGTACTTTGCCGGTATCATCATGGTTATCGTTTGCTGTATCATTCTGAAGAAGACAAAGATGTTCGCCGGTGACCCGGTTCCCTTCGTAATGGAGCTTCCGGCATACCATGTTCCCTCTGTAAAGGGTGTACTGCTTCATGTATGGGAGCGTGTATGGGCATTCATCAAGAAGGCCGGTACCATCCTGTTCCTCTGCTGTGCAGTGATGTGGTTCCTTGGTTCCTTTGGCTTCGTAGACGGAGCCTTCGGACTGGTTGATTCCGGAGATTCTCTGCTGGCTGTTATCGGTGGCGTACTTGCTCCGATTTTTGCTCCGCTGGGCTTTGGTACCTGGCAGGCAGTGGCATCCTCCATTTCCGGCTTTGTGGCAAAAGAGGGTATCGTTTCTACCATGGGTCTTCTGTCCTCTCTGGCTACAGAGGTCGAGGAGTACGAGGTATCCATGCATGATGCATTCGCTGCATTCTTCCCGAGCGGAATTGCAGCAGTATCCTTCCTGCTGTTCAATATGTTTGATTCACCGTGTCTGGCAGCTATCTCCTCCATGGCGAAGGAGCTGGGCAACCGGAAGTTCTTCTGGTTCGCGATCCTGTTCCAGAACGTGATGGCTTACGCTGTAGCGCTGGTTGTATATCAGCTGGTTGGTCTGGCTATCGGTGAGGTTGCCTTCAATGTATTTACTGTCGTAGCACTGGCAGTACTTGCAGTTATTCTTTACCTGCTGTTCCGTCCGGATCCCAACAAGAAGAAGGCTTCGGAAGGAAAGGCCGCAAAGGCAGGAGCATAAGAAAAGCCAATTACACAATTTTACATAAGCCATAAAGGTGCGCTCGTTGTCTGGGACAACGGGCGTAACCTTTACGATAAAATATACCCCCATACGGTATTTGAAAATATCAGAAAGGATGAGAGTATGAGTATCAATGTTCCGGTAAACAATACGGATAAAATTGTATTGATTGTAATTCTGGTAGTGGCTGTTTTTGCTGTGCGTCTGGTGATCAGCTTCTTTCAGCCGGACAAACCGAAAGGAGAAAGAAGACCTAAGAAACGCTCAGCTAAGACCGCAGGACTCCAGGAAGTCCTTGTTGAAATTGACGGTATGATGTGCGGCATGTGCGAGGCACATATTAAGGATGCGATTCGTGCTGCGTTTCCGGATGCAAAGGGGCTTTCTGCTTCCCATGTCAAGGGGCAGGTGATCTTTTATCTGGAAAATCAAATGACGAAAGAGGCTGTTTTGGAGGCACTTCATGCCGGGATTGATCCCTTGGGATATCGAATTGGCAATGTGAGAATGGATAACTAAGGAAATGCTGATTAAATCAGCATTTCCCTAACTCAACCTTCCCACATGAAACAGCGGTATGGAAGTCGCCCGGGACGGGGCGCCCGCAGCTGCATGACGCGGATATTCACTGGAATTGCGTAAATTTGTTAG
>CAVFGF010000034.1:0-21980 GCA_963621925.1 Alistipes onderdonkii | reverse complement strand
GCATATCGGTCATCAGCTTTTGGTGGAGCGTATCCAGAGCAAGAAGAAGGAGGGGTTGAAGTCCCTGATTTTTACCTTTGATTTCGGAGAGCGGCCGACACTTCTGCTGCCGGAGGAGCGAAGGGAGCTTTTGAAAAAATGGGGGATCGACTATCTGATCGAATGTCCCTTTACGGAAGCAGTCTCCCATATGGAGGCGGAAGACTTTGTACGGGAGATCCTGGTAAAGCGGCTCCATGTAAAATATCTGGCTGTCGGGACGGATTTCCATTTCGGATATCAGCGAAAAGGAAGCTATCAGCTTTTGCAGGCAATGCAAAAGGAATGCGGCTTTGAGGTCGAGGTGGTCGAAAAGGCCTGCTACGGCGGAGAGGAAATCAGCAGCACGAGGATTCGGCGTTCGCTCGAGCAGGGGCAGATGGAGCTTGTCAATCAATTGCTGGGCTATACATATTCCGTAACTGGAGAGGTGCTCCACGGCCGACAGATTGGCCGTACCCTAGGACTTCCGACGATCAATCTTCTGCCGGAAAAAAGAAAGCTGCTGCCGCCGAACGGTGTCTATGCTACCAGAACCCGGATTGCAGCCGAGTGCTTCGAGGGCATTACGAATATTGGCCATAAGCCTACGGTCGGGGCCGAAGAGCGCAGAGGTGTCGAGACCTTTCTTTTTGATCTCGACCGCGATCTTTACGGAGAGATCGTGAGCGTACGCTTTTACGGCTTTGAGCGGCCGGAGCAGAAATTTCCTTCCTTGGATATTCTGAAGGAACGGATCGAACAGGATGTCCTTTGGGGGCGAAAGTATTTTGCCGGAGAATAGGAATAACCTTGACAAATCCTTCAAACTGATCTAAAGTGTAAAAGGTTCTTAACAAATTTGTAACAATTAAGGGCTCTAAACACAGGATGAAAACGGAGGATCGTATGTTTCATAAATATAGAGTAGGAATGATAATGGGTGTGATTGCTGCAGGCCTGATGGGCATGCAGGTTCAGGCGTCGACGTTGGGAGACGGCCTGAGCGAAGGAATCGCATCCAATTTTGATCAGGCGACCGATACGGAGGAGGAGACCCAGGCAACGGCCGAGGTGGTCTGGACCGGAACGCCGCTGGAGGGCTATGTCAATATCGCCATTGCGAAGGTTGACGACAGCCTGAATATCCGGGAAAGCGCGGACGGCGACAGCTCCCTGGTGGGCAAGCTTCGGAAAAACGGCGCCTGCGAGGTTCTTGGCATGGAGGGAGAATGGGCTCATATCAAGTCCGGCGAGGTCGAGGGCTACGTGAAGGCAGAGTACCTCTATACCGGCCAGGAGGCCATTGATCTGGCCTTTGAGCTGGGACAGACAGTGGCCAGGGTGACGACGAACTCCCTTTATGTACGGATGGAGCCCAGCACCGAGGCGGATTACTGGACCCAGGTTCCTGAAGGGGAAGAGCTGCAGGTCATCGAGGATCAGGGAGACTGGATCAAGGTAGACATCGACGGGGAGGACGGCTATGTAGCCTCCGAATATGTCGAGGTTTCCAGTGAGCTGGATACGGCGCTGACCCTGTCGGAGGCTCTCTACGGTGAGGGTGTGACGGATGTGCGGATCGCGATCTGCGACTATGCGAAGCAATTCGTAGGAAATCGCTATGTATGGGGCGGCGCCAGCCTGACCAAGGGGACGGACTGCTCCGGCTTTACGATGTCGGTCTATAAAAACTTCGGCATCTCCCTTCCCCATTCCTCCAGAGCCCAGGCCAATTGCGGTACGAAGGTCAGCGTCAGTGATGTAAAACCGGGAGATTTGATCTTTTACGGCAACGGCAAGCGCATCAACCATGTGGCCATGTATATCGGCGGAGGCCGGGTAGTGCATGCCAGCAATCCCCGTACCGGCATTACCATCTCGAATCTCTATTACAGAAGCCCGGTCAGCGCGGCGAGAATTCTGAATGACTAAGGAAATGCTGATTTAATCAGCGTTTCCCTAAAAACGTGCTTGACAGCACATAGACCCTATGGTATCTTGTTAAGGTATGAGTAATCATGAACTTTGCTGGTATCCGGTTATCGGACACTCCGACCATTGCTTGATACCCAGCGTATAACAAAATAAGGAGGAACTATCATGATCGCAAAGGAAAAGAAGCAGGCTATTATCGCAGAGTACGGTTTAAAAGAGGGTGACACCGGTTCACCGGAGGTACAGGTAGCGATCCTGACCGCACGTATCCAGGAGCTGACTGCACATCTGCAGGCAAATCCGAAGGATCATCATTCCAGAAGAGGACTTCTGAAGATGGTTGGTCAGAGACGTAATATGCTTGCGTATCTGAAGAAGATGGATATCGAAAGATATCGTAGCCTGATTGAGAGATTGGGACTGAGAAAATAAGCTTGCAAAAAAGGGCGGAGGAATCTCATGGTTCTTTCGCCCGGTTTTTGTGTAAACCGTGTCAAAAGTGAAGGAGAACAACATGTACAAGAGTTTTTCTATGGAGCTGGCCGGCCGTACTCTGACCGTCGATGTGGGACGAGTAGCCAAGCAGGCGAACGGCGCAGCCTTCATGCATTACGGTGATACCACCGTACTTTCTACAGCTACCGCATCCGACAAGCCCAGGGACGGCATCGATTTCTTCCCGTTGAGCGTAGAGTTTGAGGAGAAGCTTTATTCCGTAGGCAAGATTCCGGGAGGCTTCAACAAACGTGAGGGAAAGGCATCTGAAAATGCGATCCTGACCTCCCGTGTCATCGACCGGCCGATGCGTCCGCTGTTCCCGAAGGATTATCGGAATGATGTAACCCTGAATAACCTGGTGCTTTCCGTAGATCCCACCTGCAGCCCGGAGCTGACAGCGATGCTGGGTTCCGCGATTGCCACCGCGATTTCAGACATTCCGTTTGCAGGTCCCTGTGCAATGACGCAGATCGGCATGATCGACGGTGAGCTGATCGTAAACCCGGGTCAGGCACAGTATAAGGTTTCCGACCTGAAGCTGACCGTAGCTTCGACCAGAGAAAAGGTTATCATGATCGAGGCAGGAGCCAATGAGGTTCCCGAGGCAAAGATGATCGAGGCGATCTATAAGGCACACGAGGTAAACCAGCAGGTCATCGCCTTCATCGATCAGATCGTAGCAGAGTGCGGCAAGGAAAAGCACAGCTATACCAGCTGCGCCGTACCGGAGGAGCTGTTCGCAGCGATCAAAGAGATTGTACCGCCTGAAGAGATGGAAGAGGCGGTCTTTACCGACGAGAAGCAGAAGCGTGAGGAGAATATCCGCAAGATTACCGAGCGTCTGGAGGAAGCCTTCGCAGAGAAGGAAGAATGGCTCGAGGTTCTCGGAGAGGCCGTATACCAGTACCAGAAGAAGACGGTTCGCAAGATGATCTTAAAGGATCACAAGCGTCCGGACGGCCGCGAGATTACCCAGATTCGTCCGCTGGCTGCAGAAGTCGATATCATTCCGCGTGTACATGGTTCCGCGATGTTCACCAGAGGACAGACCCAGATCTGCAACATCTGTACCCTGGCTCCGCTGTCTGAGGCACAGCGTCTGGACGGCCTGGACGAGAATGAGACCAGCAAGCGTTACATGCATCACTATAACTTCCCGAGCTACTCCGTAGGTGAGACCAAGCCGAGCCGCGGACCGGGACGCCGTGAGATCGGTCATGGTGCGCTGGCAGAGCGTGCGCTGCTGCCGGTACTTCCCTCCGAGGAGGAGTTCCCCTACGCAATCCGTACCGTATCCGAGACCTTCGAGTCCAACGGATCTACCTCCATGGCTTCTACCTGTGCATCCTGTATGTCCCTGATGGCAGCAGGCGTGCCGATTAAGAAGATGGTAGCAGGTATCTCCTGCGGTCTGGTAACCGGCGAGACCGACGACGATTTCGTACTGCTGACCGATATCCAGGGTCTCGAGGACTTCTTCGGCGACATGGACTTCAAGGTAACCGGTACCACCGAGGGTATCACCGCTATCCAGATGGATATCAAGATCCACGGCCTGACCCGTCCGATCGTAGAGGGCGCTATCGCACGCTGCCGCGAGGCACGTCTCTATATCATGGACAATTGCATGAAGCCCTGTATCAGCGAGCCGCGTAAAGAAGTTGGCGAGTTTGCACCGAAGATTGTTCAGATTCAGATCGATCCGCAGAAGATCGGCGACGTCGTAGGCCAGAGAGGCAAGACCATCAATGCCATTATTGAGCAGACCGGTGTAAAGATCGATATCGATGACGAGGGAGCTGTATCGGTATGCGGTACCGAGAAGGCCGGCATGGACAAGGCGATTGAGCTGATCTGGACCATCACGACCGACTTCGAGGAGGGTATGATCCTGACCGGAAAGGTTGTCAGCATCAAGGAGTTCGGCGCATTCCTTGAGTTTGCACCGGGCAAAGAGGGAATGGTTCACATCTCCAAGATTGCGAAGCAGCGGATCAACCGCGTCGAGGATGTTTTGACGCTGGGCGATATCGTAAAGGTTGTATGCCTGGGCAAGGACAAGATGGGACGCTTCAGCTTCTCCATCAAGGATCTGCCGGAGAACGCATAAACGAAAAAAGAAGGATCCTGCTTTGTCAGGATCCTTCTTTGTCTGTTCCGGCATTTCAAAAATGAAAAAACGGAAGAAATCTTAATATTTCGAAATGTTGTCGAACTATAGACAAATTTGGGGATATGTGGTAATATAGCGAAAGGTAAGACGAAGAACCCGCCTGAAAAGTTATCCAAATTTTTTCGGGGGGGGTGTCTTTTATTAAGAAGAAAAAAAGGCTGATGACATGGAATTTACAGATATACATTGTCATATTTTACCGGGCCTGGATGACGGGGCTAGGAATGAAGAGGAAAGTCTGGCTCTGATTCGGATGGCCTGGGAAGAAGGCGTGACGCGATTCATTGCGACTCCGCATTATTCCAGACAATTTCGAAATGACTGCCCGGATCGAATCCGTGACAAGTGCCGTCAGCTGGAGCAAAAGGCGAGAGAGACGATTGCAGAAGAACTGGAGATCTATCCGGGACAGGAGATTTTCTGGGAAGAAGAGATTCCGGAGAAGCTGGATCGGGGAGAGCTTTTGACCTTGGCAGACAGCTCTTATATTCTGGTAGAATATCGGCCGAGTGTATCCTATCGGACGCTGTTTGAAAGCCTGCGGATCTTACGCATTGCGGGTTATCTTCCGATTCTGGCTCACGCAGAGCGCTACGCAGCCCTTCGAAAGGAAGGCCTTCGTGAGCTGAGAGAATCCGGTATTTTGATACAGATGAATTATGCGAGTATCGGCAGGAGCCTCTTCCAAAAGGATGAGCGCTGGTGCAGAAAGCAGTTAAAAGAAGGATATATCGATTTTTTGGGAACCGATATGCACAATACAAATCGCAGACCGCCGAAGATTCAGGAAGCCATGAAATGGCTGGCTTCCCATCTGAGCGAGGAAGAGCTGGTTCAGATCTGTCAGATCCATGGCTCGAGAGTGGCGGCAAATCAAAGCATTTAGAGGGAGACGGCACAAGATGGAAAGAGGGCAGAATGACGTAGTTGAAATCGATCTGCTGGAGCTGATGTTTGCACTGAAAAGACAGATTCTGTGGATCTTTTTGGCGGCGTTTCTGGGAGGAACCCTGGCCTTTGCCGGGACGAAGCTTTTGATGACTCCGGAGTACGAATCGACGACGACGATGCTGGTGCTGACCAAGGAGACGACCCTTTCGTCTCTGGCCGATCTGCAGATGGGCACGCAGCTGACCAATGATTACGAGATTCTGACTGTCAGTCGGCAGGTTCTGGAGCAGGTCATCGATGACCTGAGCCTGAATTTAGAATATGAGGAATTAAAAGAACGGGTAACTATCTCGAACCCTTCAGACAGCCGGGTGATGGAGATTACCGTAATGTACCCCAGCGCCACCATGGCGAAGAAAATCGTAGATGAGATCGCCTCGGTGACCTCCGAGTTTATCGGGGATACGATGGAAGCGGTTCCGCCGAAGATCATCGACGAGGGCGAGGTGGCCGAGAATCCTTCGAGCCCCAGCACCTTGAAAAATACTGCCCTGGGCATTTTACTTGGCATTGTGGCAAGCTGCGGCATCGTGACCCTGTATATGGTTCTGGACGATACGGTGAAGTCTGAGGAGGATATCGAGAAATATCTCGGCATCCCGACTCTGGCCAGTGTTCCGGACCGCAAGGACTATATCAACGCAAAGAAGAAGGCAAAGAAAAGCAAGCCGCTGAAAAAGGTAAGCAAGAACTAACCGGGAGGCAGGAGGAGAGAAACATGGCAGCAGACCGAAAAATTGTGATGACCGATCCAAGAAAGACGGACAGCTTGTATGAGGAAGCCATCAAAACCCTGCGTACAAACCTGCAATTTGCCGGAAGAAGTATTCAGGTCATCCTGGTTACCAGCTGTTATCCGAATGAAGGAAAGAGCGATATCGCCTTCCAGCTGGCCAGAGAAATCGGAAATATGGGAAAACGGGTCGTCTATTTGGATGCAGATATGCGTAAATCTATGCTGGTAAGCCGCTACCAGGTCAAGCAGAAGGGAATTACGGGCTTGTCCCATTATCTTTGCGGACAGGCGGATCCGAAATATCTTTGTTATGAAACCAATTATCCGAATGTAGAGATTGTCTTTGCGGGCAGAAGCGTGCCCAATCCCTCCGAGCTTCTGGAGGACGAGGCCATGAGTAATCTGCTTCAGAATCTGCGTATGAATCACGATTATATTATCGTCGATGCACCGCCGATTTTAAGTGTCAGCGATCCGTTGATTCTGGCAAAATGCTGCGACGGAGCGCTCCTGGTGATAGAAAGCAAAAAAGTCAGCTACAAGGTATTACAAAGGGCAAAAAAACAGCTGGAAACCACAGGCTGTAAGCTCCTGGGAGCTGCTTTAAATAAAGTCGATTTGAAGCAGGATACCTATTATAGTAAATATTACGGCCATTACGGCTACTATAAGGGATATGGAAATGGATAAGAAAGGGCGGAGATTTCTCCTGCTTTTGGGTCTTAGCACGGTGGTCCTTCTCGGAGGCTGCTCCGCCGAGAAAAAGGAAGCGGCCGCCACCGAAGAGATGATTTCCGAGACAGAGGAGGAGACCGATGATTCCGGAACCATTACCTGGAAGGGAGCTCGTTACAGCTACAATGACCACCTGAGCAATTTCCTTTTTCTGGGAATCGATACCAGGGAGCAGGTCGAAACCGAGACGGGGGTGGCAGATGCCGGACAGTCCGATGCCCTCTTTTTACTGAGCTGGGACAGAAAGGAAAATCAGGTAACCCTGATTTCGATTCCCCGGGATACCATGACGCCCATCGAGGTATTTGCCAGGGACGGCACTTCCCTCGGCTTGACGGAAAATCATATCAGCCTCGCCTATGGCTATGGGGATGGAAGCTACGGAAGTCTGGATCTTTCCAAACAGGCCGTTTCTTCCTTGCTTTACGGGATGCCGATACAGGGTGTCTGTGCCATGAGCCTGGACGGGATACCGAAGCTTCTGGAAAGCTTTGGAAATATTACCGTGACAGTCCCGAATGACAGCCTCGAAGAGGCCTATCCGGAATTTCAGGAGGGTATGGAGGTAGAGATTACACCGGAGAATGCGGAACTCTTCCTTCGAAGTCGGGATACCGATGTCAGTCAGTCGGCTATCAGCCGATTGGAACGGCAGCAGGCCTTTCTGGATGCCTTTGGCAGCGCCGCGGCAGCCGAGCCTAAGAAGGCGGTCAAGCTTTATGAGGATCTGAAGCCCTATCTGGTAACCAATATCAGCAATGACTGGTTCTTAAAGCTGATCGAAGCAGTGTCCCGGGATGAGACGGTGGAGCGCTGGACGATCCCCGGAGAAGGGGTCGAAGGAGAGCAATTTGATGAATACCGGGTCGATGACGATGCTTTATATGAAAAAGTCATCGAAACCTTTTATGAAAAGGCAGAATAAACGATGAAAAAGAAAACCATTCTTTCCTGTCTGCTGGGCGCAGCAGCCGTCCTTTGTCTGATCGTAGGCGGTCTGCATTTTATGCGGGAGCAGAAAGCAGGAGAGGAATACCAGGAACTGCAGGAGGAAGCAAAGGAAGAAGAGCCGGAGCCGGAAATGGCGGAGGAAGAACCGGAGACAGAGGAGCCTTTCGATATTCCGATCGATTTTGAGACCCTGCAGGCAGAAAATCCGGATATCTACGCCTGGATTACGATTCCGGGCACAAATGTGGATTATCCGATCCTCCGCCGGGAGGGGGACAATGGTTACTACCTGAACCATAGCGTGGATCAGACCGAGAGCATTGCCGGAGCGATCTTTACCGAAGATTACAACAGTATGGATTTTTCGGATCCGAATACGATTATCTATGGCCACAATATGAAGAACGGCAGCATGTTCCGTACCCTTCATAACTACAGCGATCGGGATTTCTTTGATAATAATCGGGAGATTACGATCTATATGCCGGATCGCATCCTGCATTATACCATCTTTGCAGCCTATCTTTATGACAGCCGGCATTTGATGCTGAGCTTTGATTTTCAGGACAAGGACGTATTTCGAAGCTATCTGGACGGCATCCGGAATATGCGTGACATGAATGCCTTTGTAGATACAGACATAGAGGTAACGGAGGAGGACAAGATCATTACCCTCTCGACCTGCTACAAGGGTCAGGCAGACCGAAGATATCTGGTACAAGCTGTACTGGTATCTATAGAAAATTAAGAAAGGAATGGAGGAAAAGAACATGAAAAAGAAGATTCTTGCTACACTGATGCTGGTAGGACTTCTGGCAGCACAGACCCTGTCTGTATCCGCAGCAGGAAGCAGCACCACAAATGTCACGGTGAAATCCGAGGGCTATGAAGTGAGTGCGGCAGACGCAAAGTACAAGGATGCAGAGAAGGATCTGACCACTCTGGTAAAGGATGCTTCCGCAGAGGTGCAGAAAGCCGTAGAGGGAAAAACAGCCCTGACACCGGTTTTCGATCTGGTAGCAAAGCCTGATACTGAGAAGGTGGACGGCAAATATGTCGTAAAGTTAAATCTGCCGAACCTGACAGGCTCTGTCAGCGATGTGACCGTACTGCACTTTAACGGCACCGCTTGGGAAGTAGTAGAGTCAAGCTATGACAGCAGTACAAAGACGGTAACTGCAAAGTTTACCAGCCTTTCTCCGGTTGTCATCGTAGCGAAGACCACGACAAACAATGGCAGCAGCACTTCCGGCAGCGGCTCTTCTTCCAGCAGCTCTTCCAGCAGCTCTTCCAGCAGCAGCTCCTCTGCAGCTACCTCTCCGAAGACCGGAGTAGCGTCCGATTGGATGCTTTGGGTTGGCGCAGCAGTTGTTCTTGGCAGCGCTTCTGTAGCTCTGAAGAAAAAAGAGGCTTAAGATAGAAGGCCTCACATGAGGGGGGACTCAGAGAAGCTTTTGTTTCCCTGAGTCCAATCCTTTTTGCATCATTCGTTTTATTTTTTTGAGGGAGAAGCTGTGTCATTCCCTTCGGGAATCGATGCAGGATAGTTTAATTTTGAATCAAACAGATAGTAAAAAAAATCGAAAAAAACGAAGAGTGCATTTTGCACTGATTCTATATGATATAGTGATTTATCTGGCAGCCGTTCTTTTGATGCTGGTCTTTTATCGCGGCAACGAGGCACTTTCCGTCGGTGGGGTATGCCGGCAGGCGGTAGTGGCTTTTTTATGCATATTCTGTACCAGATATCTTTTGAAGGTTTACAATCAAATCTGGAGATATGGTGGCATTCAGTGCTACATTCGTCTGATGTGTGCGGATGCGGTAGGTTTTTGGCTTTATGTGATTCTTGAGATCCTGCTGCTGCCGGAGAAGCTGACCTTCGCGCGGATGCTTTGCCTGGTCTGTCTGAATCTTCTGGGCAGTCTGGCCATCCGGATGGGTTACCGCTACGCTTATAAATTCGGAGAACAGGAAACCTTGAAGGGCAGGCTCCTGTCCCGCCTCCTTTATCTGGTGGCCGGCATTGAGCCCCAGAATAAAAAAGAGGCGCAGAAAATCAAGGTAGCGATCATCGGTGCCGGAAGTGTCGGAGTTGCGTTGGCGGATGAGCTTCTAAGCAATAAGGAATCGACCTATCTTCCCAGATGCTTTATCGACATCGATGAGGAAAAGGTAGGACGCCAGATACACGGCATGATGGTCTATCCGGAGGGCGAGGACACCTTAGGAAAGCTAAAAAGCGCCGAGGTTCAGGAGATTATTTTTGCGGTTCATTCCATCGACATAGAAAAGAAAAAGAAGCTCTATGATTTTTACAAGGAGGCCGGATATAAGCTGAAGGTCTATGATTATCCGGTGATCTACGCGGCAGGCGGAAAGCGTCATCTGCGGGAATTCGATATCGAGGAGCTCCTTTTTCGAAAGCCTATGGCCGTGGTGGATGAAAAAACCAGCGATTATTTCAAGAATAAGGTGATTTTGATTACCGGCGGAGGCGGATCGATTGGCTCCGAGCTTTGCAGACAGCTGGCTGCGATGCAGCCGGAGAAGATTGTCATCCTTGACATCTATGAAAACGGAGCTTATGATGTACAGCAGGAGCTGAAAATCCTGTATGGCAGCAAGCTGCAGCTGCAGATTGAAATTTGTTCCATTACCCACAGAAAGGCATTGGAACAGGTCTTTTTGAGACATCATCCGCAGATTGTCATCAATGCTGCAGCGCATAAGCATGTTCCTTTGATGGAACACAATTGTGTGGAAGCGATCTATAATAATGTATTCGGCACAAAGAATCTGGTGGAACTTTGTGAGGAGTACGAGGCCGAGCGCTTTATGATGGTCTCGACAGACAAGGCGGTAAATCCCACGAATGTCATGGGAGCCACCAAGCGGATGTGCGAGATGATCGTGCAAAGTGCCAGCACGAGAGGAACCGTTCGCTACAGCTCGACGCGTTTCGGAAATGTGCTTGGAAGTGCGGGCTCTGTCATTCCGCTGTTTAAGAGACAGATCGCCAGCGGCGGTCCGGTGACGGTGACAGATAAGCGAATCATCCGCTACTTCATGTCGATTCCGGAGGCGGCTCAGCTTGTTTTGCAGAGCGGCGCCATGGCGAAGAACGGAGAGCTCTTTGTCCTGGATATGGGAGAGCCGGTTCGCATCTATGATCTGGCTCAGAATATGATTCGTCTGTCCGGCGTGCAGGGGATCTCCATCGTGGAGACAGGACTTCGACCCGGAGAAAAGCTCTATGAGGAGCTTCTTGTCCGAACCGAAGAGCTCGATAAAACCGAGAATCGGATCATCTTTATCGAGAAGGACACGCCTTTGCCTGTGGAGGAAATCGAGGAGAAGCTGCGGATTTTGCAGGAGGCCTGTGATACCGGGGATGACGCGAGGGCGCGCAGTGCCCTTCACCAGGTCGTTCCAAGCTTCAAGGAGCCGCAGGAAGCCAACAGCAGACAGACAATTGATCAAAAAAAGATTGCGCGGGAATATTTCAGGCAGGATTGTGCAGCCAAGGCATAATCCTGCCTTGCGTGCGTTAAATAAGGAGTCGGTAAGATGGATTTGTTTGATTATATGCGGGAGAATACCATGAAGCAGGAGGCGCCGCTGGCCTCCCGCCTGCGGCCCAAAACCCTAGATGAGATCGTCGGGCAGCGACATATTCTCGGAAAGGACAAGTTATTATATCGGGCGATCCGTGCGGACAAGCTAAGCTCCCTGATCTTCTATGGCCCGCCGGGAACCGGCAAGACGACGATTGCTCGGGTCATTGCAAATACGACAAAGGCCGACTTTACGCAGCTGAACGCGACGGTGGCCGGAAAGAAGGACATGGAGGCGGTCGTCAGCCGAGCCAAGGATAACCTGGGGATGTATGGACGTAAAACGATTCTTTTTGTCGATGAGATCCACCGCTTTAATAAGGGACAGCAGGATTATCTTCTTCCCTTTGTGGAGGACGGAACCGTCATTTTGATCGGGGCGACGACGGAAAATCCTTATTTTGAGGTCAACGGGGCGCTATTATCCCGCTCCGTAATCTTTGAACTAAAGCCTCTGGAAAAGGAAGATATCCGGAAGCTCATCGAGCGGGCTCTTACCGATACGGAGCGGGGTATGGGCAGCTATCAGGCAGATATGACGCCGGAGGCGGCGGATTTTCTGGCGGATATCGCCGGAGGCGATGCGAGAGCGGCCTTAAATGCGGTGGAGCTTGGTGTCCTGACGACGGATCCGGGAGAGGACGGGCGGATCCATCTGACCGAGGCTGTGATGGCGGAGTGTATCCAGAAGCGTACGGTTCGCTATGACAAGACCGGGGACAACCATTATGATACGATTTCCGCCTTTATCAAGAGCATGCGGGGTTCGGATCCGGATGCAGCGGTCTACTATCTGGCAAAAATGATCTATGCGGGGGAGGATGAGCGCTTTATCGCCCGCCGCATTATGATTTGCGCTTCTGAGGATGTGGGAAATGCCGACCCTATGGCACTGACGGTGGCGGTATCGGCAGCCCAGGCCGTGGAGCGGATCGGATTCCCGGAGGCGCAGATCATCCTGGCTCAGGCGGCCTCTTATGTAGCCTGTGCGCCCAAGAGCAATTCTGCCGTGGAGGCCATTACCAGAGCGATGGCATCTGTGAAGTCAAAGCCTACGAGCGTACCGCCTCATCTGAAGGATGCCCATTATCCGGGAGCCGGGAAGCTGGGACATGGTACGGGCTACAAGTATGCTCATGATTATCCAAATCACTACGTGGAGCAGCAATATCTGCCGGATGAGGTGCTGGGGGAGAAGTTCTATGAGCTGTCGGACAATGGCTATGAGCGGCAGATCAAAGAGCATTTTCGGAACATAAAGGGAAATGAGTAAACAAAAAGGAACTGTCGGTACAATGCTGAAGGGGCTGATCCTGCAGGCCTCCGATACCAAGCCCCTGGAACAGCACTTGACGGCGTCCGGTCTTGCATGGAGAAGCTTGCCTTCCGGGAGTGGCGAGGCCAAACTTTTGGAAGCAGCGAAGGAACTTGGCGCGCCGAAGGAGCTGCTCTGTCTGGTAGAGACAGACGAGGATGAAAGAATTGCCCTGGAGGGGGGATTTTTCTGCATCGGTTATCTGAATCCGCAGAGGACTGGGGAGAAGCTTTCCGGCTGCCTTATTCTCCTGGAGGGCTTTGAGGAGATTGACCGGACGTTCTTAGAGGAGATACATACCAGAGCCTTGGGGATCCCGGTAATTATCGCAGAGACCGAAAGGCTTCTGATTCGGGAAATGACCCTTTCCGATCTCCCGGACGTCAACGCCCTTTGCCTGCGAAATGGCTTTCCGGCGATCGGGGAAGACGAAGCGAAGGCCTATATCGAATATATGTACGGCCTGTATCAATGCGGCATGTGGCTGGTATTTGAGAAGAAAAGCGGACAGCTCATCGGCCGCTGCGGCTTCGGGATAGCGGACTATCTGGATTTCTCGGAGATGGATCTGGGTTATCTGATAGATAGAAAATACCGAAGACAGGGATATGCGGAGGAAGCCTGCAGGGTTTTGCTGGCCTACGGGGAACAGGTATTGCAATTTTCGGGGCTCAGCGCCTACGCGGAGGAGGAGAATCTCCCATCCCGATCGCTTCTTGAGAAGCTTGGTTTTTCCCGGATACAGAGCTTCCAGTGGAAAGATAAGACCATGCATCGCTATCTTCGGAAAACGGAACGTACAGGAGAAGAGGAAGATTGAAGAGACAGAAGGGATGGAAAAGAGGGAGAAATATCGCGCATATTTTTCTGATACTGCTTGTGCTGCTCCTGTTCCTGTGGCTCCGCGGGGAGTTGAAGCTTCGCCGGGTGCTGACCCAGGAAAATCAGGAAGGTTTGCTGTCCGTGGAATACGGAAACGGACGCAGGGTACCCTGTTATCTGGCAGATGGAGAGCGTGAGGACGCGGGGCAGGCCTATGTGTTTCTGCCTTCCTTTGCAGATTTGAGCAGCTTGACTATCGTCAGCCCGGCGGCAAGCGTGAGCTTTACGGATCCGGAGGGACAGACATTACTGGCGGACGAGCTGAAGAGTATTTCCGGCAGGGGAAATCAGACCTTTCGATATGAGAAGATGTCCTATCATGTGAAGCTTTCCCAGGCTGCAGTCCGAAGACAGGGACCCATTATACCGAGTACATCGACCTGGAATCCTGGGCAGACAAGTATATAGTGGAAGAAATTACCAAAAACAATGCAGGGGGACTGACCAGCTCTTTCTTTTATAAGAAACCGGATACTGTAAGCACCAAGATCTTCGGCGGTCCGGTCTGGGATTTTGACAAGGGCTTCGGCCGGGTGGAAAATTTTAATCAGAATACGGCAGGACTTTCCTATCTGACACTCCACGACGGGGAGAGTACGCTATGGTTCTACTATCTCTCCGGACAGCCGGAATTTATGGAAACGGTTAAAAAAGAATATGCAGAAAAATTTTCTGACTATCTCTGGATGCCGTCTGGATGCAGGGGGTCGAGACCTCCGAAATTCGATTTGAAAATGAGGCCGGACGCCTGATTTACGTAGAAGCCGTGGAAAAAGGCCGGACACCGGGAAGACTTCCGGGCGTGGCGGAGCGAGGTGAGCCGGATGTGGAACGCTGGTTGATTCAGGGGACAGACGAGAGTCTTACGGAGGATACCGTGGTTCTGGAGGACATGACAGTCAAAAGCGTTGGCAGAAAAGCAGGTGTATGATAAAATAATCCGTATAACCAATGGTTCGGATGTTTTGACACCCGAACCAACTTTGATAGGAAGGAAACGAAAGCCTTGTATAACTTATATGAAAAGATAAAAAATGGGGAGGAGCTTCGGGAAAGTCTGTCCGTGCTGCGCGGACTTTTGCGGGACAAAAAGGAAGGCCCGGCAGCAGGCCTGTGGCTGGACGAGCAGTTTGAGAAGGAACCGGAACTGTGGATTTCTCTTTTGAAAAATACGGATCCGAAGGTGCGGAAAAATGCGGCTCTGGTGCTGGGCCTGCTGGGGCGGGACGAGTGCCGGGATGCACTGCTTGAAGCTTATACAAAGGAAGAACAGCGATTTGTTAGGAGCGCTTATTTTCTCGCCCTGCAGGGCTGTGACTGCGAGGAGGCACTTCCCTTTTTGAAGGAGCGCAGGCGCATTCTGTTGGGAGAAAAGCGAATCCCGGAGAATGAAAAGCATCTGCGGGAGGAGCTGGAGGCCTTAAATGGCCTGATTTCAGAATATGAGAGTGCGAAGAAACGCCGCTTTCTAGGACTTTCGGAGCCGGCCGACGTGATTTTGACGACCTGGAAGGAGCATAGGGAGCTGACAGCGGAGCAGATTACCACGGGCGATGTGACCCTGATGGGCTCCGGGATGCGGGTAAAGGACGCAGACCTTTCGGAGCTTCTTAGGCTTCGTACATGGAGGGAGCTTTTATTTACACTGGATGTCGAGGAGGTAACTGCAGAAAATGCAGCGAAATCTCTGGCAGCGTCGAATCTTCGGGAGCTTTTGAAGCGCTTCCAGGAGGGAGGCGCTCCCTGGAAATTTCGGATCGAGTGCCGCAGCAGGATGAACCTTTCCGAGCGCAGCCTCTTTACCAAAAAGCTGGCAGACGGCCTGATGCTGGAGAGCGGAGGGACGCTTTTGAACGATATCTCCGACTACGAGGTGGAGCTTCGTCTGATCGAAAAGAAATCCGGCGGCTTCCTGCCGTTGTTAAAATTTTCCAATCTCCCGGATCGCCGGTTTGCCTACCGGAGAAAAAGCATTGCCGCATCGATGCAGCCGGCATTGGCAGCGATCCTGATGGAGCTTGCTAAGCCCTATCAGAAGGAAAAAGCCAGGGTTTTGGATCCCTTCTGCGGTGTTGGCACCCTGCTTTTTGAGCGAAATTATGCACTGCATGCAGATACCCTCTACGGCGTCGATGTCTTCGGGCAGGCGATACAGGGAGCCAGGGAGAATGCGGCGGCAGCAGGGATTCCGGCTCATTTTATCAACCGGGATATGCGGGATTTCAGTCATGAATATAAATTTGATGAAATCATTACCGACATGCCGACAGAAGGAAAGAATCGCAGCGCCCATGATGTGGACTGCCTATACCGGGCACTGTTTCGGCAGGCCGGAGACTGGCTGACGCCCGGAGGTATGCTTTTTGTCTATGCCCATGACAGGGGATATGCAAAGCGATGGCTCCGGGAAGAGAAGGCGATGAAGCTTTTGAAGGAGTGGCGGATCAGTGAAAAAGAGGATACCTGGTTTCTGGCGGTGCGATATGAAGGGTAAAGGGAAGTGCTATTGGCTCCTTTCTCTCTGCCTTTGCAGCCTGCTGTTTATCGGCGCCTGCGGCAGCGCAGGCGAGAAGAAGGTGCAGGAAGAGACCGCCTCGAAGACAGCGCAGGAAGAGGAAAAATTTGAGGATATCCCCCTTCGCATCGGCCTCATCCTAAGCAGCCGGGACGCTGCAGAAAACAAAGAGCTTGAGGCGGCTTTTCAGTCGCTGGCTTCGGAGCTTGGGGCCGAGCTTTCCATCAAAACACCGGATGTCACGGCCGCGGAGGCCGCCGAAGCCAGGAAGCTTAGCTATCATAGCTTTGTTCTTTGCGATGTCAATCCCATCGAATATCAGATGCTGGCGGTAAATGAGCTGGTGGCGGAGGATGCAGATTATATTGTCATCCATGCGAACCACCGGGAGGCCTTAGAGGGCATATTGGCATCGGCCCGCGGAGTCGGGATTCAGGTGATTGCCTTGGAACAGGAGATGACGGAGGGCAGCTTCGATGCCTATGCGGATACGGCAGAGAGGGCTGCGGAAGAGATCAAAACAGGGAGTGCGTTATGAGTATTTTAAATGTAGAGCATCTGACCCATGGCTTTGGGGACAGGGCTATTTTCAGCGATGTATCCTTTCGGCTGTTGAAGGGAGAGCATATCGGTCTGGTAGGCGCCAACGGCGAGGGAAAATCCACCTTCCTAAGCATTGTGACCGGGAAACTAATGCCCGACGAGGGCAAGGTAGAATGGGCAAAAAATGTCCATGCAGGCTATCTCGACCAGCATGCCGTGCTGGAAAAGGGAATGACTGTCGGAGAGGTTCTGAAGTCGGCCTTTGATCCGCTGCTGAAAAAAGAAGAGCGGATGAATGAAATTTGCGATATGCTGGGGGATGCCGGAGACGAGATGGAGGCTTTGATGGAGGAGCTGGGGACGATCCAGGATGAATTGACCCTACATGATTTCTATACCATCGATGCAAAGGTGGAGGAGGTAGCCAGGGCGCTGGGACTTCTGGAGCTAGGCCTTGACCGGGATGTGACGGATCTAAGCGGCGGCCAGAGAACCAAGGTATTGCTGGCAAAGCTCTTGTTGGAGAAGCCGGATATCCTGCTTCTCGATGAGCCGACAAACTATCTGGATGAGGAGCATATCGGCTGGCTGAAGCGGTATCTTCTGGATTATGAAAATGCCTTTATCCTGATTTCCCACGATGTTCCCTTTATGAATGAGGTCGTCAATATCATTTATCATATGGAAAATCAGGAGCTGAACCGCTATGTGGGCGATTATGAGCATTTTCAGGAGGTCTATGCGGTCAAAAAGGCACAGTTAGAGGCGGCTTACCGGCGCCAGCAGCAGGAGATCAGTGAGCTGAAGGATTTCGTGGCCCGCAACAAGGCTCGGGTTTCTACCCGGAATATGGCCATGTCCAGACAGAAAAAGCTGGACAAGATGGATCTCATCGAGCTGGCGGCTGAGAAGCCAAAGCCCGAGTTTTGCTTCCGCTTCGGACGCACCCCCGGAAAAATGCTTTTTGAGACAAAGGATCTGGTCATCGGGTATGACGAACCCTTGTCGAAGCCGCTGAATTTCAGCATGGAGCGGGGTCAGAAGATTGCCCTGGTGGGGACCAACGGCATCGGAAAAACGACGCTTCTGAAGAGCATCCTGGGTCTGATTCCCTCCCTCTCCGGCAGCTGCGAGATGGGCGAGAATCTTGAGCTTGGCTATTTCGAGCAGGAGGTAAAGGGGGATAATAAGACCACCTGCATCGACGAGATCTGGAACGAATTTCCTTCCTATAACCAGCAGGAGATTCGTGCAGCCCTGGCGAAATGCGGCCTGACCACCAAGCATATCGAGAGCCAGGTCCGGGTTTTAAGCGGCGGCGAGCAGGCGAAGGTTCGCCTTTGCAAGCTCATCAACCGGGATACGAATTTCCTCCTCCTGGACGAGCCCACGAACCATCTGGATGTGGAGGCCAAGGAGGAGCTGAAGCGGGCATTGAAGGAGTATAAAGGAAGTATCCTTTTGATCTGCCACGAGCCGGAGTTTTATCAGGAAGTGGTAGGAGAAGTCTGGGATATGAGTCGGTGGACGACGAAGGCGTTGTAAAAAGAACACGAATTTATAGGAAGTATGAAATTTGAGAAGAACTTTTTGGGAAATAGTTTGAATTTTCTGAAAAGTTCTTCTTTGCGTATGCGGGGAATTATGGTAATATGAAAATTAGAAAGAGACAATAAAAAAAGAGCCGTTGCCAGCTCTTTTATCCTGCACCATGCAGGGTCTCGAAAGACGGATTCGGATAAACCTTATTTGCACTCGTCTTGTAAGCATCTTTAGCATAACATATTTTGAAAAAAAGGCAATAGAAAATAAAGAAAAAGAAGGAGCAGCAGATGAAATATTATTTAGGTCTGGATATGGGAACCAGCTCGGTCGGTTGGGCTGTTACGGATGAAAATTACAATCTGATTCGAAGACATCGCAAAGACTTATGGGGAATCCGGGAATTTGAGGAAGCGAAGACAGCGGTCGATCGCAGAACCCAGAGAGTCAGCCGCAGACGCAGACAACGTGAGGTGGCGAGAATTGGATTACTGAAAGACTATTTTCATGATGAAATTCAAAAAGTAGATCCTTACTTTTACCAGAGAATGGAGAATAGTAAATATTTCCCAGAAGATAAGGAAGAGGTAGTAAAGGGAAAGAACGGAATCTTTGCGGACGAAAACTATACGGATAGAGATTACTTTAAAGAGTACCCGACCATATTCCATCTGCGCCGGGAGCTATTGAACTCAAAAGAACCGCACGATGTACGACTGGTCTATCTGGCCTTGCTGAATATGTATAAACACAGAGGTCATTTCCTGAATGCTACGCTGGGGACGGATGGAGAAAATCGAAAGCTTTCAGATGTATATCAGGATTTTGCATCAAAAGCAGAAGAGGTACTTGAACTTACTTTTCCACAGGAGATAGATAGTAAAAGACTGCAGGAAATTCTGTGCAGCAGGGAATTCTCCAGAAAAAGAAAGGCAGAACAGCTGTGTGTTCTTTTGGAAATCGATAAAAAGAAAAAGCAGCAGGCAACGCTGATAGAATGTATTATCGGCCTGGAGAAGAGCGTCAAGCAAATGTACGGGACGGCAGTTTCCGAAGATTTTGATAAGAGTATCAAGGTGAATTTTTCTGACAGCAGTTTTGAGGAAAAAGCGACAGAAATAGCGGAACTTCTGGGCGAGGAAAAGTATGAACTGATTCTTTGCATGAAGGAACTATATGATACGGCGGTATTGAGCCAGATTATGGGAGAATGTCAGTATCTTTCAGAAGCAAGGATACAGGAATATGAGAAGCATAAGGCGGATTTGCAGCGCTTAAAAAGAACAGTAAGGAAATATGGCACGAAAGAAGAATATCAGTTGCTGTTTCGCAGCAGCGAAAAGGCTTCTTACAGCGCCTATGTGCATTCTATGAATTCCGGTGAGAAAGTACGTCGAAATATGGATGGCCGCAGTAGGGATGAGTTATATGCTACGATTAAGAAAATGCTGAAAAGTTATCCGCAGGAAGACATAGACTGTAACTATATTTTAGAAGAAATAGAAAAGGAACAGTTTTTACCAAAGCAACTGACTTCAGATAACGGTGTCATTCCCAATCAGATTCATTACAAGGAAATGAAAAAGATACTGGAGAATGCGGAGCATTATTTGCCATTTTTGCAGGAAAAGGATGAATCCGGATATACGGTGTCGGAGCGTATTCTGAAATTATTTGCTTTTCAGATTCCCTATTACGTGGGGCCAACTTCCGAAAACAGCGGGAAAAATGGTGGAAACGGCTGGGTTGTACGAAAAGAACCGGGTAAAGTGCTGCCATGGAATATAGAAGATAAAATCGACATGAAGGCAACTTCTGAGGCATTTATTTCGCGCATGGTGCGCCGTTGTACCTATCTGAGCGGTGAAATGGTGTTGCCAAAGGCTTCCCTGGAATACGAGAGCTACTGTGTCCTGAATGAACTGAATAATCTGCGCGTCAGAGGTGAAAAGCTGCCGTTGTCTGTGAAACAAGACATTTATAAACAGCTGTTTGAACGGGGAAAACGGGTGACCAGAAAGCAGATTGTAAATTATCTGAAGGGAGCTGGAATCTTACAGGATGGAGAAGAAGACGAGCTTACAGGAATGATGGATACCTTTAACAGTTCGTTGTCTTCCTATGGAAAGTTTAAAGCTATTTTTGGAGAAAAAATACAGGAGGATTCCTGTAAAAAAATGGTAGAACAGATCGTTTTCTGGTGTACCATTTACGGAGATGCAAAGAAGTTTTTGAAGGAGCAGCTGGAAGAAAAATATGGAGATATTCTCACAAAGGAACAGATAAAGAGAATTCTCGGATTTAAATTGAAGGATTGGGGGAATCTGTCAAAAAGATTTTTGGAATTAAATGGATGCAGCAAAGAGACAGGGGAAGCAATGTCCCTCATTCGTATGCTGTGGGAATCCAATGACAACCTGATGGAGCTGTTGGCGGATGATAGATATACTTATAAAGCGGAACTGGAAGGGCAGCAGGAAAAACTGACAAAATCTCTGACGGAAATTGCACCGGAAGACCTGGAAGGATATTATTTCTCGGCACCGGTCAAACGGATGATCTGGCAGACATTGCTTATTCTGAAAGAGGTAGAAAAAGTAATGGGCGAGCCGCCGAAAAGGGTCTTTATTGAAATGACTAGGGAGCATGATGAAAGGCGGGAGATGAAGGAGTCCAGAGGGAAGAAGTTTCAGGAGTTATATAAGAATATTAAGGATGAGGATCATAACTGGAAAGCAGAAATAGAGGCTGCAGAGCAGGATGGCAGGATACGGAGTAAGAAGATGTATCTGTATCTGACACAGCGCGGCCGCTGTATGTATACAGGAAATCCCATTGATTTAGGAGAATTGTTTACGACCAAATACGACCTGGATCATATTTATCCGAGACATTTTGTGAAAGATGATAATCTGGACAATAACCTGGTTTTAGTGGAAAAAGAAAAGAATGCCCATAAAAGCGATCAGTATCCGTTGGGGGAAGACATTTACAAGGCGCGCCTTTCCTGGTGGAAGGAATTGCATCGGGAAAAATTGATAAATGATGAGAAATATAAGCGCTTAACAGGCAGAGAGCCTTTTAGTGATGAACAGAAAGCAGGCTTTATTGCGCGTCAGTTGGTGGAAACCAGCCAGGGCACCAAAGGGGTGGCTTCTATTCTGAAAGAGGTACTGCCGGACTCAACAGCGATTGTTTATGCAAAGGCACGAAACGTTTCCGATTTCCGAAATGCGAATGAACTATTGAAGGCAAGGAGCGTAAATGATTTTCACCACGCCCAGGATGCATACTTAAATATTGTAGTGGGAAATGTGTATTACGTGAAGTTTACAAACAATCCATTGAATTTCGTTAGAAGCGGAGAACGTTATAATCTGGGAGGTGTATTTCGCAGCAATGTAATACGTGGACAGGAATGTGCTTGGATGGTCAAGCCGGAAAAAGGCGAAACACCGACACTGGAAATTGTGAAAAAGGTAATGGCGAAGAATACGCCGCTTTTAACCAGATTGAGTTTTGAAGGAAGGGGTGGACTGGCAGATCAGACCCTATATAATGCAAAA
>CAVFGF010000033.1:0-22360 GCA_963621925.1 Alistipes onderdonkii | reverse complement strand
CATTTTCATACGCCCTCAGCAGCAAGTGCTTCGGGCTGGTTCTGAATAGTTACCTCTCCTCTATAGCCGTCTCCTTTACCAGCTTATAGTCTATCTCCACATCCTGCATCAGGCTGTAGGCGCTGTCCGGAAGCGTCACATTCAGGGTTCCCGTATAGCTTCCGGCCTTGGTATGGTCATCCACATCCAGGGATACCGTAATGGCATCCGTATCCAGATCCGCAAGCTCTTCGCTGGTGGCCATGACGATAAACTCCACCTCTGAGATGTCGCCAAAGTCTACCTCCATTCCACTCGGTACATTCTGAAGGTCAATCTCCGATACCGGAATGCTGACTGTCTTTCCCTGCTTCTTCTCGATCTCGATGCTGACTGCCACGGAAGCGTCTGCATCATCCACCAGACGGATACCATCCGGCAGATAGTCCGTGATATCGATGGTCAGCTGCTGGTTCTCCGAAATGTCGTCAATATTGACCACGTCATCCGGAATCGCGATGGCTGTGATCTTGCTGATGACACCGGAGGTTCCCGCAATCTGGATGGTCTCCGGCTTATAGGAAATGGATCCGAAGCTATAGCCGTCTGCCGGCGTGCCCGAATGCCCGACGGTAAGCGGAACGGTCTTCGTCCGCAGCATCGTAATCGTCACATCCATACCGTCGTTCTTTCCCGTATACTCGAGATAGGTCGTATCCACTGCCTCCCCGTTGCTGTCCAGCACATTCAGCTTTCCGTGTATCGTGCGGTCGGAATTGACACCGGTGGTCTTGATCTCCACCTCTACCCGCTTAATCTTCGCAATGACGGAAGCCGGGCCGCTGATCTGAATCAGACTCTGCTCCGGGAGGGCGGTGCCGATCAGATACCCGTCAGCCACCTTGCCGTTTTGCTTTACAACGACATTAAACTGCTCGGAGGACGCGTCCTCCACACTGATCACGACGTTTTCCCGGCTCAGGCTGATATCCGCACTGCGGACATTCTTATTGCTGCAGCTAACCTCGATGCCGACCAGATCGTTGTATTTGATGCTTTTCTGCATATCGGCTGTTGCGATGAAATCCTCGATATTCAATTCCTCCAGAACCGACTTCTTTCCGGTCACCCGAATGCTGATGACGTCACTGCCGTCTTCGATCTTATAGACCTTTCCCTGATCCGTCACGACATCTTCGTTGAGCATCGTCACCTGGATCGGAGAAAAATCACGGTAGGTATAGGGGTCATCGATATTCATGACAATCAGCCAGAGCATAATCGCTGCAATTACGGAGATGAGCTTGAGTCCCAGGTTATTGGTCAGCATTTTTTTCATGCTTTTTCCCCCGTCCTTTCCACAACTTGAAGCGTCCGGTATCCTGTGCCTTATCCTGCGCGGCTGCAAGCTGCGCACGCAAAGCCTCCTGCGTCAGGTTGCGCTTGATGTCCCCCTCCATCGCCACCGATACGGCTCCGGTCTCCTCCGATACCACGATCGTCAGAGAGTCCGTCACCTCACTGATGCCTACCGCCGCACGGTGACGGGTGCCCAGCTCCTTGCTCAGGAAGAGATTATCAGACAAAGGCAGATAGCAGGTCGCAGAGACGATGCGATCGCCCCTGACAATCACTGCGCCGTCATGCAGCGGTGTATTTTTTTCGAAAATATTGATCAAAAGCTGACTGGTCAGAACCGAATCCAGCGTGATGCCGGTGCGTTCATACTCATTCAGCGGTGTTTCTTTTTCTATGACAATCAGGGCTCCGGTCTTCACCTTCGCCATCTCAAAAACTGCCTTTACCAGTTCATTGACCGTCTTATCACTGAATCTGGCCTCCGTGTCCTTGACATTATCAAAATTGAACATGGAGCTTAGGATATTCTTCCGTCCCAGCTGCTCCAGAGCTTTTCGAAGCTCCGGCTGAAATACGATCACCAAGGCGGTGATGCCGAGGCTGAAGATATTCTTGCTCAGCCACAGAATCGTATTCAGTCTCAGGGCCCAGGCCACGAAGATAAATGCCAGCAAAAAGCCAAAGCCCTTCAGAAGAACCCAGGCGCGGGTCTTCTGAATCCATACAATGATTTCATAGATCAGAAAAGACAGGATCACGACATCCAGGAGATCATTCCAATGAATGGTATTGAAGGAAATATATTGATTTATAAAATCTCCTATTGAGCCTTGCACGCCTTCACTTCCTTCCCGAGACTCAAGCCTTTAACGGTGTACCGAGCTGTTTTTCTTTCTCCCCGATGAGCTCCTGCGCTGCGGTGTCTTCTGCGCATTGATCTTTTTAACCTTTTTCTCCGGAACCGCAATGCTGATCTTCGGAACTGCCTTCACATAGTAATAATATTCATCGTCCTCAAACTGAACAAATTCCGTTCTCGAATAATCCAGACTGAAGACCGTCAGCTGCAAAATCAGGGCAAGAAGCGCCGACACGATTCCTCCTATGATCACGCTGACAAATTTGGGCGAGATCCCGAGAACCAGACTGCCGCTCAGAAGAACAATGGCATCCGCCACGGCTCCGGCCACTACTGCAATGGTCCAGGAGTGATCCGCCGGCAGGCGCCGAATCATGTATACAATCACAATGGTCAGCGCAAAGGCTACCACCGTCAGAATCATCTCTTTATTATTCAGGACATTGTCCAGAAGATAGGTTACCTTCTCGGTCACCGTGCTGCTCTGGGCGCTGCTGAGCATCGCCGTATTCAGGCCAAGATAGTGCAAAATAAAATATACGATCGTCCCACAGGCCACCGGAACCGCAGCCACCGGTGCCGATACGAGTCCCATTGCCAGGGGCACAAAATAAGGGATCTTCAACACAAAGGCCAGCGGGGTCAAAAGCAATACATAGCCAAACTTCGGCGCTGTACTGAAAAATAAAAGCAGCATGATCGCAAAGATCACCAGCGTAATGGCAAAGACCTCCAGAGACAGGGCATAGGCGTGAAGAAGAATCAGAATCGCCGCAAAAACCACTGTCACATTGATCGGCAGGAACGCGCACAGAATCGCCAGAACAAAGGCAATACCCGGATTGTCCAGCTTCTTCATAAAGCCTACATGGCTGTTGAGCAGCAGGAACGTCACCAGTGCCAGAATAAATTTCAGCACCGGATAGATGTATCGGTCATATTTACCTAAAAAAATCTTCAGTCTTTCTCGGATCTCCAGTAACGTCTTCATTCCTTATTCGCTCCTTCTGTCGTACTCGTACTGCCTAAGGACTCTGACCGGTAGATGGCCGAGATCTTTTTCAAAATATGATTGTAGACAGCCAGCTTTTTTTTATTCTCCTGATAGCGCAGGGCATATATCCGATATTGAAGCACAAGATACAAAACCAGTCCGATCACGTAAGCAAGAACCAGCCCTTTTCCGAAGGCTCCCAGATCCATCTTGTGCAGATTATTCATCAGATATTCCATTTTATAAAACGCCCAAAGACCTACGAGAAGAATAAAAGCTACGGTATAGGAAAGCCATGCTCCGATCAGGTGAAGGCTGATATAATCTCCTTTATAAAAACGGTTCATCTCCAGGGCTTTTTTCCCTTCTCCCGACTCGAACACCGCTGCTTTCGTCATAAGCCTGATTTTTTCTTCTTTTAACATAAACACCTCTTGCTTCTAAGGAAATGCTGATTAAATCAGCATTTCCTTAACGATGTCATTTCAGTATAGCATATTTAGATGCCTCTTCCAATACAAATGCTCAAAAAATACACTTTTTCGACCCCTGCTTCCCGCAGAACCGACGCTCCCGCATGCAGGGTACTTCCCGTTGTATAGATGTCATCGATCAATACGACTCTCTTTAATTTTACCTCATTCCCCGAAACTTGAAAAGCATTTTTCAAATTCTCCCGGCGCTCTGCATCGCTGAGATTCTTCTGGGGTTTCGTCTTTTTCGTCCGCACCAGCAGCTCCTTCTCCACCGGGATACCCAGCCGTTCTCCGATGCGTTTCGCTACTAGGGAGGCCTGATTGAAGCCTCGCTTTTTCATCCGGCTTTTGTGGATCGGAATCGGAATCAGAGCCTCCGGCTGCCACCTGCGAAGCAGACGGCCGTATCGTTTCAAAAGCTCCTCGGCATAAAAATCCGCATATTCCCGCCGATTGTGATACTTGAAGCGGCTGATGGAGGCCCGCATGACACTGTCATAGACAAAGGCTGCCCGCCCCTTTTCAAAGTCATAGGTGCGGCGTCTGCAATCCGGACAGTACTCGATCCGTTCCTCCGTCAGGGGCTTCCCGCATTTCATACAGCAGGCTTCTCCCACAGGCCGAAGCAGCGGCCTGCAGGTATCACAGATCAGGATCTCGTATCCTCCCGTGATCCCATCACAGATCGGACATCTGCGAGGATATATAAGATTTGATAGTTTCGCAAAGACCCGTATAGCGCTTCTGTTCTGTACCATTTTCAATCATTGCCCGAAAGGTGGCGGCGCTGCCTACCAAAGTCACGCAGGAGCGGGCTCTGGTTACCGCCGTATACAAAAGGTTGCGGTTCAACAGGGGGCGCGGACCGTAAAGCAGGGGAATCACCACCGCCGGATACTCGCTTCCCTGAGACTTATGTACCGTAATCGCGTAGGCCAGCTCCAGCTCATCCAGCTGCTTGAAGGAATAGCCTGCCATACGTCCTTCCTCAAATTCTACCGTAACCTCTTCCGCGAAGGTATTGATCACGCGGACGATTCCCATGTCCCCGTTAAATACCCCCACACCTTTATCGACCGCTATTCCATAGCGGTTTCGTACTTCCCATTCCAGCTGATAATTATTGCGGATCTGCATGACCTTATCGCCCACCCGCAGCACGCCCTTTCCGGCGTCTCCTTCCTCTGCTGTACCTCCGTGGCCGAAGGGAATTTCCGCCTTATTCGGATCCGCGGGGTTCAGATAGCGCTGCAAAATCCGGTTCAGATTCTCGACACCGAGGGCGCCCTTTCGCATCGGTGTCAGAACCTGGATATCGGAGATCTCCGCTCCGACATAGCGCGGCATTTTTTCCTGCACCAGGGCCAGCACCACCCGAAGAATCATATTCGGATCCTCCCGCTGTAAAAAGAAGAAGTCCCGGCTTTTGTTATCCAGCGTAACTGACTCTCCCCGGTTGATCTTATGGGCATTGACAATGATATCGCTCTCGGCCGCCTGGCGGAAAATCTTGGTCAAGCGCACCACCGGAAAGCTCTCCGAGCGAATCATATCCTGCAGGATACTGCCCGGACCGACACTGGGCAGCTGATTGACATCTCCCACCAGGATGAGCCTCGTTCCGGGAACAATGGCCTTTAAAAGGGCCTGCATCAGATGCAGATCCACCATCGACATCTCGTCAATGATGATAACGTCTGCCTCCAGAGGATTTTCCTCGTTCCGGGTAAACATTGCCCGGCCGGGGGCGGCTGTTTCCGGGCCGCCGGACAGCTCCAGCATCCGGTGAATGGTCTGGGCCTGACAGCCCGTCGCTTCTGTCATGCGCTTCGCTGCGCGCCCCGTCGGTGCTGCCAGGAAAATATCCAGATTCTCTGCTTCAAAATAGTGAATCAGCGCATTGATCGTCGTCGTCTTTCCGGTACCGGGACCGCCGGTCAGGATCAAAAGTCCGTTTCGCGCAGCGGCCGCCACCGCTTCCCGCTGATGCTCGTCCAGCATCGTCTTCGTCGCCTTCTCGATCCGGGAGATCCTCGTCTCGATCACGGCATCACTTTCATCGATGGACAGATTCAGATGATACAGCATCGCCGCAACACTGAGCTCTGCGTAATAATAAGACGAGGCATAGACAAAGACCGTCTCCCGGCCGTTCGCATCCGGCAAGGCCTTCCTCACCAGCTTTCGATCGATGGCCAGATCCGAGATATGGCGTTCTACCGACTCCGCAGGCACGCCCAAAAGCTCCACTGTCCGGCTTTCCAACATCGTTTCCGGGATGCAGGTATGTCCCTCCGCCGATGCATTCAACAGTGTATACAGGATTCCGCTTCGAATCCGAAAATCCGAGTCTTCCCGAATGCCGACCCTTTTTGCAATCTCGTCTGCGGTTCGAAAGCCCACGCCCGCAATATCATCCGCCAGACGATAGGGATTTTCTTTGATCATGCGATAGATTTCCTGCCCGTAGCGCTGATAGATCCGAATGGCAAGATTCATCGAGATTCCATATTCCTGCAGGAAAACCATGGCTCCCCTAAGCTCCCGCTTTTCCTCCATCTGCTCCGCGATCTCCCTGGCTTTTCGCTCGCTGATACCCTTTACCTCGGCAAGCCGCTCCGGCTCCTCCTCCATAATCGTAAAGGTTTTCTCGCCGAAACGCCGGACGATCCGGGAAGCCAGTGCGGCTCCGATCCCCTTGATCGCACCGCTGGCCAGATACCGTTCCATCGCCAGCGCATTCTCCGGCGTCTTCATCTCAAAATGTTCGGCCTTAAACTGCCGGCCATACATCGGATGCTCTGTATAATCGCCCGTGAGCTCCAAAAGCTCGCCCTCACTGAGATAGGAAAAGCTCCCTACCACTGTGATTTCTTCCTCGCCTGAGACCAGATTCAGCACGGAATATCCATTTTCTGCATTTCTGTAAATAATATGCTCTACATAGCCTTCGAGCTTCATTCGTCCCCTTCTCCATCTTCTCTGATGATAAAAAGGGCATGACAGATACGCCTCCGTCATGCCCCTCATTAGTATTCTGTAATCCTATTCATCACGATTGCCGGCCATGAACTCTACGAATTTACCGGTTCCGATAGCCACGCACTTCATGGCATCTTCTGCGGTCATCGTATTGATGCCGGTTTTCTCCTCCAGCAGCTCCTCCAGTCCGCGAAGCAGGGCGCCGCCGCCGGTCAGTACAATTCCTCTGTCTGCGATATCTGCAGCCAGCTCAGGCGGTGTCTTCTCCAGCACGCTGTGAACAGCCTCTACGATCTGCATCGTCGACTCTCTGAGAGCCTCCTCGCAGTCCTCGGAGGTCACTTCTACAGACTTCGGAAGGCCTGTTACCAGATTTCTTCCGCGTACGCTGATTCGATCCACCTCTGCTCTCGGATAGCAGGTTCCTACTTTGATCTTGATATCCTCTGCTGTTCGCTCGCCGATCAGGAGATTGTGCTTCTTACGCATATACCGTACAATGGCCTCGTCGAAATCATCTCCGGCCACCTTTACAGAGGTGCTGACAACAGCTCCTCCGAGGGAGATTACTGCGATATCGCTGGTACCGCCTCCGATATCTACGATCATATTTCCGCAGGGACGGGAAATATCGATACCGGCTCCGATGGCTGCCGCAATCGGCTCCTCAATGATCATAACCTCTCTGGCGCCTGCCTGGTAAGTAGCGTCCTCAACCGCCTTCTTTTCTACCTCTGTAACACCGCTGGGCACACAGACTGCGATCCGCGGTCTGCGGAAGGAACGCTTGCCTGTCGCCTTCTGAATAAAATACTTCAGCATCTTCTCGGTTACGGTATAGTCTGAAATAACACCCTGGCGCAGCGGACGTACCGCTACGATATTGCCGGGGGTTCTTCCCAGCATCAGTCTCGCTTCCTCTCCGATGGCGCGAATCTTATTCGTATCGCGGTCAAAGGCCACCACGGACGGCTCCTTCAGAACCACGCCTTTTCCATTTATATATACAAGGATACTGGCTGTACCCAGGTCAATGCCGATATCTGTTCCTGCCATAATCTTTTTCTCCTTTCTCGTTCTGTCGCATTCGCTCTCACCTCAAATTCTTCAGCACCGAATGCCTCTCTTCGTTCTTCTATCGCAACTGCTTCCTGCGGAAGCATCCTATTCATACAGATACATACTTGCGTAACTTATATTATATACAAGTACTTCCAAAAAGAAAAGCATTTTTTTCCGGCACCTGAAAATTTTAATATTTTCTTAAGCTTTTGTCTGATTTTCCGTGTCTCAATCGTATTTATTATAGAATCTTATAAGGAGGGTTTTACTTATGAAACGAAATGAATTGTATCTTCTTATGCAGTCTGCGGGCCTGCACCCCTGTTATCTCGGCTACGAATACTTCGCGGACGCAGTCCTATTGGCCGCGGAGGATGATTCCCGTCTGCAAAATGTAAGGCGGGATATCTATGATCCCATCGCCTCCAGTCATCAGGTCTCCTGCTCCAGTGTCGAGCGGGACATCCGCACAATTCGCGATGTCCTTCTTCGCTGTGCCGAGAGCGAGGCCTTTCTTTCTTCCGGACTTCCGCCTCTTTGGCAGAATACCACTCCCTATCCGCGGGAATGCATCGCCTTCTTCGCCCATTGCCTGAATTGCATTTCTTGACAGAAAGCTAATGAGTTTACTATAATGTAGAAATCATGTAACGATGCAGGAGGAGACTGGGATGGCAGAGGAACGGTACCTCTCTCTGGACCAAGCGCTTCGCCGGCGCTTCGGAGAAAAGCTTTATAAATTGTCCCTGAACGGGGGCTGTACCTGTCCCAACCGGGACGGCACTCTCGGCACCGGAGGCTGCATTTTCTGCAGTGCCGGCGGTTCCGGAGACTTTGCCTCCAGCCCCTTTCTTTCGATTACGGAGCAGATCGAGGACGCAAAAAGAAGGCTTGCCGGAAAGCGCCCCGTTCAGCATTATATCGCCTATTTTCAGGCTTATACGAATACTTATGCTCCTCTTGGGCAGCTGAATCGGATGTTTCGCGAGGCGATCAGTCATCCGGATATCGCCGTGCTCTCTATCGCCACCAGGCCGGATTGCCTGGGGCCTGAGGTGCTGAGTCTCCTTGAGGAGCTGAATCAGATCAAACCTGTCTGGGTGGAGCTCGGGCTTCAGACGATCCACGAGGAATCCGCGCGCTTTATCCGCCGAGGCTATTCCCTCCCGATCTATGACGAGGCGATGAAAAAGCTTCGCGCCATCGGAGTCGAAACCGTCGTCCATGCTATCCTCGGACTTCCCGGAGAGAGTACCGCGCAGATGCTGGACACGGTTCGCTATATCGATGCCTCCGGTGCGGCCGGCATCAAGCTGCAGCTGCTTCATATCCTCCGGGGTACGGATCTGGCCTCTTATTATCAGGAAACCGGATTTCCGGTATTGACCATGGAGGAATATGTCGATCTGGTGATCCGCTGTCTCGAGGTCTCCCGCCCCGATCTCGTCATTCACCGATTGACCGGCGACGGGCCAAAGGATCTCTTGATCGCCCCGCTCTGGAGTCAGGCCAAGCGCACCGTATTGAATACCATACATAAAGAGCTGAAGCGCCGCGGCACCTTTCAGGGGCGGCTCTATGAAGCTGCAGACGTAAGAAAGGAGGGCGATGGACATGGCTGATGCAATGGCTTTATATAAACTGATTTTGCTCTATCTGCTGGATAAGGTAAGCTTTCCCATGAGCAACGGCCAGCTCACGGAGTTTATGCTCAGCAAGGAATATACGGATTATTTCACGATTCAGACCGCCCTGGCAGATCTCGGCGATGCAAACTTTGTCGAGGTCAAAAACAGCACCAACAATTCTCTCTATACGATTACTCCCCAGGGGGAGGAGACCTTGAGCTTCTTCGGTCATAAGATTTCCCCGGAGATTCAGGAGGAAATCGACACTTATCTCCGTGAGCACCAGTTTAAGCTCCGCAATGAAGTCTCGATACCGGCTGAGTGCTATCCCACCGGCCACGGAGAGTATGCCGCTCGCTGCCGGGTGCTGGAGAAGGGCTCTGCCATCATTGATCTGACCCTGGTGGTTCCGACAGAGGCGCAGGCCAAATCGATCTGTACCAACTGGGCCGCCAAAAGCCAGCAGCTGTATGCACATTTGATGGAAAATCTTTTATAAACCGATAGAAAAAGGAGAGTAGAAAACCTACTCTCCTTTTCTGTACCGATTCAATCCCTCCGCCAGCTCTTTGATATCCCGGATGATGTCATCAAAGGCCCCGGCCTCATAGAGGTTGATCACGATCAAGCCCACCGGAACGGCGATAATCATCGCCAGGATTCCCCCGACCTTATAACCGATATACATAAAGAACATCGTCGACAGAGGATTCAGTCCAATCGCATCACCTACGATCTTGGGCTGTATCACCTGGCGCACCAGCTGACTGACCAGATAAATGACGATCAGCCCCACCGCAAATCTGTAATTGCCGCTCAAGATTCGAAGCACTGCCCAGGGAATCAGCACTGTGCCGGTTCCAAAAAATGGAAGGAAGTCAAGAAGCGCAATCAACAGAGCCCACAAAATCGCATATTTGATATGCAGGATGAAGAAACCTATCAGCAGAATCACACCGACGACACCCATGATCCGAAACTGTGCTTTGAAATAACCGCCCACGGCATTCCGGAACCGGTCGGCAATGAAGTGCCATTTTTCCCGAAGCTCCTTTGGTGTATGCTCTCTTCCCCATTGGAGAATACGTTCCCGCTCTGCGATAAAAAAATAGGCAGACAGGATGGTAAAAATCATATTGACCAGGATGTTCGGAATATTTTTGGCAATGTTACCCGCAGCAGCCACGGTAGGAACTCCAATGGTACTGACAAGCTCCCCCAGGGACTTCGTGAGGCTGTTGATCGTCGCCACCAGCTTTTCTAAAAGCTCAGGCGGAATCTTGTCCGAGAGTCCGGCCAGGTTGGTGCTGGTATCCTCCAAATCGCCCAGCAGGGCATTGTAGAGATCCGGCAGCATCCCCATAAAGCCGTAGATCTCTCTTACCAGCCAGGAGATGGCTGCATAGCCCCCCAACACAATCAATGCGATGGTTCCGATGATGATGACGACGGAGCTGTGTTTCCGGACGATCTTCAGCCGCTTCTCCATGAAACGTACCAGGGGATTGGCGATCAAAGAAATGATCCAGCCTAATACAAAGGGCATGAAAAAAATCAGAAAGCGAGGAACCAGAAGACAGAGCAGCACCACCCCCGCCAGAAACAGTATGATATTCACAACATTTTTCATGTACTTTTTGTCCATATTCTTGCCTCCAGCTACAGCAAACCTGATTTAATCGGAATTTTCTGGCATGATCAGTTCATCAATCAGCGCCCAGATCTCATCCCGTCCCTGCTTCGTCTCTGCGGAGAAGGGCAGAACCTTTGTCCCGGGCTTTACCCCCAGGCCGTTTCGAACCAGCTTCAGCTGCTTTTCGATCTGACTTCTCTTGATCTTATCCAGCTTTGTCGCGATGATGATCGGATCGTAGCCGTTCCACACGATCCACTCGTACATCCGCTTGTCATTTTCCGAGGGCTCATGGCGAATATCAATCAATAAGAATACTGCCTTCAGCTGCTTGGAGCCGTGCAGATAACGCTCGATGAGCTTGCCCCATTTTTCCCGAATCTCCTGGGTCACCTTCGCATAACCGTAGCCCGGCAGATCCACCAGATACATTTTCTGATTGACATTGTAAAAATTGATGGTCTGGGTCTTTCCGGGCTGAGCCGAGGTTCTGGCCAGAGCCTTGCGGTTCAAAAGACCGTTGATCAGCGAGGATTTCCCCACATTGGACTTTCCGGCAAAGGCGATCTCCGGGTATTCATTGTCCGGCAGACGGCTTGTAATGCCACAGACCGTCTCCAGATTTACATTTTTGATAATCATCTCGTTTCTCCATTTTTCGGATCGTGAAAGGCTATTTTCAATACATCTCTCATCTGCTCTGCGTATCTAAGCTCCAGTCCCTTCTTGATCTCCGCTGAAATTTCTTCGACATCGCGGCGATTTTTCTCCGGTACAATGACAACCTTGATTCCGGCATTCTTTGCCGCCAACAGCTTTTCCTTTAAGCCCCCGATGGGCAATACCCGTCCGCGCAGGGTGATCTCGCCGGTCATCGCCACACGGGCATAAACCGGGATTCCCGTAATCGCTGAAAGCATTGCCGTCGCCATCGTAATTCCGGCGGAAGGGCCGTCCTTCGGCACAGCTCCCTCCGGGATATGGATATGTATATCATGCTCCCGGAAAAAGTCTTTGTCAATCTGAAATTCCTCACTTACCGAGCGAATATAACTTAAGCCCGTTTTCGCCGATTCCTTCATCACATCCCCCAGCTGACCTGTCAGGGAGATCTCACCCTTTCCGGGCATAATATTGACCTCGATCTGCAGCGTATCGCCTCCGACGCTGGTCCATGCCAGGCCGCGCACGATCCCGACCTCATCCGTCTCTCCGACTACATCGTAATGATACCGGGGCTTTCCCAGATATTTTTCAAGATTATTCTCTGTCAGCCGGACTGTTTTTTTCTGCTGCTCCAGAATTTCTCTCGCTGCCTTTCTGCAGACCTCACCCAGGCAGCGCTCCAGTCTGCGAACGCCGGCCTCTCTCGTATAGCTGTGTATCAGATCCTCCATGGCTGCCTGACTGATGGTCAGCTGTCCCTCCTGCAGGCCGTTTTTCTCCATCTGCTTTCTGAGCAGATGCTCTCTGGCGATATGGATCTTCTCATTTTCTGTATAGCTCGTAACCTCGATAAGCTCCATGCGGTCGAGAAGTGGGCGCGGGATCGTCTGCACATCGTTGGCCGTCGCGATAAAGAGCACCTCTGACAGATCAATGGGAATCTCGACATAATGATCCTGAAAACGGCTGTTTTGCTCCGCATCCAGCACCTCGAGAAGCGCCGAGGAGGTATCCCCCTTGTAATCCTGGCTGACCTTGTCAATCTCATCCAGCAGCATCAGCGGATTCTTGACCCCGGCCTGCTTCATTCCCACGGCAATGCGGCCCGGCATCGCTCCTACATAGGTTCTTCTGTGTCCCCGAATCTCCGCCTCGTCCCGCACGCCTCCCAGCGAGATGCGTACGTATTTTTTATTCAAAGCCCGGGCGATCGAACGAGCAATCGAGGTCTTACCGGTTCCGGGCGGCCCCACCAGGCAGAGAATCGGACTGGTGCCCTTTTTCGTCAGGATCCGCACTGCCAGGTACTCCAGCACACGCTCCTTGACCTTCTCGAGGCCATAGTGGTCGGCATTCAGGATCTCCTCTGCCTGCTTCAGATCCCGGCTGTCCCGGGAGGTCTTGTCCCACGGAAGCTCCAGGATCGTCTCGATATAGCCCCGAAGTACGGCGCTCTCGGAGGAATTCATGCCCATATTCCGGAAACGGGCAATCTCCTTATTCAGCTTTTCCTTGACTTCCTTTGAAGCCTTCAGCTTCTCTGCTTCTTCTTTAAAATGATCCGCATCGGAAATAGTGTTATCCTCACCTAACTCTTCCCGGATCACCTTTAATTCTTCACGCAGAAGGTATTCCCGCTGATTCTTATCCACATGGGCCTTCACCTTCTGCTGCAGCTCCCGCTTAAATCGCAGAATCTCAATCTCCTTGTTCATCAGGAGGCAGAGCAGCTCATAGCGGTCCGACAGGCTGACTGCCTCTAAAAGCTTTTGCTTGTCCTCAAAGGCCAACGGAAGATTGACCATGACCTGCGTCATCAGCTTCTCCAGGTCCCGCTCCTCCAGGATTTGCCGGACTGTCTCTTTTCCTATTTTCCCATTTTCCCGGCAATAGACCTCGAAGGTCTCCGCCAGGTTGCGTGTCATCGCCTCTCTGGCACTCTCGGGAAGTCCTGCCAGATCTGTCTCCTTTTCAAAACAGACGATCTCCGCCTCCAGGAAGTCTCCTTCCTCAAAAATATGAGACAACTCCCCCCGCTCAATGCCTTCCGCCAGCACCCGGATAATCTTCTGGGGCATCTTAATCACCTGTCTTACCTTCGCGATGGTTCCGATCCGGTACAGGTCGTCCGCTCCGGGATTTTCCGTCTGGAGATCCTTCTGGGTGACCAGAAAAACCTTCTGTTCATGCAGCATGGCCTCCTCGACAGCTGCGATGGAGCGTCGCCTGCTTACATCAAAATGGATGACCATATCGGGCAGGACAGTCATTCCGCGAAGTGCCACTACCGGCAGGGTTTCCATTCGTTCTGACATATTTTTCCTCCATTGTGATCAGAAAAAAGTTCCGCATGCGGAACTCTTTCTGACTCCGGGGCCTAAGCCCTGGCTTTTATCTCATTGCCGGCGGTCACAGGCGCGCCTGTTCCCTCCACAACTTCTTTTGTAATCAAACAATTTGTAATCTGATCGTCCGACGGAATCTCATACATCGTGTCCATCATGATCGCTTCCATAATGGAGCGCAGACCTCTGGCTCCCGTCTTCCGTTTGACTGTCTGCTCCGCAATGGCCTCAATGGCCTCCCGCTCGAAGGACAGCTTCACACCGTCCAGCTCAAACAGCTTTTTATACTGCTTTACGATAGAATTCTTCGGCTCTACCAGAATTCGGATCATATCGTCCTTGGTCAAGGCATCGAGAGCCACTGTTACCGGCAGACGACCGACAAACTCCGGAATCATTCCGAATTTTACAAGATCCTCCGGAAGCATCTCGTGCAGGAGATGTCCGATCTCTGCATTCTCATTCGGGCGGCCAAGCTCTGCGCCGAAGCCTATGCTTCTGCGATCCATCCGGTGCTCGATGATTTTCTCAAGTCCTTCGAAGGCACCACCGCAGATAAAGAGAATATTCGTTGTATCGATCTGAATTAACTCCTGATGCGGATGCTTTCTGCCTCCCTGGGGCGGCACCGATGCGATCGTACCCTCCAGGATCTTCAGCAATGCCTGCTGCACGCCTTCACCGGATACGTCCCGGGTAATCGACGGATTTTCCGATTTTCTCGTAATCTTATCGATCTCATCGATGTAGATGATGCCATGCTCGGCGCGTTCCATATCATAGTCCGCAGCCTGGATGATCTTCAGCAGGATGTTCTCCACATCCTCGCCGACATATCCGGCCTCTGTCAAGGATGTCGCGTCTGCAATGGCAAAGGGCACATTCAAAAGACGCGCCATCGTCTGAGCCAGCAGAGTCTTTCCGGAGCCGGTGGGTCCCAGAAGCAGAACATTGCTCTTTTGCAGCTCGACATCGGAGTTGTCTTTCTTATCATCCATTGCCAGAATCCGCTTGTAATGATTGTAGACCGCCACGGAAAGTACCTTCTTGGCTTCCTCCTGTCCGATCACATAATCATCCAGAACCGCCTTGATCTCCTTTGGCTTCAGCAGATTGATGTGCTCACGGACATCTTCTTTTTCCAGCGTCTCGTCCTGCTCGAATTCTTCCTCGATCAATTCGTTGCAGAGCTCCACGCATTCATCACAGATATAGGTTCCGCTGGGACCGGATATCATCTTTCGTACCTGGTCGCTTGTCTTTCCGCAGAAAGAACATCTCACCTTATCATCACTCATTCTAGCCATTTAAATCTTTTCCTTTATGCTCTCTTCGTTACAATGCTGTCGATCAGACCGTATGCAACCGCTTCCTCAGCGCTCATATAATTGTCACGCTCGGTATCTGCCGCGATGACATCCAGGGGCTGTCCCGTATTGGCCGCAAGAATCTCATTCAGCTTCTTCTTCGTCTTCAGGATATGGTCGGCTACGATCTTGATATCCGTCGCCTGTCCCTGGGCTCCGCCGGAGGGCTGATGAATCATAATCTCTGCATTCGGAAGCGCCATGCGCTTGCCCTTTGCTCCGCCTGCCAAAAGGAAAGCTCCCATGCTGGCTGCCATACCCATACAGATCGTCGACACGTCGCACTTTATATACTGCATGGTGTCATAGATCGCCATGCCTGCGGTCACAGATCCGCCCGGGCTGTTGATATAAAGGCTGATATCCTTACCCGGATCCTCAGACTCCAGGAATAAAAGCTGGGATACAATCAGGCTTGCGGATACATCCGTTACTTCCTCTCCCAGGAAAATAATCCTGTCCTTGAGCAGACGGGAGTAGATGTCATAGGACCGCTCTCCCCGGCTGGTCTGCTCGATGACATAAGGTACCAAACTCATATTTGTCATATTCTGTCAATCCTTTTTATTTCTCTACTGCAGCGTCCGTTACCAGCTCGACTGCCTTCTGAACAGCCAGATCCTCGCGGATATTCTTCAGGTCCTCGTCGCCCATCATTTCCTTGAGCTTCTCGACCTCCATCTTGTACTGCTCAGCCATCTTTCCAAGCTCTTCCTCGACTTCCTCATCCGAAGCGGTCAGGCTCTCTGCGGCTACGACAGCATCCAGTACCAGACGGCTCTGGATACGCTTCAGAGCCTGCGGCTTGGACTGATCCAGAAGGGCCTGTACATTGCCGCCGGTAAACTGCAGGTACTGATCCATCGACAGACCCTGCATCTGCAGTCTCTGTGCGAACTCATCTACCATGCGCTCTGCCTGCATCTCTACCATCGCATCCGGAATCTCCATCTTGGCACCCTCGATGATCTTCTCGATGACAGCATCTTCCTTCTTCGCCTTTGCCTCAGCTTCCTTCTTCTCCTCTACCTTCTTGCGGACATCAGCCTTATACTCATCCATCGTATCGAAATCCGATACATCCTGAGCGAAATCATCATCCAGCTCCGGAAGCTCCTTTACCTTGATCTCCTTTACAGTACACTTGAAGACTGCCGGCTTTCCTGCCAGCTCCTTTGCATGATACTCCTCCGGGAAGGTCACTTCTACGTCCACCTCTTTGCCGATCTCAGCGCCCACCAGCTTCTCCTCGAAGCCCGGGATAAATGCGCCGGAACCGATGGTCAGCGGATAATCGGTACCCTTTCCGCCTTCGAACGCAACACCGTCTACGAAGCCCTCGAAATCGATCACGGTCATATCACCGTCCTGAACCGCTCTGTCCTCTACCGTAATGGTTCTGGAATTTGCCTCGCGCTCCTTATCGATCTCCGCTGCTACCTCCTCGTCGGTCGCTGCGGTATCTGCCTTCTCTACTTCGATACCCTTGTACTGTCCCAGGGTTACCTCCGGCTTCACTGCTACCTCTGCAGTAAAGATGAAGGGCTTGCCCTTTTCGATCTGAACAACCTCTACCTCCGGGCGGGATACGATCTCCAGCTCGCTCTCCTTCGCTGCATCCGGATAAGCCTTGCGGATCAGTTCATTGACCGCGTCATCATAGAAGACCTCCGGTCCGTACATCTTCTCCACCATCTGCCGCGGAACCTTTCCCTTCCGGAAGCCCGGAACAGAAATCTGCTTTCTATTCTTCAGGTAAGCGTTCTGAAGCGCAGCCTCTACTTCTTCAGCAGCTACTTCGACAGTCAGCTTTGCCATATTCTTCTCTAACTTTTCAACCTGTAAACTCATGTTCTATTTTCCTCCTTAAATGTGGGGTGAAGCACACCTTCCACGCATTCTCTGTGTATACTTTTACATACTTACAGTCATTGTAGTAGTATAGCATGGGTCCGCCCGAAAAATCAAGCATTTCCTTCATATACAATGCTCTTTGCAATCTCGTCTGCTTTTTCTGTTCCGTAAAGCCCAGCAATCAGGGAAAGTGCGAAGGGAATCGCGGTGCCGACGCCGCGGCTCGTCGTGATGGTTCCGGCCGTCACCACGGGATCCGTCACAGGGTTCGCCCCGGTGAGACCCTCCTCACAGCCCGGATAGCAGGTGGCCTTTTTCCCCTTCAGGAGTCCCGCATAACCAAGAACCGTGGGAGCCGCGCAGATAGCGGCCAGCTTTTTCCCTTTGGCATCATGCTCCTTCAAGAGCGCCAGCAGCGGCTTGCAGGCCTTTAAGTTCAGCGTGCCGGGCATGCCGCCGGGAAGAACCAGTAGATCCATGTCTGCAAAATCCATATCCCTAAACAAGTGATCTGCCGTAATGGTAATTCCATGGCTTCCGGTCACTTCCTTCTTATCTCCGATAGCCGCCAGCGTCACCTCCGCTCCGGCACGGCGCAGCAAATCTGCCGGTATCAATGCCTCCACTTCCTCGAATCCTTCCGCTAAAAATATACTTACTTTTTTCATTTTCCCGACTCCTTTTCATCTTTCCGGCCGCACTGAATCATCAGCCTTTTCTTTCTTCGCCCATTATAGCAAATTCCTGTTGAATGATCCATGGGATTATGCTACTGTCCTCCTATACGGGTGCCCGCAGACATCTAAGGAAATGCTGCTTCCTCAGCATTTCCCCAAATCATTTCAGGAGGTTTTTCCATGGAAATAGAACGTAAATTTCTGATTTCGAAGCTGCCGGAAAATCTGGCTTCCTTTCCCTGTCGCACACTGGAGCAGGCCTATCTGTGTACCGACCCCGTCGTCCGCGTGCGGCGAAGCGACGATTCCTATCTTCTCACCTACAAGTCAAAGGGACTGATGAGCCGCGAAGAATACAATCTGCCGCTCACGCCCGAAAGCTATCGCCATCTGAAGGCCAAAGCCGACGGAAATATTATTTCAAAGAAGCGCTATCTGCTCCCCCTGCCCGACGGCCTGACCATCGAGCTGGATGTCTTTGACGCTCCCTTTGAGGGTCTCATTCTCGCCGAGGTGGAATTTTCCTCCGAAGAGCAAGCACTGGCTTTTACCCCACCGGACTGGTTTGGGACGGAGGTCACCTGGTCGACGGAATATCACAACAGTACCCTAAGTCAAAAAAGTTTTGATGTCGCCATTCGATGACATTTTCATCCGGCTCATGCTACATTTTATGACATTGCGCATCTGAAAATCCGTAAACTGGTATAATAATGCCATCTTTTCGGAAGGAGAATGCGCGATGCCTGAATTTTATCTGGCTGAGAACCTTCGCAGTCTGCGCGAAGCCAGAAAATATTCGCAGAAATATGTCAGTGAGCAGCTTCATATCGCCAGACAGACCTACAATGTCTATGAAAACGGAATTCGTGTTCCGGACATTCATCTGCTCTGCAAGCTCGCTGAGCTCTACGGTGTCTCTCTGGAGCAATTGATCCGGACGGATCTCTCAGCCGGCACCGATCGCATCGCTGACTATGCCGATACCCGGCATTATGCCGTCCTTCCGGACAAAAGCCAGATTCCTTTAAGCGGCGCCAATGCCAAGGCCATCATGGATTTTTTAAGTTTTCCCGAGGAGCTGCAATATGAAATCCGGGAATATATCCGTTTTCGAAAATACCGCTTGTCGAAGGAGCAATCGGAAAGAAAAAAGAGCTGAATACTCAGCTCTTTTTTTGTTTCCTGTATACAATTTTCCCGCTGCAGATCGTATAATGAACCCGGCCGGTCAGCGTCCAACCCCGGAAGGGTGTATTCTCTGCCTTCGAGGAAAAATCTTCCGCCTTCCATTCCTCCTTTTCGTCGAAGAGGACCAGATCTGCCGGAGCATCCTTTGTAACCCCCGCAAAGGGCAGATGATAAAGAGCTGCCGGATTTTGACTCATCTTTTTCATCAGCTCCAGAAGGGTCAGGTGTCCCGGCTCTACCAATTCTGTAATGGCAAGAGCCAGAGCTGTCTCCAGACCGATGATGCCGCTGGGGGCCTCCGTCAAAGGCTTTTTCTTTTCTTCTGTACTGTGGGGTGCATGGTCTGTGGCAATCAGGTCGATGGTTCCGTCCTTCAGTCCTTCAATTACTGCCTCTCTGTCTGCCTTGGTTCGAAGGGGAGGATTCATTTTTGCCAGCGTCCCATAGGTCAGAACTGCCTCATCCGTCAGGGTAAAATGATGGGGCGCTGCCTCTGCTGTCACATGAGACCCACGCCGTTTGGAAGCCCGGACAGCCTCGACAGCCCCTGCCGTACTGATATGCTGGATATTTACTGCTGCCCCGGTCTCTTCCGCCAGACGACAGTCCCGCTCCACCATGGTAATCTCAGCTTCCCGGGGAGACCCGCCGATCCCAAGCTTTTCTGATACCGGGCCGCGGTTGATGCCGTTGTTTGCAATCAGGGCCGGATCCTCCTCATGCAGGCTGATAGGAACCTGAAGCTCCTTTGTTTTCCGCAAAGCTTCCTTTAATAGCTCCTCATCTAAAATCGGGATACCGTCATCGGTAAAACCGGCTGCTCCCGTTGCATACAGAGCATCCATATCCACCAGCTCTTTCCCCTGCATGCCCTTTGTGACGCAGGCGCAGGACAGAACATGGATACCGGTCTTCTTCCCCTTCTCCAGCACATAAGACAGCGTTTCCACATCATCGACCACCGGCTTCGTATTCGCCATGCAGACGACGGTCGTGAAGCCGCCGGCCGCTGCCGCCCGGGCGCCGGTATCGATATCCTCCTTATAGGTCAATCCCGGATCCCGGAAATGAACATGTACATCGACAAGCCCCGGTGCCACCACCAGACCCGCTGCGTCGATCAGCTCCCTGCAGCCTTCAAAATCAAGCTTTTCTCCGATGGCCTTGATTTCCCCATTTTCCAGAATCAGATCACCGTTCCATTCTCTGCCGCTGACCGGATCGAGAATTCTTCCTCCGCGGATTCCTATCATTTTAGTCTTCCTCTTTTTCTGTCAGAGTTTTATTTGCATATTCCGTAAAGCTCGCGGTCGCTTCCTTAACACTGCTCTGGCCGCTTAAGATCTCCTGTTCCATCTGATACCAGTAGATCCGCATCTTTTCAAAGCCATTCACCGCCTGGCAATAGGTTCCGCTGTAGGGCATCAGAGCCTCAAACAGCTGTGCCACCTCATTGCCGTCATAGACATCTCCCATCGAAGAGCGCACAGGAAAAGCCCCGCTTCGCACGACGTTGTCCTTCGCCACGGCTTCATCATTGCAAAGGAAATCGATCAGATACCGGGAAGCCTGCTCCTTCGCCTCATCCTCGGTCTGAAAGATACAAAAGCCGTTCAGCATATATTCCAGAGATGGGATCCCATCCTCGCTGGGATAGGGCATTACCACCACATCGACTCCGTTTTCAGAAAGCACATCGGCCTGATTCAGCTCCTGCGGCAGACTCCAAAGCAGGCAGTAGGCCTGATTCCCGGAGACAAATTCCTCCACTGCATCAGCGCCGGAGGCCTCGGTTCCATCCTGTATCCAGCCCTTGTCTGCCCATTCCTTTGCCTTTGTAAAGGCCTTCTGGTTTGCATCACTGTCCATCGTATACGCGGTTTTCTCGTCATTCATCAACGCCCCATCGTATAGATTCGTGATAAAGGATCGCGTCGCATAATCTCCGGCGATACCGGAGCAATAGAGCATCCCGGCTCCAAAGCCGGAGCTGTTCAGTTTTTCCAGAACCTGCTCAAAGGTATCCGTCGTCCAGGTTCTGGCGCCCTCCTGATTCAAAAGCTCCATTGCGCCGGAGCTTTCCAGCATTTCTTTATTGAAGGCCATGACATAATCGGAACCGCTCAAGGGATACATGACGTAGGTGTCATCCAGGCGGCAGGCACTTAAAAGGTTCTCACTTACCAGATCCGCCTGCAGCTCCTCGGTAAATAAATCTCCGATATCCGACAGCAAGCCTTCCTTTGCATACTTTAGAATCCTTCCCGGCTCATCCAGAAGAACATTGGGCAGCTCACCGCCCTCTGCCTTGATCTGATCCTCAATCATCGTGGGACCGTCGGTATAGTCCAAAAGCTTCAGCTCCACCTGGATATTCGGATATTTTTCATTGAATTTTTCAATCAGGCTCTGTTCATAGGTTCCATCCGCCTGATCTGCATCCTGCACGAAGATCGGATAGGTCCACCAGGAAATCGAGGCTTCCAGATCGGAAACAACCTCTGTCGTCTCCTCCGCCTCCGAAGCATCGGAGGTATCCTCCACCACATCTACGATATCCACATCTGTACTTGTATCTTTTTTATTTTGACATCCTGCTGCCGTGCAGGCCAGCAGACCTGCTGCAGTGATAGCTGTAATTTTTTTCCAGTTTACCATTTGTAAAAACCTCCTAATCTCATTCACTATATCACAGATAGATTCGGTGAACAAGTAAAAAGACTAAGGCGTATAAACCTTAGTCTTTCCCACCTGCGGATAACAGGACTTGAACCTGCACGGGGTTACCACTAGAACCTAAATCTAGCGCGTCTGCCAATTCCGCCATATCCGCTCATCTTTATACAAAAAGACCGAAAATCTTGTTCGTCAAAATCTTCGGTCTTTCAAATGAAGCATCCGGGATTCGAACCCGGGACAACTTGATTAAAAGTCAAGTGCTCTACCGACTGAGCTAATGCTCCTTATCTATCTGGCTGCGGAAGGTTGCATCCGCCCAACTGGGCTAACTGGATTCGAACCAGCGAATGCAGGAGTCAAAGTCCTGTGCCTTACCGCTTGGCGATAGCCCAATGCTAAGGCATGGCAAGCTTAAGGCCAATGCTTTGCAGGTGGATAAAGGGATTCGAACCCTTGGCCTCCAGAGCCACAATCTGGCGCGCTAACCAACTGCGCTATACCCACCATATGATACCGTAAACGGAATTTGCAGATAAAAATCTGCTCCTGTGCTCGAAGGGATTCGAACCCCCGACCCACGGCTTAGAAGGCCGTTGCTCTATCCAGCTG
>CAVFGF010000032.1:0-22896 GCA_963621925.1 Alistipes onderdonkii | reverse complement strand
CCTAACGTTTTCGCCGGCATGTAACTCCCACACGGCACGTCATGATCGAGTGTGCGTACACCAACGAACCCACGGGAGACAGTGTACAGCTGTCGAATGAACGCAAGCTGTCTTTGGAGGCCGGGAGCGACATCAACAAATTCGCAATGGAAGTGCTGTTCCGCGTCCATGCAGCTGCGGGAGCCGTGCCTCGGTCTACTTCCCTCCGGATTGCGCTCCGCGATTTTGAATCATTTTTCAAAAAAGTATTGACAATTGACACAATTCCTGTTAAGATAACATTTGTTCGCAGGAGTGGCGGAATGGCAGACGCGCAGGCTTCAGGTGCCTGTAGTCGCAAGGCTGTGTGGGTTCAAGTCCCATCTCCTGCATACCGAAGGCTTTCAGAGTTATCTGGAAGCCTTTTTGTTGTGCTTCTGCAAAACGGACGAAACCCGGAACAGTGAGGAAATCCCCCGCCGCTCCGGGTTTCTGGTTTTCTAAATCAGTTGGATACCTATACCCTTACCACTTTATGCCCCGCCGCCTTCAGCAGCCGGTTCATAATCGCGGCACCGATGGCAGCATCCTCGAAGGACTCGGAATAGATACAATCCACATCCGTGTCGTCGAATTTGCGGAGTACCTCGAAGAGGTGCTGCGCGATCTCTTCTTCGTTGCTGCGGGCGCCGAGGCTCATGACGATACCATGGGGATAGCGGTCCGCGGTTTCGTCGGTGGCGATGATACCTACTTTTTTACCGATTGCTTCCGCTTCCAGGGTCATCTGATTCATGGTCTCGACAACCTTGTCCCGGGAGCCCTCTACGACCGTCAGATCGGCCCGGGGCGCATAATGCCGATATTTCATGCCGGGGGCTTTGGGCTTGATGCCGGAATTCGGAGCAATGATGGCCTTGTCGATCTCGACCGCTCCGATGACTGCTTCCATCATGTCTCTCGTAATGGCGCCGGGTCTGAGAATCACCGGCGGCTCCGCCGTCATATCGACAATCGTTGATTCCAGGCCGATGATGGCCTGGCCGCCGTCTAATATCATTTCGATGCGGCCGGACAGATCCTCCTCGACGTGAGCCGCCGTGGTAGTGCTGGGGCGGCCGGAGAGATTTGCACTGGGGGCTGCGATGAATCCGCCTGCGGCTTCGATGAAGGCGGCGGCTATCTTATCGCTGGGCATGCGGACCGCTACGGTGTCCAGGCCTCCGGTGGTCTCGGAGGGCACCAGGTCGGTCTTGGGGAAAATCAGGGTCAGGGGACCCGGCCAGAAGGCGTCCATCATTTTTTCAGCTTTTTCCGGTACCTTGGCCGCGATTTTGTAGAGGTCATGCCGATCCTCGATGTGGACGATCAGCGGGTTGTCCGAGGGGCGGCCTTTGGCGGCGTAGATCTTCTTGGAGGACTCCGGGTTCAGGGCGTCGCCGCCCAGGCCGTAGACGGTCTCCGTCGGAAAGGCCACCAGGCCGCCTGCGCGGATGATAGCGCCGGCTTCCTTCATGATCGCGGGATCGATGTTGTCATATTCTAATTTTTTTACCTGTGTTTCCATTTTTTCACCTGCTTTTTATCCTGATGCTACTGTAGCATTTCTCAGAATTTTTTTCAAGCCTTCGCTTTATTCGCAGGCCATCACTGAATTGATAAAAGTTTTGTAATCTTTACTTTGCAGCACCTGATCGAGATTTTGATTTTCCAGCAGAAGCACAATCAAATTGTCGAAAATTTCATGGAACATGCTGCGATCTTCTTTATTGATGGCAAATAGCAGGACCAGGTTCACTGTCTGTCCTTCCCATTCTATCCCTTTGTCATTCAGCATAATTCCGATGCCGGTTTTTCTCGCGTTCAGCTCCATGGCATGGGGAACCGCCAGATGTCCGAAGGCCGTGGTAGACTGACGTTCCCGTTCCTCTACCGCCTCCATGAAGCCGTCATCCACGTAACCTTTTTTCTGCATCTCCTCCACCATAAATTCCAGTACCTTTTTCCGGGTGTCACTGCCGGAATTTATATAAAACATGTCCGGGGAAGTCATTTTTTCCATGGCTTCCCGCAGCATTTTCTTTTTCTTTTCTTTTTGAATGGTTGTAATTTCTTTTCTTATTTTTTCAAAATCCGATTCTCTTAAAAAAGGGTTTACCATGACCACATGGGGTCTTTCCTCCGTAAATGTTGTAGTGGAAATGATGAAATCCACCGCTTCCATCTGCGCCAGCTCTGACTCCAGGGTTAGAACCGCACGGATAAACAGGCGTTCTGAAAATTCTGCGGACAGTTTTTCTGCCATAAGATCCGGCATATTGTAATACTGCGGACATACGATGACACAGCTTAGTTTCTCTTTCTTTTCTCTGTAATTTTCGAGATTTCCACCGATATGCAAAGCAATATAGGCAATCTCATCTTCGTCTATCCGATATCCCGTCATCTGATTTAAGCAGTTTGCCACCCCCACCGCGCATTCAAAGATAAGCGGGCAGGAATTTTTGATATGATCAGTCAGCGGATTTTTCGCAGTATACTCATTTTCCAGACGCAAAAGCAAATTATGAATATGTACCGCGAATTTCACCATAAATTCTTCGTCCGTAGTATCAATATAATAATTCTCGTTCAGATATTCCAGCGTCTTCCGTACCACGTCCAGGCTTTCCGGCGGAACGAAGTTCCCTATATTCGCAAGATTCAGCGCACTCACATCCATCTTCATCAGATGACTCAGGATCAGCGCGGTCAGCTCCTGCAATTCCACGCCTGTAAACTGTACGTCATACGCCTGCTCCAATCGTCCGGCGATGGCTTCCACCAGCTTTTTCTCCCGTTCCCCGAAATTTCGTTTTTCCGCCACATGGGTGCGAAATGTACAATTTTTCCGGATACGCTCCATGCTGATAGACACGTCCAGAATCAGGTTCAGCATGGCGTAATCATTGATATAGTAATGACTCCTTTTACATTCCTCCGCAATAATCCGCCGAACCAGTTCCATATCGTAATCCGGAAAAACCTTCTGAAGCATCTCCAGACTCATAAGGTTCTGGTTAAACTCCTCATATAAAATCATACTCAGAAGCTTTCTCTTATTCAGTTCTTTTCCCTCCAGCTTGATAACCGATCCGGTTACGCTGGCATAGAGATTATATTCTTTGACCTTTTTGCGGACTTTCACCAGATCTTTTCGCAACGTCTCATAGCTGACATAGATTTTGTCGCTGATATCGTACAGATCAACCCCGTTTTCCTGTACCATATCCCCGGAAAGCAATTCTGTGAGAATATAATTAACTCTTTCCGCAGACGTCTCCGGAAGCTGTTTTTTCTGTGAATTCAAAAGCTCGTCAATCCGCTTTTTGTCCGCGCGATATCCATTCTTGGACGCCTGAATCAGATTTTCTTCCTGATAATTGATTTCTCCAATATAATTTTTGACGCTTCTTTCAGAAACCTGAAGCTGCTGTGCCAACTGTTTTGCCGTTATCCATGTATTCTGCTTTCCAAGAATTCGAAGCAGTTCCACATGTTTCCCCCTCATTCAAGTTTTCCTCCCTGTATTTTGAATCACAATTGCGCCTAAAATACTTGCAATTCCAACAATCTGAAATAGATTTAACTGTTCTCCCAATAAAAATACGCCGAACAGCGACGCTGCAGCAGGTTCTACGGACGCCGCCACGGATACGGTACTCGGTTTTGCTCTTTTCAATGCCATATTATAACACAGATATGACAGCAGATTACAGATCAATGCCGCCGCAATCAGCCAGAAAATTAAAACAGGCTTTTCCGAAACCCGTTCCGCTGTCCCCTTTAAATCCGCAAACAACATTCCTCCGGTTGCCGCAAATAGGAACGCGTAAAACAAAACGGTCGCCGGATGATATTTTTTCAGCAATTGTCCAGCCACAATGCTGTAGGAAGCGTAGCTGATTGCGGCGCAGATTCCCCACAGATACGCTGCAGCCGAAAATTTAAGCCCGCCATTCATAATGCCGGATACGAAAGCACAACCGATTACAGCCAATAGCACGGCCACGCATTTTCGTCCTGTAAGCTTCTCATGAAACAGAACCACTGAAAAAAGCGTAACAAAGGCCGGCGCTGTATAAAGCAGTACCGCCGCAAAAGACATGGAGGAATGTTCTATCGCAATTCCATAGCTCATATTAAACAGCAACAGGCAAACCAGTCCTGCCGCCACAAAAAACGGAAGGTCTTTTCTCTGTATTTTTAACATACTTCTGTTTTTCACACTCAGAACAATACCCAAAATCAGAGTTGCAATCAGAAGTCTGCATTCTGTCAGTTCCCGCGACGCAATTCCATATTTGCCCAATTTGTGTACAAACAGCCCGATTGTTCCCCACATACATCCGGCGGCTCCTGCCAGCAGGAGCGCTCCTCTTCCACTTTTTTTCATTCCTTTTCCTCTTGTCCGCAACACAGGGCAGAGCGCTGTTTTTCCACTGCGCTCTGCCCGCTTTATCAATCTAAGAAAATGCTGATTAAATCAGCGTTTCCCTAAATCCTTGCCGTTTGAAGCGATTACTTTTTTGTACCAGAAAAAACTGTCCTTGCGGTACCGCTTTCCACTTCCATGGCCTTCGTCGTCCAAATCCACATAAATCAGGCCGTATCGTTTTTTCATTTCCGCAGAGGAACAGCTTACGATATCGATGGGCGACCACATCATATAACCTTTCAACGGAACGCCGTCCTCGATTGCCGCCTGCATCTGACGGACATGCTCTCTTAAATAATCTATCCGGTAGCCGTCATGTACTTTTCCATCTTCTGTCAGCTCGTCCTTCGCTCCGTACCCGTTTTCTGTAATGTAGAGCGGAATTCCCGGATATCTGTCCGCATAATGATTCAGATTTACCCGTAAACCGATGGGATCAATTTCCCATCCCCATTCCGATTTTTTCAGATACGGATTCACACTCTTATCTGTCGGAGCAAATCCGTTTTTCGTCGAATCATTAATTTTTGTATAGTAGTAACTGAAAGACAGAAAATCCATCGTATTTTCCCGCAGAAGCTCCTCGTCCCCCGGCTCAAACTCTACCGCAATCCGGTTTTCTTCAAAATACCGGAATGCGTACGGAGGATAAAATCCCCGAATCTGCACGTCTGAGAAAAAATACTGCATCTGATTCTTTAACAGGTTAAACAGTACGTCCTCCGGTTTGCAGGTGGCCGGATACGCAAGCTTATCGCTGAGCATCGTTCCTACCTGCAGACCCTCATATTTCCGGGACAGCTTTTTCGCCATGGCAGAGGCTAAAAACTGATGATGCACGCCCTGATATATCACCGCCTGAAAATTCTCGCTGCCACTTCCCAGAATTCCCAACGAATTAAAGGTCAGAAGATTAATCTGATTAAATACTATCCAGTATTTTACCGTATCATGATATCGTTCAAACAGGGTTTCACAAAACCGGGTGAAAAATTCTATCAGCTTTCTGTTTTTCCAGCCCCCATATTTTTTTATCAGATATACCGGCATTTCATGGTGGGAAATGGTCATAAACGGCTCCATTCCATGTTTTCGAATGGAAGCGATCAATCTGTCATAATATTGAAGTCCCGCTTCATTCGGCTTTTCCTCATCTCCATTCGGATAAATTCTGCTCCAGTCAAAGGAGGTTCTGAAAGCCCGAAGTCCCATTTCTTCCATCATTTTCAAATCATCTTCATAACGATGGTAAAAATCGATGCCATGCTGTTTCGGATAATACAGGGAAGGATCCAGGTTAAAAACACTTTCATCATTTCTTACGGTCGCATCCTCTTTTCTGTCATCCCGATTTAAAATATTGCGATACGGATGTAAATCCGAAATAGAAAGTCCTTTTCCATCTTCGTCAAAACCGCCGTCCGCCTGGTTCGCGGCAATGGCGCCTCCCCACAGGAAATCTGTGGGGAATTCATGTTGAACCTGATACATGTTTCTACTCCTCTGTCTTTGCCTCCAGACGACGGACTCTTTCATCCATCTTCTGATATAATCCCAGAATTTTATTCGTCAGATTGTATTCTGTAAATACCGTCATAACCGTATCCTGCGCATGGCAGAACAACAGGGAATACTGATATTTTCTGCCCGCCGCCTCAGACTGTACTACGCTGGTCTGATGAACATGCGCCTGCCGCAGCTCTTCCTTGGCGTCCGTAAGCTCTTTCTGAGCCTCCTCATACTCTCCGTCACCGATATGCCCCAGCGCCTGCATAATCAGATTTCTGGCGTCTCCGGCGTGGAGAATGATCTGCATGGCAATCTCTGCCATTTCTTCTCTTTCCTTTTCGTAATCTTCTACTTTTTCACTCATTACCTGTTTTTCTCCTTTTATTCCTGCTCCTCTTCCTGCTCCAGCTTTAACTGCTGACGATCGTAAATCTTAAAGAACGGGAAGAAAATTAACGCAGATACCGCAAGGTTAACTGCTGTCAGAATTAATCCGGACAGACTATGATTTACAAGCCAGGAACTGATAAATACCGGGCAATACCACATATTAAATACCTCTGTAGGAATTGCAACTAATCCTGTTACCTGAGCAACATATGTAATCAACGGAAGTACCAGAGCTGTGATCCACATAGGAACCATCAACAGCGGATTCCATGCGACGCAGCCGAATACCAGCGGTTCATTGATATTCAGTACGCTTGGTACAATGGAAGCCTTTCCAAGCGCCTTCAGTTTTTTTGATGCCGCAAACAACAACATAATGGAAAGCGGTAGAGTAGCTCCTCGTCCACCCAGACTCAACCATGCATAAGTTGCTTCGTTAGTAAACGGCTGTGTCGCTGCAAGCCCACTGGCTGCTGCCTCTGCGTTTGCAGTAATTGCAACCAGAACAATCGGATTTAGGATCGGCTGGAATACCCATCCACTGATTCCCATAGAATATAAAATTGTCGGGATCAGATACAAAAGGATCATTCCCGCCGGAGACTGCGCAATCGCATTCAGCGGAGTAAAAAAGTTTACAATTGCTGTATACAAATCAAAGCCCAATTGAATAACCAGAAGCCATCCGATTAACACAACCGTTGCAATCGGCAGCATGGAGTCGAACCATTCCTTTACAAAATCCGGCACTACAGACTCTTCTTTAAAGAAAGTAAATTTAGAATACAAGTTCATAATAAAAGCAGTAAACAGGCCTGCCACAATCGCCACGAACATTCCGCCCGCGCCAAAGGATGAAAACTGATATATGTAACCTGCTTCCGTAATCTCAGGGTTTACCAGAATCATGAATAACGCCACTCCGGTAAATCCTGCTGTAATCTTCATCTTATTGTTCTTTTTTAATTCCAGTACATAATAAGGAATCAGGAATACCATAAACAGTGAAATCAATCCAAAGGTATAGTCCCTCAGGCTTGTCAGTACCGGCAGAGACGGAATAAAATTCTTAATAACATTATAGATTGTAATCAAAGAACCTACCAAAACCATAGGCAAGGTTTTAATAATTGCCTTCTGCATTGCCGAAAGCCATGCGTTAGCCGTCAGCGCTTCCATCTTAGGAGCGACCACATCGCTCATCCAGTTCATGAATTTTTCCATTACTTTCCACCTCTTTTTAATCCATCAGCTTTAAGGCCTGTTTTAAGACGGACTCTCCGTCCAGCGTCGCATAATATTTTCGGTCGATAATATCCGCTTTGATTCCCAGGGGTTCTACCTCTTTCTGGATATCCTCGAACTTATGTTTCAGATGAGGTCCGATAAGAAGTACTCCCACACCGTCAATATTTTCCATGATTTCTGTGTCGCTGACCGCACGGATGGATACCTCTAACCCCTGCGCTTTTGCGGCTTTCCGCATCTTCTGCGCAATAAATCCACTGGAAGCTCCGGCTCCGCATGCCAATAAAATGTTTTTCATTGTCTCTCTTCTCCTTTTGTGATGTTTTATCTGATGCTATGATTATAGAAAATCTTTATCCCTGCTTCAAATCTCTGATTGCCCGCTTTCCATGCAAAAAAATACCCTGACATTTCTGCCAGGGTAAAACGCGGTATTTCTCTACTTTGCCATCCGATAGATCTCTGCCATATCAGACTTGGTCAGCTTCTGGATCCCGCCGATGGTACGCTTATCCATGTGGCTGCATTTGTAGGCCAGCTCCAGGATCTGACCCTCGGTCAGTTCGACACCCAGCTCCTTGATGCTGGTGGGCATATGGATGGAATGGAAGAAGGCCTCCAGGGCTTCGATGCCCTCCAGTACCGTCTTTTCCGGTTCGGCATAATCATAGGGCACATCCATGACATTGACCGCAAATTTTGCAAAGCGGGCTACATCATTCGGATAGACATAGCGTGCCCAGCTTCCCCAGACTGCTGCCAGGCCTGCGCCGTGGGTCACGTCAAACATACCGCCCAGCTCATGCTCCAGCTGATGGCAGGCCCAGTCTCCGCTTCTTCCGCAACCGGTCAGACCGTTGTGGGAAATGCTTCCTGCCCAGAATACCTCGGATCTGGCCTCGTAATTTTTCGGATCCTTCAGGAGGATTTTTGCCTGATGCATCACGGTTTTCAAGAGACCCTCAGCCAGGTGATCCGTAAGCTCTGTATTCATCTCATGGGAGAAGTAGCGCTCCATCGTATGCATCATGATATCGACACAACCGCTCATCGTCTGGTATTCCGGCAGGGTATAGGTCAGCGCCGGATTCATAATCGCGAACTTCGGCCGTCCCAGATCGCTGCTGTAGCCGCGCTTCAGCCAGCCATCCTCATTGGTAATGACGGAGGAGTCACTCATCTCGCTGCCGGTGGCTGCCAAAGTCAGGACGACGCCTACCGGGACGGATTCCTTCGCCACTGCGATTTTTTCATAAAAATCCCAGACCTCTCCGTCATATTTGACGCCGTAGCCGATGGCCTTCGCGGAGTCGATGGCACTTCCGCCGCCTACCGCCAGGATAAAGTCTACGCCTTCTCTCCTGCAGAGCTCGATGCCCTCATGAACCAGAGACAGGTGGGGGTTCGGAACAGCTCCTCCCAGCTCGACATAGGGAATCTCGGCCTCATCCAGGGATGCGCATACCCGATCCAGAAGGCCGCTTTTTTTGACGCTGCCCTTTCCGTAATGTACCAGCACCTTCGTTCCTCCAAACTCGCGAACCAGGGCACCTGCCTTATTTTCCGTATCTTTTCCAAACACTACCTTGGTAGGTGTATAATATTGAAATCCGTTCATGTGATGTCCTCCTTCTTTTCATCTTTTTTCTCTGGGCTCCGCCCGTAAGAAAGTTAGTAACTTTGCAGTAATTCAAATAATTCTTCCGCCGTCTTGCCTGGATATTTTACAACCAGATCGTGCAATGGACGAAGCTGCTCCTCCTCTTCCTCCATTTCTTCTGCCATTTGCTTCAGTGTCTTTCCTTTCGCATGCTTTTTTTGAATCTGAGCCAATCTATTCAGCGCCATACCTTTTTTATACCTTCTGCCAGACCTTCTGCACGGCCTTCTGCTCTCTGATATTCCCTTTCTTCCTGCTCATCATATTCTGTCAGTATCATCCTGCACACCTCCGTTCCATATTTTGTCAGGATATCTGCCAGTATTCCTCTGTCAATGCACCGCGCTTTCTGCGTTTTGATTTTGCACTTGTTCGGTTATTCATTCCTATTCTCTCCTTTTCATTATACGATTTACTTCTCCTTCCTGCAAGGGCATAAAATAGCTGTTTTAATCTCAGGAAATACTGATTTAAGCAGAGTTTCCCATATTTTTTTGCATACTTCGCCCCGGGGCGTACTTTGGGTGTGTTGATTTCGAATTGAAATCCAGACCTTTATCTTTCGTGAACAGCTGCGGAAGACCCCGCGCTGCATATCGTAAAAACAGTGCCGACCGGAAACTTTTTAAATGTTCCGAATCGACACTGTTATTTTATCAGGTTCTGTCTAGCCTGACAAGTAGTTCTATGATAACTTTGGCTATTTATTTCTGCGTTTTCTTGCTGTCAATTCCGCTGTGATACAAATGCCCATCAGGCAAAGCACTGCCAACGTTCCCCAAGCTGCCGGCTGCGCGTGATCTGCTGTCTCGGCACTTTTTACGCTAGTTCCTGCAGAATGATTCCCGCCGCTACTGCTGTTTCCGCTGCTGTTGCTGCCTTCGCTGCCGTTCGTCGAAGCCTTCTCTAGCTTCACCCAGGACAGGGCAACCGGCGACAAGCTTTTCAGCGTCATGGTAATGCCATCCTTCGTCAGCGTCAGAGCCGGTGTCTCCACATCACCTGCATGATATACGGTTCCGTCAGCTTCCGTGCGGCTGATCGTAAACATATGTACTGCCTGGAACTGATAATCTGCCTTGTTCGTATTCTCCGGATACGGCAGGGTTACCTTTACCCCATCTTTTGGGAAATTCTCCGCTGTCACACGGGTCCAGTTGACACCATCCGTACTGTGAAGAAGCAGCACATCATAAACTTCTGTATTTTCCTTCGCCGGAGCTTTACCGTCTGTTTTACGCTCAACCAGAAGCTTCTTCAGATACTCTACGATCTTCGCTGAAGTATTCAGCTTCTCCTTCTCTGCCAGCTCCGAGGTCACTTCTGTTTTGTCCTTTTCACTGATCACCAGACGATATGTGTTTTCAAGATCTGTCTGTTCCTTCAGGGGCTCCGTCTTCTCGATAGTTCCCTTTCCGATCCAGGTATCCGTATCCGGCAGACTATAATTTGCATTTTTCAGTGCAGCGCCGTCTATTGTCACCGTTACCTGCTTATCGGTTCCGACATTCGCTGTATCAAATTCTGCCTTCAGCTGTGTATAGGTAAAGCCTGCATCGTCCCCATCCAGAATTCCGGAAAGACGCATTTTCCCTGTCACTACAGCTTCCTTGCTTCCATCCTGCAGCTTTGTCAAAATCGTCAGTCCGCTGCCATCCCAGGTCAAAGCCTTCTTGCTTACTTCTACCTTTTGTTTCACCGTGACACTTTTCCAATTGGTCGTATCCGCCGGTGTAAAGGTCACATCATACTCTGTGCTGTCACTGTCCTGAACCTCCGGTCTGGTATCCGCCTTTGTCCAGGAGAAGGTTCCGTTCACCGATGCCTCTCCGCCGGTCAATGCGCTTTCCGAGAGCTTCTGACCATAGGTCAGCCCCTCTGCCTTTGGCAATGCTGTGACGGAGGGTGTCGCTTTCTTCACTGTAATCTCGATACTGCCTGTGACCGTTTGATAATATGCATCATCCGGCGTAAAGATCCATTCAGCCGTCATCGTCCCTGCATTTGGCTTTACGGTCGGTTCTTTCCAGGTCAATGTACCGGCCACAGCCTCTGCATTTTCATCGACAAAGCTGCCTTCCAAGCTTAAGCTTTCCAAGGCTTTCCCATAGGTAAGCTCCTGTCCTGCCTTTACCGAAACATTTTTACAGCTTACCGGATTTTTCTCTGTCAGCTGAATCGTCAGCTTATAGGTCGTGTCCTGATAATTCTTCATGTGAACGGTTACTGTCAGGACAGCTTCTTTTCCCTTATAGGCTTCACCGGTCTTTACCTTATAAGACAGGGAAGCATCTGAAAGCTCTGCTTTTTCCAGAATGCTATCTGTATCTTGTGCTTGTAATTCGTAGCTTACGCTTCCGCAATCAGCCGGTAAGCTTAGTTCCTTGGTCAGGTCTATGGTCACAGTTCCTTTTGAACCGGACAGATAGGCATAGGATATCGAGTCTTCTGCCGCTGCAGGCGCCGAAGCCTTCGTTATCTGAAATGCATTTGCTCCACCGGTAAAGGTAACCTGGTAATTCGGGTTCGATGCTGTTCCCGTAATCTCATAGGCTCCTGCATCCGATTCCTTTTTGGCCGTAGTAGTCAGAGTGATGCCCAGATTGTCCCCATCCAGGACAGAAGCATAGCCTGCTCCCTCTCCATATGTACAAGTAAACGTCGGATTATCTGTTCCATAGGTCCTGCTTGCACTGTTAATGATGACACGGACCGGACGCTTCGTGATCGTCGGCACCACATCCACGGTAACCGCCGCATACCCTGCATCATTCGGTGTAAAGGTCAGTGTACAGGTTTCCCTCGTATCTACCGAAAGAATTTTCTCCAGGCTTCCATCCAGACCTGCTGTCACCCGCCAGTTTCCAGAAATTTCCTGTTCTCCAGCCTTTACTTCTCCGGCTGTTACCTGTAAATCTTTTACTGCTGTTCCGTACATGCCGGAAAGAGCAGGCGCCTTCGTTACAACGGGGATCGACTGCTTCGTTGTAACTGCAGCACTTGCGGCGATGTCCGAGGTATTCGGAAGCAGGGTTTCCTCTGTTGTATCCAGATTGTAAACCTGATCCTGTACAACTACATATACCTGATAAGCGGTCTTCGCCTGCAAGCCGGTGACTGTCTTTTCTACCGATGCACTGCCGTCCACCAGTCCGCCTGTTTCGCCGGTTCCGGCTAAGGCATTGCTTCCCGTTGTGGCTGCAGTGATAATGTCCGTCGCCGACAAGGTCTGGCTATCCAATGCCGGACGTACCAGATAATAATAGGTTCCGGCCTCATTTACCTGAAACTGAAATTTAAACTCGGTATCCTTCAGCGAAGCATCCGTCAAAATCTCCAGGTCGGAGATCACCGGCGCCGTCGTATCCAGGATCAATCCATTTGAGCTGAGATAGCTTACATTTCCTGCCTTATCGGTGAGCTTCGCATAAATGATTTGATTCTTATTATTCTCCGCACTGGGCTTCGATGCAGCATTGTAGAGCGTGAATGTCGCTGCTTCTAAGTCCTCTTTTGTTTTCTGTATCTCTGAAATCAGATATTCGATCTTTGCGATTCCGCTATCGCTGTCCGTTCCTTCTATCGTAATTGCATTTGCATTGCCCCGATAGCGCCCAAAGGTAATGGCCTCGAAAAGCTTATCCCACGCTTTTGCACCAAGCTGAATCTTTCCGGTGGGAGCGGTTTTATCAAACTGCAGAGTCAGCTCCTTGCTGTAGGTTTCCCCGGTCGACGGATTTCGGAAATAAAAGGTCTTCGTTACGCTCTTTTCATCTGAAGCAAAGCTGCAGCTTTCTGCATAAGTGCCATCCTGCATGGTGCTGACCAGATAGGAGGTTGCTCCTACCTTTGCGGTAATGTCGGCAGGAGCGCAGAACCATACCTTGTCCTTCTCTGCCTCCGTATATTCTAAGGTATTATAATAAACCTGTCCGGAAAGGCTGTCGAAATTGCCAATCTGGATCGCAAAGGTTTTCTGGATACTTCCCGTATAGTTGCCCATACCAGTTATCGTGACGGTGGCGGTTCCTACGGCTGTATTACTGCTGTAGCTTACCTGATAATCCTGTCCTTTTGTAAGCGTATGACTGGATGTATCCAGAAGCTTCTCTGTCGGCTTTATTTCCGCTCCTGTATACAATCTGGTTAAGGAAGTCTCGCCATCCAGTGTAATCGTGAAGGAATTCTCCAGGCTCCGCGGCGTAATGGTATAACTTGCCGTACCCTTTCCCTCATGCGTGTCCGTGCCGGTCACTGTAATCGTATACGTACCTGCATCCTTGATCTCGGAAACCTCGCTTCCATCCTTCAGGATTTTGACGGTATAATCGATGTCTTTTGTTAATGTCGTTTCTCCGTCCTTTACCGTAATGGTATGCGCGCTTCCGTCATAAACGGCCGTGTCACCTTCGGATACGGTCACCGTAAAGGTCGGCACCACCTTTTCTACATATTTGCTCGCTGCAAGGGTAAGCTCATCTTTGGAATACGTTTTTTTCGTGTCATCATCATAGCTATAGGATACCGATGCGCTGGCCTGCGTCCAGGCTTCAAACGTGATGGTATAATTCTCTCCCGCCGTCTGCGTACTTGCTCCTGCCAGGAACAGCTTATCCGGATAGCCGATGGTGTTGCTGGTTGCCCCTTCTGTGCCGTCACAGTTCGTTACATCTACCAGATAATTGCTTCCACCCAGAGTTACGATATTCCACATATGAGCTCCGGCTCCGGTGCCCCCCCCGAGGGTTCCGGAAACCGAATAACAGGTCAGTCCGCCATCCAGGTCGCACAGATACTGGAAGGCTTTGGAATAGCCTTCGCATACGACGTTTGTCGTGCTATCTCCGTCAAAGACATAGACCAGCTGCCAGGGATCGCCATAACCGTTTTCCGTCACATAAGAATCCTCTGCTGCGTCATCATTATAGGATACCAGTGCACAGATCTCATCCTTGTAGGCCTTTAATCTGGCATAATCGCTTTGGCCTTTGTACTTGTCAACAATTGCGCTCGCGTTAGCTGCTGCTGTCTTTGCTGCATTGATTTTCTCGCTGTTGACGGTATAATTTTGCTCGCCCTTATAGGCCTGTGCCGGTTTTAAGGAAATAGAGATTTCTTCCGGATAAAAGTATGCCGTATTCATATCTCTTAGGTTAGGAGCAAATACAGAATAGCTGAACGTCTCGGTCTTATCAAACCAATACAAATCATAGGGGCAATCACATAGCAAAGCATTTAAGACTGCATGGAAATCGTATTGTACCATTGCCTGCATTATCTTGCCTGCTTCTTCACTAATCTTATATACGTTATCTTTTAATTGAAAAATTGAGTCTACTCCCAAATCGTCTTTTGTAAAGGAGTTATTGATAATTCCAAAATCTGACAGTTTGACTGTAAATACCGTGCTGGTGGTATTTCCTGCTGCCACGTTCTGGATCTGCGGTTTTAAAACATTATATACGATCTTTTCCTTCTCTCCCAACCGATCATATGCGGTGGTGCCAAAGGTCGCGATCTCGCTCTCGCCGTACAGGATCTCCCATACATACTCATCAAACAGTTCTTCGTTGTCCGGCAAATCCTCCAGAAGTTCCGGGTCGAGCTCGACAGTTTCGGTCTGAACCTCTGCCTCTGCAAGCTTGTATTCTTCTTTCGTATCCTTTTCTTCGGATTCTTTGGCTTGCTTCTCTTCTTCCTCTTTTTTCTCGGATTCTTCCGTTGTCTTCGTTTCTTCTGCTTCTTTTTCCTCGGAATTCTTTTTTTCGGATGGAGCTGTTTCTCCTGTACCCTCGGTCTGCTCCTCCGTATCTGTCTTTGGAGTCGAGGACTCTCCTTCCTCCGTATCTGGTTTTTTGACATCGGAAGTTTCTTCCGCAGTCGCCTCCTCCGCTCTTGCTTCGAGAATACCACTGCCATTTACGACAGAGCCTGCCATCATGGCAGCCAGCGTAACGGCCAGCACTCTCTTTGCCAATCCTTTTCTTCTCATCGGTTCCTCCCTCATTCTTTCGTAACTGTTTGGTAGTGATTCCTAACCACTTTTCTCCAATTTTAACATATATTTCCTTTTATTTCAAGAATACAAAAAAAAGAACAGCCTCTCCTTGAGACTGCTCTTGCTCTAACTTCCCACATGGAAGAGTGGTATAGAAGTAGCCTGGGGTGGGCGCCCACCCCAGGCTACTTCCTTCTAGATTTCCATGCGGAAAGTTTGAGTATGTTACCTTTTATTCATATCTCAGCGCCTCGATCGGATTCATCTTCGCCGCCTTATTCGCCGGATAGTAGCCAAAGAAGACACCGATGAGGATCGAGAAGGTCACGGAAAATACGATACCGCCGACGGAGGGCTTTGCGGAATAGCCGAGGGCATTCGTCGCCACCGCCGCCAGAATGAGACCCAGGACGATACCGATGAAGCCGCCCATCAGGCAGATGACGATGGACTCCGTAATAAACTGCAGGCGAATCGAGCCGTTTGTCGCTCCTAATGCCTTTCTGGTACCAATCTCTCTGGTTCGCTCGGTGATGGATACCAGCATGATGTTCATGACGCCGATGCCGCCCACCAGCAGGGAAATGCCTGCGATGACAGAGATGGCGATGGATACCGTGGACAGCATACTCGTCATAGAAGAGACCATGCTCTCCATGCTGCTGGCGCTTACCTCGAAGCTGTCATTGTTCCGGTAATAGCTGTTATTGAACCAATTCTCCAGCTGGGTACAAAGGCTCGTAGAATCGACTCCCGTTGCTGTTACGAGAGTTAGTTGTGAATAACCCACGGTAGAATGATTCTGATTCCTGGCCGCCTCCAACGGCATATATAAGGAAGTGTAAATATCGTCGTCGGATTCTGTGGTGAAGCCGCTGTCCTCGTATTCGTAGACACCCACGATGGCGTAGCTGTAATAACGGTTGCTCACATAGACCTGAAGCTCGCTTCCCACCGCCGCGTCGTAATCGCCGTTATATAAGGTATCCGCCAGCTTGTCGGATACCAGCACGACCCGTTTCGCATTGGTTTGGTCGGTCTCGGTCAGGGTACGGCCGGAAAGCAGCGTCAGGTCTTCATTTTCCAGATAAGCGCTGTTTACGCCGGTCAGATTTACATTGGCCGTCAGGCTTCCATCCTCGGCAGTGCCGCTGCCCGCGGACTCGCTTAACAAAACCTCGCTGACGGAATCGGAAAATTCCTCCTTCATGGCTTCCAGCATTTCGTCCGTGATATAGTCCTCATCGCTCATGGTGCTGCCTCTCGAAAAGCCCTGAAATACCCGGCCGTCCGCCGTCGTGGTGCTGCCGGTGCTCTTCTGGGATACGCCCAGGGTAATGTTATTGACCCCCATGTCCTCCATGGAGCTGGTCACGGAGCTGCTGATGGAATTTCCTACACTCATGATGGCAATGACCGAGCCGATGCCGATAATGATGCCGAGCATCGTCAGGATGGCGCGCATTTTGTTCGCCAGTAACCCATTTAAGGCCAGCAGGATGTTTTCTCCGATTAGCATGGACGACCACCTCCTTTTTTCTCCCCAATGATGCAGCCGTCCTTCAGGGTAATGATCCGTTCTGTCTCGGCCGCCAGCTCATTGGAGTGGGTGATCAGCACGATGGTCTTGCCCTGCTCCTCATGGAGCTTGTGAAAGATATCCATGATTTTTCGCCCGGTAACGGAATCCAGAGCTCCGGTGGGCTCATCTGCCAGGATGATGGCCGGGTCATTTGTCATAGCTCTGGCGATGGAGACACGCTGCTTCTGGCCGCCGGACAGCTCGTCGGGCTTGTGGGTCATTCGCTCTCCCATTCCCACCATTTCGAGGTAACGCTTCGCCCTCTCCTGGCGCTCCTTTTTCCCCACTCCCGCATACATCATCGGAAGCTCCACATTGCGCAGGGCGCTGGTGCGGCTGATAAGGTTGTAGGTCTGAAAGACAAAGCCTATTTTCTGGTTGCGGATGCCGGAGAGCTCCTTATCCTTGGCCCTCGCCACATCGACGCCGTCCAAGGTATAGTCGCCCTCGGTCGGACGATCCAGGACGCCGATGATATTCATCAGCGTCGTTTTTCCGGAACCGGAGGCGCCGACGATGGATACAAATTCTCCTTTTTTTACCTGGAGATCGATGCCGTGGAGGATCTCGAGCTCACCCGGCTGGCCTACAAAAAAGCGTTTGATGATATGCTTTAAATCAATGATGTTCTCTTTTTCTGTCATGGCCGCCTCCTTAGAATCCGCCCGGAGCTCCGCCACCGCCGCCGGGTGCTCCGCCGCCTCCCGGTCCGCCTGCGTCACCACCGCCGCCGGAGCCGCCCATGTCAAAGATGACGGCGTCCTGACTGTCGATGCTTTCCGTAGTGCCGTCTCCCGTGCTCTGCTGCAGCGGCGTAGACAGGTATACGGTCATGCCCTCGCTCAACTCGTCGCTCTTGACCTCCGTATAGTAATCGGTCTCGATACCGGTCTCGACCTTTACTTCCTTCTTTTCACCATTGTCATCCACATAGATGACGCTGTCGCCGTTTACGTTGGTCTGAACGCAGTCATAGGGCACGGCCAGGGCGTCCTTGCTCTCCTCCAGCGCGATGCTGACAGAGGCCGTCATGCCCGCCTTCAGCTTGTCCTGGGCTTCCTTCAGGGTAATCTGGATCTCATAGGAAGCGGTACCGCTGTTGGATCCCATGGTCTGGCCGGTGGTGCCTGTGGGAGCCACATAGGTGACCTCTCCCTCCAGCTCCTCATCCCCTAGAGAATCAGTCTTGACATAGGCGGTCTGGCCCACCTCCAGGTTTACCACATCGTACTCATCGACGGTGGCATCCACGATAAAGTTGTGGACATCCTGAATCTCGTAGATCGTGCCACCGGAGAATACATTGTCCTCCTCCACGTTCAGGGTGGTGATGGTACCGGACATGGAAGCGTAAACGGTGCAGTCGCTTAGCTGCTCCTCATAGTCCTCGATCTTGCTTTTCGCGTCGTCATCGCTGACTAGCTGATCCTGCAGCTTTGCCTTCTCGTAGGTCTTGGTGGCCTCCTTCACCGTGCTGTCGTACTGATCCTGTACCTTTTCTTTTTCTGTCTGGGCCTGCTCATAGGTGCTGTAGGCCTGAGAGGTGGCATTCTTGGCCTGCTCGTAGGCGTTTTGGGCGTCGCTGATGGCCTTTTCTGCGGATTCGTAAGCGGATTTGGCATCTTGGTAGGTCTGGAATGCGCTGCTGCAGGTGTCTGGCAAGGATCCGTTCACGCTGCTCAGATAGCTTTCCAGATCAGTAATCGTCACATTGCTGTCCGCCGTTTCGATTGCCTTCTTCAGTTCGCTCGCTGCATCCTCATAAGCCTTTTTCAGACTCTCGGTATCATACTGTGCCTTGACATTGTTCAGGTTGTCCAGGGCTGTCTGCTCGGCCTCCTGGGCATTGCTGTAGGCCTTTTTATAGGCATCTCTGGTATCCCTCGCGTCCTGCAGGGAATCCTCTGCATCCGAGATGGTATCCTGATAGGTCGTCTCATAATTGTCCAAGGCATCGATCTGCTGGTTGACGGAATAATTGTTCTTGGCATCCGCCAGGGAGCTCTCGATGTCGGAGGAATCAAAGGTACAGATGATGTCGCCCTCCTGTACCTCGTCACCTACCTCGACATAGACCTTGGTAACCTTGATATCCTTCAGGGTCGTGCTGCCGGTCTTCCCGTTGGCTGTGGCTAAAGTTCCGGTAACGCTGACAGAATTGGTCAGATCCTTTTTTTCAATGGTGGCGGTCTGAATCATCGGCGCCTGCGTCATCGCCTTCTTACTTTTTCCCTGCCAGATGACACCCGCCACGATGGCCGCGATGAGGAGCAGAACCAGAAGCACGGTAAAGATTTTATGCTTCTTGATAAAGCCGCCGATTTTGCGTCCAACCTTTCCGAAGAGACCGAAGAACCTTTTTACTTTTCCCGGCTCTTTTGTCTCTCCCTTCTCTTCAAATGTTTCTATTTCTTCGTCTTGTTCGAATTCTTCCGACTGTTCGGAATCTTCGTCAAACTCTTTTAACTTCTTTTTCCACAGCTTCACGCCTTGTCCTCCTTCACAGAATCAAATTTACGCTCCCATTCTATAGAGAGTTTGTGTTGGATTTTTGTAGAAGCTGTGAACATTTTGTGTTCTTATTCCATAACCGACCGATTTTCCCATTGTACAAAAAAGATCCTTGTAGAATTCTTGCTTCGGGTGTATGATAGGAAACGGTTTTTGCCAAAATACAATTATGAGGAGAATTGTTATGAAAATTATCAAACAAGTGGGGATTATTTTCTCCATCTGCGCTCTGAGCGTACTGATTGAGCATTTTCTGCCCTTTGCCTTTCCGGCCAGCGTCATCGGTATGATTCTGCTCTTTCTCTTTTTGCTGACAGGACTTTTAAAAATTGACCATATCCGGGAAAAATCGGATTTTCTCTTGGCAAATATGGCCTTCTTCTTTATCCCGGCAGGTGTGAATGTCATCAATTATCTCGACATTCTGAAGGCCAACTGGCTCCCCCTGCTGCTGATCTGTGTACTGACGACCATCATTACCTTTGCGGCGACGGCCTACAGCGTGCGTTTTACGATGTTTCTTCTGTCCCGCAGGAAGGGAGGCTGCCATGAGTGAATTATGGTCCTCGACCTATTTTGGAATCGCCCTGAGCATTCTGGCCTTCTGGGCCGGCGAAAAGCTTCAAAAGAAGCTGAAGTCTCCCTTATGCAATCCGCTGCTCTTTGCGATTCTCGCCATCGTCCTGATCCTGCTGCTCTTTGATATTCCCTATGACAGCTACAACAACGGCGGCGCCATTATCAATATGTTCCTGGCTCCGGCCACGGCCTGCCTTGCTGTCTCGATCTATACAAAGCTGCAACTTCTGAAGGAAAATGCCATTCCGATTCTGGTCGGCTGCACGGTAGGTTCCCTGACCTCCATGGGCAGCGTCTACCTACTTTGCCGTCTCTTCGGTCTGGATGCGTCGATGACGGCTTCTCTGCTGCCCAAATCCATCACGACTCCTATCGCGGTGGAGGTCTGCCAGACCCATGGCGGCATCGTACCTGTCACGGTCATTGCGGTCATCTTTACCGGCATCCTCGGCAGTATCCTGGCACCCTATCTTATCCGGATCTTCCGGGTAAAGAACCCGATTACGGCCGGGCTCTCCATCGGAGCCTGCAGCCATGCGGTCGGTACCTCAAAGGCCATCGAGCTGGGCGAAACCGAAGGCGCTATGAGCGGCCTTGCCATCGGTGTCTGCGGCATTCTGACCGTCATCATCTCGATGGTGCTGCTGTAAATAAAATAGCGCAGATCACAAAACCCCCGAAGCGTTTTTATCGCTCCGGGGGTTCTATATTATGGAAACACTGATTAGGGAAACGCTGATTAGAGCATTCCCTAGTAGATCGTGCACCCGCACTTTCCGTTCTCCTTCGTCCGATAGAGAGCCTTGTCCGCATCCTTGAAGATGCTCTCGCCCGGATTCTGCCGATCCGAGAAGGCCACACCGACACTGACGGATACCTTCGGCAGTCCATCCTCTGTATTCGAAAGCTCCTGATTGATCGTCTCGATCTTTTCCTCGATGGTATAACCCAGATCCGAGGTCATCTCCACCATCACGACCGCAAACTCATCGCCGCCGATACGGCAGACAAAATCAATGCTTCGGAACATCTTCTTTAAGAGGCCTGCCACCTTCTGAAGAATCCTATCTCCGCAGGCATGGCCGTAGGTATCGTTGACCGATTTGAAGATATCGACATCGATCAGAAGCAGGGCATAATGGCTTTCTCCGTTCTGGTAGATCTCCAATACCCGATCAAAGGAACCGCGATTCATCAAATCCGTCAGGGCGTCGTATTCCGCCTCATGGCGAATCAGGCGCTGAGCCTCCATATTTTCCTCATAGACCTTATTATAGGTAAGGGCCAGATTCTGAAGCTCCGCTGCCCCCTCGACCGGGAAGATTACACCATCCCGGATACAGGTATTGTAGCTTACCAGAGGCTTTACAATCAATTTCCGCACCATCAGACACATTTCGATCATTAAAAGCAGCAAACCGACTACACCGAGCGCCAGCTTACCGTAGAGCTCCACCGTCTTTTTCTCCGCCTGCCTCTGGGCTTCTCTGGTCTGGCTTTGAATCGCCCCGCTTCCTATCTTTATCTTTTCGCTAATGCTGCTTCTATGTCGCTGGTAGGCGATCCCGCTGACCAGCTTCTCTGCTTTTTCCCGCTTCGCTTCCTCATTGGCGTAAAGATCCGCCTCCGACAGCTCCACCTCTCTGACTGAATCCGGGCAGGTCGACATATTGACTCCCGTCGCCTCCGCTTCCAGCCGGATCGCATAAAGCTCGGTCTCCATCAGCGCATTGGATTCCGCCAGAGCCTCTTCCAGGGAAGCATAGGCCTCGCTTCCCTCAAAATAGGTTTGAAGCTTCTCCAGTGCCTTCTCTCTTCGCTTCGTATATTCGGCCTCGTTTACATATTTTTCCATATATTCCCGCTCGCCGGTCAGCACGAAGAGCCGCACCTGCTCCGTCAGATAGCTCGATCCGGCCTCCAGCTCTCCCGTTGCATCCTCGCAGGTGATATATTCCTCTGTCAGGCTTTGCAGCTCCTGAAATTCCCGCATGCTGGCAATGCCCAGTCCCCCAAGCAAAACCGTCAGTACAAAAGTCAGGACGATGCTCCATCTGCTTACGGTCTGAATTCTGATACTGTTCATCCTCTCGCCATCTCCCCTTGTAAAAAAATCTCTCCCCAGATTTCTACAGAATATTTTTGAAATCATTGAACATCACCACCAGCATCAGGGCCATCAAAAGCACCAGCCCCACAAAGTGAACCATGCCTTCCTTCTCCGGATCGATGCGCTTGCCCCGTCTTAGAACCTCCAAAAACAGAAAGACCAGACGGCCTCCGTCCAATGCCGGAATCGGCAGAAGATTCATCACGCCGACGTTCGCTGACAAAAGAATCGAGATATTCAGCATGTTCAGCCAGACATAGAAGCTCCCGTCTCCCTTGCTGGCCTCGTAGGTATTTCCAATGGTATCGATGATGCCGACAGGTCCGGAGATATCATCCGCACTGACCCGCCCTGCAAACATCATCTGCAGACTCTTCAGCGTCGTGGAGATCCAATATTTCACCTCGTAGGCGCTGTAGGCTATGGTTTGAAAGGCATTCCCCTTTGTGCGAACACCGGAGCCTCGAAAGCCCAGAAGATAGGTGCCGCTCTCGCTCTGCTTCGGCTCCAGGGTCACGGTATGGCGCTCTCCATCCCGCTCGTAGGTGACGGTCACAGTCTCACCCTGGTGGGTCTGCACATAGAAGCTGACCTCCCGGTAGATATGGATTTTCTTCTGATTCATCGAGATAATCCTATCTCCGGCCTGCATACCGGCCTCCGCTGCCGGATAGCCATCCACGACGACGGCCACGTCCGGTGCGTCATAACCGATGCTGCCGACGATAAAGAGTGAAAGGAAAAAGGCCAGGATAAAATTAAAAATCGGTCCTGCTGCCACGACAGAAATCCGTGTCCAGACAGACTTGCTGCCGAAGGCATTCTCCTCCTCACTCTCTCCATCCTCTCCCAC
>CAVFGF010000031.1:0-23832 GCA_963621925.1 Alistipes onderdonkii | reverse complement strand
GGAAATGCTGATTTAATCAGCATTTCCTTAGATATAAGTATTAGATTTGAGGAGATATTATGATACATCGTTACTATAATAATGGATACTATATCGTCCTGGATGTGAACAGCGGTGCCGTTCATGTCGTGGATGAGCTGGCTTATGAGGTCATCGGCCTGCTGGACGAAGCCTGTTCGAAGGAGGCCATTGTCGAGAAGCTTGCGGACCGTTGGAGCAAGGGAGATATTCTGGAGGTCATCGAGGATGCAGAGGAGCTGACCCGCCAGGGAGTCCTCTTTACCGAAGATACCTATAAGGACAAGATCATCGACTTCAAGAAGCGCTCTACCGTGGTGAAGGCACTCTGCCTTCATATCGCCCATGACTGCAACCTGGCCTGCCGCTATTGCTTTGCAGAGGAGGGCGAGTATCACGGCCGCCGGGCGCTGATGAGCTATGAGGTAGGAAAGCAGGCCCTGGATTTTTTGATTGCGAATTCCGGCAGCCGCAGAAATCTGGAGGTAGACTTCTTCGGAGGCGAGCCTCTGATGAACTGGCAGGTGGTCAAGGACCTCGTGGCCTACGGCCGGGAGCAGGAAAAGCTGCATGATAAGAAATTCCGCTTTACCCTGACGACCAACGGCATCCTTCTGAACGATGAGGTACAGGAGTTTGTCAATAAAGAGATGAGCAACGTGGTCTTAAGCATCGACGGCCGAAAAGAGGTCAACGACAAGATGCGTCCCTTCCGGAACGGTCACGGCAGCTACGATCTCATTGTTCCGAAGTTTCAGAAGCTGGCCGAGAGCCGCCACCAGACCAATTATTATGTGCGCGGCACCTTTACCCGGAACAACCTGGACTTCTGTGAGGACGTCCTGCATATGGCCGATCTCGGCTTTAAGCAGATCTCGGTAGAGCCCGTGGTGGCAGCACCGGAGGAGCCCTATGCGATCCGGGAGGAGGACATTCCCTATATCTGCGAGCAGTACGATAAGCTGGCTCGGGAGATGGTGGAGCGCCACGGAAAGGAAAACGACTTCAATTTCTTCCATTTCATGATCGATCTGACCGGAGGCCCCTGTGTATACAAGCGCCTTTCCGGCTGCGGCTCGGGAACGGAATATCTGGCGGTAACCCCCTGGGGAGACCTCTATCCCTGCCACCAGTTCGTCGGAAATGAGAAGTTTTTGATGGGCAATGTCTGGGACGGCGTCAAGGAAGAGGAGATTCGCGATGAGTTCAAGTGCTGCAACGTCTATGCGAAGGAAAAATGTCAGAAATGCTTTGCGCGATTTTATTGCAGCGGCGGCTGCGCAGCGAACTCCTACAATTTCCACGGCAATATCAATGATGCCTATGACATCGGCTGTGAGCTGCAGAGAAAGCGTGTCGAGTGCGCGATTATGATCAAGGCAGCGACGGCAAAACAAGGAGAAGAAGAGTCATGAAAAAGAGTACAGGAATCATCAATCTGATTCTGACAGTAGCGATTTCCGCAGGACTTCTGGTTCTGGCAGCTGTAGGAATCGGTGACAAACAGACAGGAGCCGCGAAGAATATCCCGCTGGGTCTCGATCTGGCAGGCGGCGTGAGCATCACCTACCAGGCCAAGGGCGATACGCCCAGCGCCGAGGAGATGAACGATACCGTCTACAAGCTCCAGAAGCGTGTCGAGGGCTACAGCACGGAGGCGCAGGTCTACCAGCAAGGAGACGACCGGATCAATATCGAGATCCCGGGCGTCACCGATGCCAACGAGATTCTGGAGGAACTTGGAAAACCTGGTTCCCTTTCTTTCCAGGATACCTCCGGCAACGAGCTTTTGTCCGGAACGGATATCAAGACCGCAGAGGCAAAGGCCTACAAGGATAATCTGAACAATACGGATTACGAGGTAGCCCTGACCCTGACCGAGGAGGGCACCGAGAAATTTGCGGAGGCGACCGAGGCCAATATCGGCTCCCGGATTGCCATCGTCTATGACGGCGAGACCATCAGCGCTCCGACGGTCCAGAGTGCGATTACGAACGGCAATGCCGCCATTACCAATATGGAGTCCTATGAGGCTGCCGAGCAGCTGGCTTCGACGATCCGCATCGGTTCCCTGAAGGTGGAGCTGGAGGAGATCCAGTCGAAGGTAGTAGGTGCTCAGCTGGGAACGAATGCGATCCGCACCAGCCTTCTGGCCGGTATCATCGGCTTTGTGCTGGTCGTGATTTATATGATCCTCATGTATCGCCTGCCGGGCGTCGCTTCGGGCGTGGCTCTGGCGACCTATGTGGGTCTGACCTTAGGCCTTTTGAATGCCTTTGAGATTACCCTGACGCTGCCGGGTATCGCGGGTATCATCCTTGGTATCGGTATGGCGGTGGATGCGAATGTCATTATCTTTGCCCGTATCCGCGAGGAAATCGGAGCCGGAAAGTCTGTAAAGGGTTCGATTAAGATTGGCTTCCAGAAAGCCCTTTCCGCTATCCTGGACGGCAATATCACGACCCTGATCGCAGCGGTGATCCTGAGCCTGAAGGGCTCCGGAACCGTCAAGGGCTTCGCCCATACCCTGGCTCTTAGCATCGTCGTTTCGATGTTTACGGCCCTGGTGGTGACAAGAATCGTTCTGAATGCCTTTTATGCGCTGGGATTGCAAAGTGAGAAGCTCTACGGCATCCAGAAGGAGAGAAAGACCATCAACTTCCTGGGAAAGAAGAATCTTTGCTTCGTGATTTCCGCCGTTCTGATCCTGGGCGGCTTTGCCGTGATGGGCATCCGGGGAGCACAGGGCAGCGGTGCGCTGAATTACAGCTTGGAGTTCCAGGGCGGTACCAGTACGACGATTCCGCTGACAGAGGAGCTGACGATCCAGGAGATCGATGAAACCGTAAAACCGGTAGTCAGCGAGGTCATCGGCAGCAATGAGATCCAGGCGCAGAAGGTCGACGGCAGCAGCGATGTCATCGTGAAGACCAAGACCCTTGACCTGACGACCCGTGAAGCCCTGTGCCAGGCTCTTGCTGAGAAGTTCGGCATCGATGAAAATGATATCGCGATGGAGAACATCAGTGCAGCTATCAGCAGCGAGATGCGGACCGATGCGGTGACAGCCGTTCTTCTGGCAGCCTTCTTCATGCTGATTTATATCTGGTTCCGCTTCAAGGATATCCGGTTTGCGACCAGTGCGGTGGCAGCCCTGCTGCATGACGTTCTGGTGGTTCTGGCCTTCTATGCGGTAGCCAGACTTTCCGTCGGCAGCAACTTCATTGCCTGCATGCTGACCATTGTCGGTTATTCCATCAATGCGACCATCGTCATTTTTGACCGTATCCGCGAGAATCTGGCGACGGCAGGCAGAAAGAGCGATCTGCAGGAGATCGTCAACCGCAGTATTACCCAGACCCTGTCCCGAAGCATCAATACCTCGGTAACCACCTTCCTGACGGTGGCCGTGCTTTACGTGCTGGGTGTCGCGTCAATTCGGGAATTCGCCCTGCCGCTGATGGTAGGCATCGTCTGCGGTGCTTATTCCTCCGTCTGCATTACGGGCGCCCTGTGGTATGTGATGAAGACAAAACTTGGAAAGAAAAACTAATTATTGTTAAAATAGAAAAGGCAGATGATGCGTGCATCATCTGCCTTTTTATGTTAAGATAGTTTCGCGATGAATACAGATATATAGGAGAGTTAAAATAGATGAAGGAACAGTGGATAGAAGCTCCGCGCATCGAGGGCAATCAGGAGCTGGCAGAAAAGTTTCAGGTAAGCCCAATGGCGATGCGGTTGATCAGGAGCCGGGCCGGGGAGAGCGAAGCCGAGGTTCGCTCTTATCTTAAGGGAAACCTTGGAGATCTGGCGGATGCCCGCCTGATGAAGGGGATGACGGAGGCTGTTAGCCTGCTTCGAAGAAAGATCGAGGAGGGAAGGCAAATCCGCATCATCGGAGATTATGATATCGACGGGGTCAATGCGACCCATATTCTGGTAACGGGACTTCGACGCGTAGGAGCCCATGTCGATACGGTAATTCCGGATCGCCTGAAGGACGGCTACGGGATCAATGAGCACCTGATCGAGCGGGCGAAGGAGGCCGATATCGATACCATCGTCACCTGCGACAACGGCATTGCGGCAGAAAAAGAGATTGCCTATGCGAAAGCGCTTGGCATGACCGTTATCGTCACGGATCATCATGAGATCCCCTATCGGGAGGAGGCGGACGGAAGTCGCCGGACGATCCTGCCGCCGGCAGACGTGATCGTGAATCCGAAGCAGGCGGACTGCCCTTATCCCTATAAGAAGCTTTGCGGCGCAGCGGTGGCTTGGAGACTCGTCGAGGTGCTCTACCTTGAGGCAGGGGTGCCGAGGGAAGAATTCTTGGATTTGGCGCAATTTGCGGCGGTGGCCACCGTTGGCGACATCATGGATTTGACCGGTGAGAACCGGATCCTGGTACGGTACGGCCTGAAACAGTTAGAGAGGACAAACAATCCGGGCTATCGGGCGCTCCTGGCAGTCAACGGTCTGGAGGGAAAGAAGCTTACCGCCTACCATATCGGCTTTGTCATCGGCCCCTGCATCAATGCCAGCGGACGCCTGGATACAGCCAAGCGGGCGCTGGAGCTTTTGGGAGCGGAAAGTCAGGCCGAGGCAGAAAAGCTGGCGGGCGATCTGAAGGCCTTAAATGACAGCCGAAAGGATCTGACGGCCAAGGGTACGGCAGAGGCCATCCGTCTTGTCGAGGAGACAAGCCTCGGCCAGGATAAGGTACTGGTCATCTATCTGCCTGGGTGTCACGAAAGTCTGGCCGGCATCATCGCGGGTCGTATCCGGGAGCGGTATTTTCGCCCCTGCTTCGTCCTGACAGACGGCGAGGAGGGCGTGAAGGGGTCGGGTCGCTCCATTCCCGGCTACCATATGTTTGAGGAAATGACGAAGGTGGCGGAATTATTTACGAAATTCGGCGGTCATCCCATGGCAGCAGGTCTTTCGATCCCGCCGGAAAATGTGGATATCTTGCGAAAGCGCCTGAATGAGAACTGCCGTCTGACCGAGGACGATTTGATTCCGCGGCTCACCTACGATGCGGTCTTGCCGATTCAATATGCCGGGGAGCAGATCATCCGGGAGCTGGAGCTTTTAGAGCCCTTCGGAAAGGAAAATGAGAAGCCCCACTTTGCGGCAGCGAATGTCCGCGTAAAAAGTGCCCGCATCCTCGGCAAAAACCGCAATATTTTAAAGACGGTGCTGGAGGATGACAAGGGAAATCGCCTGGAGGGCATCAGCTTCGGGGATGTGGAAGGGGATTTAAGCTACCTGGAAAGCAAAGAAACCGTCTGCCTTCTTTATTATCCGGAAATCAATGAATTTCAGGGACGAAGAAGTGTGCAGGCGGTGGTAGAAAGCTGGAGATAGAGGATGGGCTTAAAGCTCCGCCACCTCCGGCAGAAAATAGAGGCATAGATTTTTAACGAATTCGCAGCTGGTATAGGCTGCGAATTTTTGATAGTTGTCATCCTTACGGCTGTCTGCAAAATCACAGATGCTCTTGGCAATGATGGCATAGGGGCGTGGCTCGATGGCATGGGCGGCAGCATAGACGACGCCGTAGGCCTCCATCTCGAGCCCGATGGTTTCGTCGAATTGGGAACGGATCTGCATATCGACCAGTTCACTGTTGGCGACGACGGCACTGCCGCTGGCCAGAGGACCGATGTGGACGTAACATTCATTTCTCGGATCTCGGATGGCCGACTCGAGAACCTTTAAAATCTTCGGATCTGTCCGGATCCAGGTCGGGCGGGGGATGAAACCAATATTTCCGAAGATGATATCGGCATTTTGCGGGGCGACGTACTTGCCGTTGGAATAATTCCATACGAGATCCGAAATCAGGACATCGCCGTACATCTGCTGATCCGAGAGGCTGCTGGTGCCGGCGGCGATGCCGGGCATGATCAGATACTGGGGCCGAAATTGCTCCATCAGCTTCATCGACAGGGCGGCCGATGCGCACATGCCCATTTCGTCCTGTCTGGCAGCGACGATCCGTCTCTTCTTTCCCTCGCTGGAAATCTCAGTGATATAGTAGGTCTGGCCGTCACCGGGCAGGGTAGTTTCCTGCCAGTCAAACATGCGCATGACAGCTTCATGTTCGGTATCGGTTACATAGATGAGGGCGGCAAAATAGTTGTAGGCTTGCATCGGCGGTTCCTCCCTTTTGCCCGAATAGGGGCTGGTTTTGTTTCATTGACCTTCCTATCATAACATGTTTTCCGGAAAACGAAAAGATGGAAAAATATGGAAGAATGCGGAAAGCCGGCGAAGCGGCCTCCTGTCTTGTCAAAGAGCAGGAACCATGCTATAATAGGCGGGTGTTTAAATACCGTGCGGACCGGACGGTTGTTTTTTGTATGATTATAGAAGGAAAGAAGAGGGAAGTTATGAAAAAGATTGAAGAGTATGTGAGAAGTATACCGGATTTCCCGGAAAAGGGAATTTTGTTTCGTGATATTACATCCGTCCTGCAGGATGCAGACGGTCTGCAGCTGGCCATCGATTCGATGCAGGCATTGGTAGAAGATGTGGATTTTGACGTGGTCGTAGGGGCTGAGTCCAGAGGCTTCGTCTTCGGCAGCACCATTGCCTATAATCTTCATAAGCCCTTTGTTCTGGCCAGAAAAAAGGGAAAGCTTCCTTATAAGACGGTATCGAGAGAATACGGACTGGAGTACGGAAAGTCGATTCTGGAGATGCATATCGACTCCATCAAGCCGGGACAGAAGGTCGTGCTGGTGGATGACCTGATCGCCACCGGAGGTACCATCGAAGCGGCCGCAAAGCTGGTAGAAGAGCTGGGCGGCGAGGTCGTAAAGATCATTTTTCTGATGGAGCTTAAGGGTCTGAAGGGCCGGGAGCGCTTGAAGGACTACGAGGTGGCTTCTGTAATCCAGTACGAGGGAAAGTAAAGCTTGCGGAGGGAAGAGTGAGATGAAACAGTTTTTTGAGGAATTTAAAAAGTTTATTTCCAGAGGAAATGTCATGGATATGGCAGTCGGTGTCATCATCGGCGGCGCCTTCACGGCGATTGTGAATTCTCTGGTCAATGATATTTTTATGCCGGTGCTTTCCTTGATTACCGGCGGCTTTGATATCGCAGGAATGTCCGTATCCTTCGGCGTAGGCGAGAATGCAGCGACGCTGAATTACGGCTCCTTTCTCTCTGCCGTGATCAATTTTCTGCTGATTGCCCTGGTGATCTTCTGCATCATCAAGGCCATGAATACAGCGAAGGATAAGATGACGAAGAAGCCGGAGGAAAAGGCACCGGCTCCGACGACGAAAAAGTGTCCTTATTGTATGTCTGAGATTGATATCCAGGCAACCAGATGCCCCCATTGTACATCGGAGCTGAGATAAAAAACACGGGAAAAAGGCAGGTGATGACGGATGGCAGAGACGAAAATCGGTGTAAAGAACAGGGATTCGGAAGTAGATCGCGATGATCAAAACGTAAAGGCGATGCAGGACTTTACCAGTCCGGAGGTGCTCTATCGGGAGCTGATCGCAAGTGTGCACAAGTATCATCCCTCGACCGACATCTCGATGATTGAAAAGGCCTATCGGATCGCATCCGAGGCGCACCAGGGGCAGCTTCGAAAATCCGGAGAGCCCTACATCATTCATCCCTTGTGCGTGGCGATCATTCTGGCGGATCTGGAGCTGGACAAGGAGACGATTGTCGCCGGACTTCTCCATGATGCCGTGGAGGATACCGTCATGACTACCGAGGAGATCGCGGCGGAGTTCGGCGACGACGTAGCGCTTCTGGTGGACGGTGTCACGAAGCTGGGACAGCTGTCTTATTCGGCAGACAAGATCGAGATCCAGGCGGAGAATCTCCGGAAGATGTTTCTGGCCATGGCAAAGGATATCCGTGTTATCCTGATCAAGCTGGCGGATCGTCTGCACAATATGCGCACGCTCCAGTATATGAAGCCGGAGAAGCAAAAGGAAAAGGCTCGGGAGACGATGGATATCTATGCGCCCATCGCCCAGCGTCTCGGTATCTCCAAGGTAAAGAATGAGCTGGATGATCTGTCCTTAAAGTATCTGGAGCCGGAGGCTTATTATGAGCTGAAGGAGCAGATCTCCGAGAAGCGCAGCGTCCGGGAGGCCTTTGTTCAGCGGATCGTGGCGGAGGTCAAAAAGCATATGGAGAATGCCGGCATCGAAGCCCATGTAGACGGCCGTGTCAAGCATTTCTTCAGTATTTATAAAAAAATGGTCAACCAGCATAAGACGCTTGATCAGATCTATGATTTATTCGCAGTCCGAATCATCGTAGAGACGGTCAAGGACTGCTATGCAGCCCTGGGCATCATTCACGAGATGTACAAGCCCATTCCGGGCCGCTTCAAGGACTATATCGCCATGCCGAAGGCGAATATGTATCAGTCCCTGCATACGACCCTGATCGGCCCGAACGGACAGCCCTTCGAGATCCAGATTCGGACCTACGAGATGCATAAGACAGCCGAGTACGGTATCGCTGCCCACTGGAAATATAAGGAAAGCAGCGACGGCAAAAAGCCGGTAGACCAGCAGGAGGCCGAGAAGATGACCTGGCTGCGCCAGATTCTGGAATGGCAGCGGGATATGTCTGACAACCGGGAATTCATGAACCTCCTGAAAAGCGATCTCGATCTGTTTTCCGAGAGTGTCTATTGCTTTACGCCCTCGGGAGACGTCAAAACCCTGCCCAGCGGCTCGACACCCATAGACTTTGCATACAGCGTTCACAGCGCCGTAGGCAATAAGATGATCGGCGCCCGGGTCAACGGTAAATTGGTAACCATCGATTATAAGATCCAGAACGGCGATCGCATCGAGATCATTACCTCCCAGAATTCCAGGGGACCGAGCCGGGATTGGCTGAACGTCGTCAAGAGCACCCAGGCAAAGAATAAGATCAACCAATGGTTTAAAAATCAGTTTAAGGAAGATAACATCCTGAAGGGCAAGGAGATGCTGACCCAGTATTGCAAGACCAAGGGCATCAATATGCCGGAGATCCTGAAACCGGAATTCCAGAATCTGGTTATGCGCAAATACGGCTTCAAGGATTGGGATTCGGTACTGGCAGCCATCGGCCACGGCGGTCTGAAGGAGGGCCAGGTGGTCAACAAGATGGTGGAGGAGTACGAGAAGGTCCACAAGAAGGAGATCACCGATGAGAAGGTCATGGAGGCAGTCACGGAGAACAGTGACAAGAAGCTGAAGCTGGCCAAATCCAAAAGCGGCATCATCGTCAAGGGACTGACGGATGTATCGGTTCGCTTTTCGAAATGCTGCAGCCCGGTGCCGGGAGATGAGATCGTCGGCTATGTGACGAGAGGCCGCGGGGTATCGATTCACCGGACCGACTGCATCAATATCATGAGTTTGCAGGAATCCGAGCGGGCCCGCCTCATCGACGCCGAGTGGCAGGATGTGGGAAATGCCTCCTCCGGCGAGAAATATGCGACGGAGATCAAGATCTATGCGAACAACAGGACCGGTCTTCTGGTGGATATTTCCCGGATCTTTACCGAACGGAATATCGACATGACCCAGATGAATGTACGGACCAGCAAGCAGGGAACGGCCACCATCTCGATTACCTTCGAGATCGGCGGCAAGGAAGAATTACAGAAGATAGCGGAGAAGCTCTATCAGGTGGAGAGCGTCCTGGATGTAGAGCGCGCCACCGGCTGAGGACACAGGAGGCCTAGATGAAAGTAGAACGCATGGTACTGGGAAAAATTGGAACCAATTGCTATATTGCCATTCAGGAGGAGACGAAGGAGGCCGTCGTCATCGATCCGGCGGATCATCCCGAACGAATCCGGGAAAAGTCCCAAAAAGAGGGCTGGAAGCCGAAGGCAATCTTTTTGACCCATGGGCATGCGGATCATTTGATGGGCGCAGCCGGGCTGAAGGAAATGTTTGATTTGCCCATCTATGCCTGTGAGGCAGAAAAAGAGCTGCTGGCGGATCCGGAACAAAATCTTTCAAGAGCTCTCTTTGGAAAGCCGGTATCCCTTTGTGCGGATATCTGGCTGCGGGACGGAGAGGAAATCTCTGTAGCCGGCATGAAATTCCGAATTTTTGCGACACCCGGACATACGCCCGGGGGCTGCTGCTATTATAGCGAGGAGGCTGGAATTCTGTTTTCCGGAGATACCCTGTTTGCCGGTTCCGTGGGACGGACGGATTTCCCGGGCGGCAGCATGAGTGAGCTGGTGCGGGGCATTCAGGAAAAGCTGGTGCCTTTGCCGGATGAGACCAGAGTCTGTCCGGGTCATATGGAAGAGAGTACCATCGGAGCGGAACGCCGGTACAATCCTTATCTGGGAGAATAGGAAACGAGATAAGAGTGATGATAGAAGTAAAAATCAATGACGAAAGCTTTTCCTACGACATTCATTCGCTGATTCAGGCGTTCTTTGGCGGGCAGGAGGTTCAGGTTCGGGTAAAGGACGCCTTCACAGAGGAAGCTTCAATACAGATGGACGTACAGATTACGGCTTCCGATATCCGGTTTTCCATCCTGGAAAACGGCGAGCTGCGGGAACAGGGGCAGGCTACGCCGGATACTTTGGATCGAAAGGCGGTCAAGAATTGCCTAAAAAAGCTGATGTATGACAAGCTTTGCGTCTTTACAGGGGAGACTTTGCCCTGGGGCACCCTGACGGGCATCCGGCCGACGAAGATTCCGATGGCGATGCTGGAGGAGGGAAAGACCAATCTGGAAATCGCACGGTATATGTGGGAGACCTATGACTGCAGCAAGGAAAAGGCAGCCCTGGCGATCTCCATTGCGAACCGGGAAAAGGAAATTTTAAAAAATCTGGATTATGAGCAGGGCTACAGTCTCTATGTGGGGATTCCCTTCTGCCCGAGCATCTGCCTGTATTGCTCCTTTTCTTCTTCGCCGATCAAGGTCTGGGAGAAAAGAGTAGAGGATTATCTGGCAGCTTTATTTAAGGAGCTGGCATTCCTTGGAAAGGCTTATGCAGGGAGAAAGCTGAATACGGTCTATGTCGGCGGCGGGACACCGACGACCCTGACGGCGGAACAGTTGGATCGGCTGATGACTTGTATCGAAAAGAACTTTGACTTTTCGCATTTGCAGGAGCTGACGGTGGAGGCCGGACGCCCGGACAGTGTGACACCCGAGAAGCTTCGGGTGCTGAAGGATCACAAGGTCACCCGGATTTCGGTAAATCCCCAGACGATGAATCAGAAGACTCTCGATCTCATCGGGCGAAAGCATACGGTAGAGGAAACGAAGCAGGCCTTTTATCAGGCGAGAGAGGCAGGCCATGACAATATCAATATGGATCTGATCGTCGGCCTTCCGGGAGAGAATCTAGAAGAGGTACGCCATACGATGGAGGAGCTTCGGAAACTTGATCCGGACAGCATTACCGTCCATTCCCTGGCGGTCAAGCGGGCTGCGCGTCTGAAGCTTTTCCGGGATACCTATGAGGAGATGGGTCTTCGCAACAGCCGGGAGATTATGGACTTAACCTATCGGTATTGTGTGGAACAGGGGATCTATCCCTATTATCTCTATCGCCAGAAGAATATGGCGGGAAATTTCGAGAATGTGGGATATGCGAAGGTTGACAAAGCCGGAATTTACAATATACTGATTATGGAAGAAAAACAGACCATCCTGGCCTGCGGAGCAGGTGCTTCGACGAAATTCGTCTTCTCCGCCGATCACATCGAGCGGGTGGAGAATGTCAAGGATGTGAAACAATATATCGAGCGCATCGACGAGATGATCGAGCGCAAGAGAAGCTTTATGGAAATACATGGATTATAGGATTGCCAAGGAGGAGACCATATGATAACACAGGCACCAAGAGGAGTAGAAGACTGGTACGGCGAGCGAATGCATAAGCGCGCCTGGGTGGAAAAGCAGGCCAGAGAGCTTGCCCGCACCTACCATATGTCCGAGATCATCACACCGATTTTTGAACATACGGTGCTCTTCCAGCGCGGTGTCGGCGAGACGACCGATGTCGTACAAAAGGAGATGTATACCTTCGAGGATAAAGGCGGAAGAAGCATTACGCTGAAGCCGGAGGGAACGGCAGGCGCGATGCGTGCTTACCTGGAGCGCAATATGTATGCCAATCCGGCGCCCACGAAGCTTTATTATGTCACGCAGGCCTTTCGCTATGAGAAGCCTCAGAGCGGACGGCTTCGTCAGCATCATCAATTCGGTGTCGAGTTCGTCGGTTCGAAGAGTCCTCTGGCCGAGGTAGAAGTGATTTCCCTGGCAGCGACCCTGATCAAAAAGCTGGGTCTTCGGGACGTAAAGCTTCATATCAACAGCATCGGCTGCCCGAATTGCAAGAAGACCTACAACGATGCCCTGCTTTCCTATCTTCGAAAGCATGAGTCTGCCCTGTGTCCGACCTGCCGGGAGCGAATGCAGAAGAATCCGATGCGTGTCATCGATTGCAAGGTTCCGGAGTGCAAGGAGATTGTAAAGGATGCGCCCCGTACCATCGATTATCTGGACGAGGAGTGCCGGACGCATTTCGAGGAGCTGAAGAGCCTTCTGGAAGAGCTTTCCATTCCCTATGAGGTCGATACCGGAATTGTCCGGGGATTGGATTATTATACGAAGACCGTATTTGAATTTGTCAATTCCGACGGCTTCACCCTTTGCGGCGGCGGCCGCTATGACGGCCTGATTCATGAGATTGACGAGAAGCAGGATATCCCGTCGGTGGGCTTCGGTATGGGCATCGAGCGTATCCTTTATTTCCTGGAAAAGGAAGGCGTCGAGCTTCCGGCTATGGAGACACCGGATCTTTATATCGGAATTCTCGGTACAGAGGCGAAGGCAAAGGCCTATAAGCTGGTCAATGAGATTCGAAGCCACGGCCTGATCGTGGAGACAGATTATATGGATCGAAGTGTCAAGGCCCAGATGAAGTATGCAAATAAAATCGGCGCGAAGAAGGTCGTCATCATCGGTGCAGATGAGCTTTTAAGGGGCGCAGCCAATGTAAAAGATATGGCTACCGGCGAGCAGACGGAAGTTTCACTTTCTGAGCTTTCCGGATTATTCTAAAAGGAGAAAATAACTATGTTTCAATCAAGAACACATACCTGCAATGAGCTCCGCCTGGCTAATGTCGGCGAGACGGTTACCCTGGCAGGCTGGTATGAGAACCTGCGTAAGGTCAGCAAAAATTTAGGCTTTCTGATTCTTCGGGATTTCTACGGTACGACGCAGGCAGTCATCGAGACCGAGGAGATGATGGCGAAGCTCTCCGGTGTCAATACCGAGTCGACCCTCTCCATCACGGGTGTCGTAAGAGAGCGATCCAGCAAGAATGCGGCGCTGCCTACCGGTGAAATCGAGGTGGTTCCCACGGACATTCAGATTCTGGGACGCTGCCGCTACAATGAATTGCCCTTTGAGATCAACCGCTCCAAGGAGGCAGACGAGAATACCCGTCTGAAATACCGCTATCTCGATCTGCGTAATCCTGCGGTCAAGGATCGGATCGTATTGCGAAGCAATGTGGTGGCCGAGCTTCGAAAGAGCATGACGGATCACGGTTTTCTGGAGATCACGACGCCGATTCTGACCTGTTCCTCTCCGGAGGGAGCAAGAGATTATCTCGTACCCTCCCGGAACCATCCGGGCAAGTTTTATGCTCTGCCCCAGGCGCCGCAGCAGTTTAAGCAGCTTTTGATGACCTCTGGCTTTGACCGGTATTTCCAGATCGCTCCCTGTTTCCGGGATGAGGATGCAAGAGCCGATCGTTCCCCGGGAGAGTTCTATCAGCTGGATATGGAGATGGCCTTTGCCAGCCAGGAGGATGTCTTTGCGATCCTGGAGGATGTGCTTCCGCCGGTATTTGAAAAGTATGGCACTTACAATACGGCATCCAAGGCTCCCTTTACACGGATTTCCTACCATGATGCAATGGAAAAATATGGATCCGACAAGCCGGATCTGCGCATCGATCTGCAGGTACAGGACGCAAGCGCATGCCTGGCCGACTGCGGCTTTGGTCCCTTCGAGGGTCAGACCGTGAAGGCTGTTGTCTTTTCTGATTTCAAGGCTACCCGAAAAGTCATCGACAAGATTTGCGCGGATACCGAGGTACAGACAGGCAATAAGGCCTATTGGTTCCGTCTCGATGAGAACGGCGAGCTGGTAGGCGGTATCTCCAAGTTTGTGGCGGAACGTAAAGATGAGGTTATTCAGGCACTGGGTCTGAAGGCCGGCGATTTCGTAGGTCTGACAGCAGGCAAGAAGCTGGCAGCGCAGAAGACAGCGGGAGCGCTTCGGAAGATCCTGGGCAATACCGTAGAGGGTCATATGAAGAAGGAATGCTACGAGTTCTGCTGGATCGTGGACTTCCCGATGTACGAGATTGGCGAGGAGTCCGGTGAGCTGGAATTCTGCCACAACCCGTTCTCCATGCCCCAGGGTGGCATGAAGGATCTGGAGGAGAAGGATCCCTTAGATATCTACGCATACCAGTATGATCTGGTCTGCAACGGTGTCGAGCTGTCCTCCGGTGCCGTGCGTAATCATGACCCGGAGATCATGGTCAAGGCCTTTGAGCTGGTTGGCCTGGGAGAGGATGACGTCAAGGCAAAGTTCCCGGCTATGTACAATGCCTTCTGCTACGGCGCACCGCCCCATGCAGGCATCGCTCCCGGCGTCGACCGTATGGTCATGCTGCTGGCAGGCGAGGAAAGCATCCGCGAAATCATTCCGTTCCCGATGAATAAGACCGCCCAGGATGTGATGATGGGCGCTCCGGCTACGGTAGATCCGAAGCAGCTTGCGGATGTGCATATCGCTATCGTAAAGGATGAGAAGACGGAGGCCTGATTCCCCGGAAGACGGCCGCTGTTGTCGAAATATGTCGAAAGAAAATCCGGCAGAAAGGAAGCTTTTGGCTTGCATTCTGCCGGGTTTTATTATAGGATGAAAATACAGCCTCGCAGGCGAAGGAGAGAGATAAGATGCCAATTAAAGTACAGAGCGATTTGCCGGTTCGGGCAATTCTTGAACAGGAAAATATATTTGTCATGGATGAAAACAGGGCCATGAATCAGAATATCCGTCCTTTGAAGATCGGAATTCTGAACTTGATGCCCCTGAAGGAGGACACGGAGCTTCAGATCCTGCGTTCCCTGTCCAATACCCCGCTGCAGCTGGATATCACCTTTATCACGGTCAGCAGCCATGAGTCCAAGAATACTGCGCAGAGCCATATTAACAAGTTTTACGAGCCCTTCTGTGAGGTGAAAAAACGCCGTTTTGACGGTTTGATCATCACGGGCGCACCGGTAGAACAGATGGAATTTGAAGAGGTGGACTACTGGGAAGAGCTGGTGGAGATCATGGACTGGGCCGATGCCCATGTTACCTCAACCTTCTTTATCTGTTGGGGAGCCCAGGCTGCGATGTACCATTTTTACGGCTTGAAGAAGCGGATGCTGCCCAAGAAGCTCTTCGGCCTCTACAGACATAGCGTAGAGAATCGAAAAGAACCCCTGATCCGGGGCTTCGACGATGTCTTCTATGCACCCCATTCGAGACATACGGCTGTAGATGCGGAGGATATCCGCTCCTGCAAGGAGCTGACGATCCTGGCAGAGTCCGAGGAGGCAGGCGTGTTTATCGCCATGGCAGAGGCAGGGCGAAAGATCTTCGTTTTCGGCCATCCGGAATATGATCGGCTGACGCTGGAGAAGGAATACCTGCGGGACAAGAATAAGGGTCTGGATATCCAGATTCCGAAAAATTATTTTCCGGAGGACGACAGCGAACAGAAGCCGCTATTGCTCTGGAGAGCCCATGCCAATACCCTGTATACGAACTGGATCAACTACTATGTATACCAGAATACACCGTATGTATGGGAGGACGAGGATTAAGCAGGCGTCCGGCAGACTTTAAAAAAGGAAATGCTGATCAAATCAGCATTTCCCAAAGGCTTGCAGATGATTTTCTTACCTTCTGAAAAAGATCTGATTTTCTAATTCACAAAAGGTAACCGAACAGTTACCATCAAAGATTCAAAAAAATACCCAAGAAAAGAAAAACGATAAGGAAAACAAAATAGGGAGGTTATTTTTTGAAAAGAAGGAGAAGCCTGAGTTTCAGGAAAAAGCTCCTGCTTGGCGTTCTGACTGCCGCAATCCTACTGGAAAATATTGGAAGCGGCGGGCGATCCTATGCGATGGAACCGGTTGCATGGGAGAGCGTGGAAGCGGAAGCAGGGACAGAAGCAGAGGTAAGTGAGCCAGAAAGCTTGGAAGCGGAAGCGGAGTCTGCCCTGCAGACGGTGACAGAACTCGAAGAAAAGTCTGAAGAAACGACACTGCCGGAAGAAAAAAAATCGGAAGAAACACAGGAAAAACAGGAAACACAGGGGCCGGAAACAGACCGGCTTGAAAAGCTGCAGACGCTCCTTCAGGATTTCCCGGAGGAAGCCGAGCTTTGGTGGATGAGCCAGGAGGAGCTTGGCGAGGTCTATGAGCGGTTTATGGAGTTGGTCGATCTCTACGAAAGCCTGGAGAAAGAGGAAAAATCGGAGATCGAGATCAGCAAGCTGGAAGTCATCGGTGAATTTTTTGCAGGCTTTACCGATCAGACGGCTCTTTCCAATACGGGGGATATCTACAGCATCCCTTCCGAATATGGTGCGGGAATCATTTATCAGGGCCGAAAAAGCACCGCGATCTACGGATCCGGCTGGAAGAAGGGAACCTATGCCACGAACCATTCCAAAAGCAGCGATGTCTGGATTCGCTATCCGGAATCAGGCAGCTGCTATGTAAACGGAGAGCATGTGAAGGCAGATGTCCTGGTCTACTATTGGCTGTCGGCCGGGGATGCCTTTGTGGCCATGAGTTTTGGAACGGATCAGGTATCCATCGGCTCTCCGGCCTGGTGCGGCTATGATCCGCAGGATTTTACCGTAGAGATGGAATATCATTTTTTCCGGGCTGGCACAGAGGAAGAGCTGTCGGTGGATGGCTATCTTTTCGCCCATGATCTGGACAAAGGAGAAGGAATTTGCGGAAAGACAGGCGCAAGAGGCTACTATACGTCGGATAATACGACGATGAAATGGAAGGGACAATATGTGACGGGAACCATAGATGACGACCGGACGGACTACAGCATGAGCGTAGGGGTCGCCTTTCACTCCGATGCGGCAGCGCCCTTTCATGTCAGCTACCATGGCTGCGAATATTATTCCATCGAGCTCTCCAGCGTGGGGGTAGACGGGCAGCTGCTTCGAAAATACGGCAGCCTTCAGGTGACAAAGAATATCACGGCTCCCGGTGGAATTTCGTTGTCGAAGGCAGGCTTTTCCATGAACCTAAAGGGAACCTCCGCTTACGGGGATGTCATCGATCAGACAGTGCAGACCAATGCAAACGGTGTGGCAAGCTTTTCGAACATTCCGATGGGAACCTACGTCGTGAGCGAGCAGGGGAGTGCCTCCTACTGGGACGTGCCTGCCTCCGGCAAGGTAAATATCGAGGGAGGCCAGACCAGTAATTATGCGGTGAACAACGTCTTCAAGACGGGAAACATCACCCTGACCAAAACCATTGAGACAGCGCCCCTAGACGCTTACAACGTAGAGGCAGAGAAGGCTTATCATTACAATGATTCAAAGGCCGGCTTTGCTTATCGCCTAAATGGCAGATCCGACAGTGGGCTCTACGTTACCAAGTATGGCGTCACCGATGCAAACGGCAAGCTGACCTTTTCAAATCTTCCGGTAGGAACCTATACCCTGCAGGAGATTAAGGCCAGTGAAGTGCCGGCAAGCGAGTCCTGCAAGGCAGCTGCCACCCAGGAGCTTACCCAGTACGTCATTCCGGCAAGCCAGACGGTGACAGTGACTTATGACTCTTCGCAGCATAAGGGAAATACCACGCAGGCCACTTTTGCGAATACCTTAAAGAAGTGGAAATTTTCCGGCTCTCTGAAGAAGGTAGACGAGGAGTTAAAGACCGAAGGTGCTTCTCAGGGCGATGCAGTTCTCCAAGGAGCTGTCTACGGTCTCTATGACGGAGACAAGCTCATTGCGACAGCTACCACCGATGCAAACGGCAGCTTTTCCTTTGACGGAACCTACGTGGCAGGAGACCTGTGGCAGGTAAAGGAGATTTCTGCTTCGGCAGGATATCTGCAGGATCCGACCGTCTACAGTGTGTCTGCAAGTGTGGACAAGCTGACGGTAAAGGACGGCGACATCTATCAGGCAAGCCTTGAGAATACCACCCTTGGGGAGGGAACTCTTGGCGAGCAGGTAAAGAAGCAGTCCTTAAGCTTTTATAAGGTCACAGGCAGTGACAAGGAAAGCTCCTATGAGGCAGTAGAGGGAGCGAAGTTCTCGATCTTCCTGGTATCGGATCTGGAGGATGGAAGATATGCAGCGCTTTCCGATGCAGAGCTTCCCCAGGCTATCATCGATACCTATCGGGATTCCGAGACGCTGGATTTTGAGGCCATGAAGAATCTTTCTTCGGTAGCGGAGATCACGAGCAACAGCCGCGGCGTGGTGACCACACCGGCCCTTCCTTACGGCCGCTACCTTATTGTAGAAACCACTACACCGGAGAATAAGATTGCCACCCGTCCCTTTGTAGTCAATGTGACGGGAGATGATACAGACGGTACCGTAAAGGGAGACGGAGAGGGAGCACCCTTAGAGGATCTCGTGATTGCGGTAGACCGCCCGATTACGTCCCTGATTCGGATTAAGAAGCTGGATGCGAACAGCCATAAGACTGTATTAAAGGCAGGCGCAGGCTATGTAATTCACGATGCCGACGGCGCATGGTTTGACTACTATACCGCAGAGATGACCACTTCCCAGAAGCAGGCTTACAAAGAGAAGTATGGCGATCTGGTGGTGCAAAGCGGACAGGGAGAGCTGGTAGGTACGAAGGAGAATCCTTATACCACCAAGAAGATTTCAGGCGCTGAGAGCACGAACAACGTCTACGTCGATACTCCGACGGCTCTGCCGGTAGGTACTTATACCTTAGAAGAGGTACAGGCTCCGGAGGGCTATATCCTGCAGGGCAAGGAAGGCGTCATTGCAAAGAAGACGTCTGTCACAACCGGAAATCATACCTTCTATGAGACAGAGGAGGAGGGTGCCTGGGATGTGGGAACCACAAGCACGGTAAATATCGTTGTTTCCTCCCAGGAGGCCGTCTTTGATGCCGATGCGAATGCCTTTGTGATTGCTGCTTCCCAGCAGAATGATCCGGCTATCGGCAAGATTTCGGTCTATGCAGAAGGCGAAAAGCTGGTATCCGCCCGTCAGGACGGTGTGACGATTCTTGACCGTCTGGGTGATGCAGTCAGCAGCTTCTTTGGATATGTAAAGGGCCTCATCGGTCTCGATACACCGGATGAAGAGGGACTGACCGAAAAGGAACTGAGCGAGTATAAGGATTATTCCTTTGCCTATGAGAATGGTCCCATCGAAGGCGCAACCTTTGAGATTCGGGCTGCCGAGGATATTTACAGCCCCGAGGGCGGAGACAATGCATCGAAGCTTTTCTCGGAGGGCGACCTGGTGGCAACCCTTACGACCGATGAAAATGGTCAGGCCTGGACCGGTCAGGAGGACTGGGACGGCACAGAGATTGCAAAGGGACTTCCCCTTGGCAAGTATACGATTACCGAGACAAAGGCAGGCACAGGCTTTGCCTTAAGCGAGGAAAACGCAGTTCCCAGAGAAATCGAAATTACCTACGCAGGCCAGGAGGTACCGGTTATCTACCGTGACAGCTCCTATGAGAACCCGCGCCAGAAGGTAGAAATCGAAGTCGAGAAGCTGGATACCGAGGAAAATGTGCCTCTTTCCGGTGCGGTCTTTGGCCTCTATGCGAAGGACGATATCGTAAATGCAGTCGGCCGGACGATCGTAAAAGCCGGTACCCTGCTTGCTACAGGCGAGACTACGGTAGGAGAGGATGGAAGCGTAGCGAAGGCTAGCTTTACTCCGGATTTGCCCCTTGGCAAGTATTATGTAAAAGAGCTGATGGCTCCGATGGGTTATACGACGACGAAGGAAGAGATTTCCATCGATGCCACCTATCAGGAGGACCAAAGAGAAGTATTAAGCTTCTCGGAAACCGTAAAGAACGACCCGGTTCTTCTCCAGGTCAATCTGATGGATTACTTTACCGAGGAGGAGCTTGACGGGGCAACCTTAGAGCTTCGAGACGCAGATGGCAATGCCTTTACGACGATTCTTTCCGTCCATGAGAACAATACCATCATCCGCGGCCTGGAAATCGGCAAGACCTATTCCATTCAGGGAATTACAAGTCCGACAGGCTATCACTACAACCTGTATCTGAAGGATGATTATGAGACAGCAAAGGAGAATGCCGTAGACGCAGAAACCGATTACGTGAACGGCGAGCCGAGCGATTCCATCACCGTTACCATTGAGGATGAAGACAAGCTTCAGGTAGTCAGCATCTTCTTAAAGCCCGTTACCGGAACCATTACCGTAGAAAAGACGGGAGAGGTGCCGACCGGAACCGAAGAAGGGGAAGCTGAAAACGGTTATCAGGCAGTGACACCGGTTTATGAGGTTTTAGGACTTCCGGGGGCCGAGTATGCGCTGCTTGCAAAAGAAGACATCGTTTATCCGGATGGATATACCGGAACCCTGTTTGCGGCAGAGGATGAGGTCTTAAATGTATATCAGGACCTGAAGGAGACCACCCTCAAAAACTATTCCGTAGAAGTTACCAAGGGAGAACTTGTCGATGTTTCTTCCTATATCGGAAAAGTAGCTGATTCGGATGCTTCGAGGGAAGAAGTGAAGAACTTCTACAACCAGAACCAGAATGACGTACAGAGAAGTCTGCCGGACGGCACAGCCGTACACTATGTATTAAAGACAAATGACGAGGGTAAGGCAGAGATTAGCGGTCTGCCCCTTGGCGAGTATGAAGTCATCGAGGTAAAGGCTCCGAATGGTTACTATCGCGACCAGACGGATTGCACGAGAGAGATATCCCTCGTAGAGGCAGAAGAGAGCGGCCGCACCGAAGAGGATGTGACAAAGGAAGCAGCCTTTGAGAATGCAAGACAAAAGGTGCAGGAGAAGGAGACGAAAGAAGAGCTTCCGGAACCGACCACCGTCATTTATCATCCGGCGATTTTCATTACGAAGAATGCCGAAAAGGATATCTATGACCCGGGTGAGACCGTGATCTATCATATCGTGGTAACCAATACCGGAGATGTAGATCTGACAGACGTTACCGTAGAGGATTCTCTGGCAGGCGGCGTCATTAAGACCATCGATGCATTAAGCGTCGGTGCAAGCGAGAGCTTTACCTATGAGTATCAGATTCCTGATGATACGGAGGCAGGCAGCCGCCTTTCCAATACGGTCAAGACAACCGGTACACCGGTAGTGCCGGATCCGGGAACCGATGAGTATGGCCGCGAGATTCCGGTGGATCCCTCTTCCTATGAGAAGCCGGAGGACAGCGATACCGAGAAGGTACTGGTACGAGGCGGCGAGGTGCAGATCTTAAAGGAAGCGAGAGAGCGCATCTACAAGCCAGGGGATACGGCAGTCTTTACGATTACCGTAGTCAATCCGACCGACCAGACCTTAGAGGAACTCACCGTTACCGATGACCTGGACGGTATCTTCTTCATCCCAACGGATGATAATGTAAAGCGAAATCTCGACGGAACCGTCAGCATCAGCGAACTGGCACCGGGAGAAGAGGTCACCTTACGGTTTACCTGGAAGGTACCGGAGAATGCGCTCGGAAATGTAGTCAATACCGTTTCCGTAGAGGGCTATGTAAAGAATCCGGACGGAACAGACGAGGACGAAGATCGGGTCGAAGTCAAGGATGAGGATGACGATACCATCGTTATTCAAAATGAAACCGAAGTGGACTACGGTATGGCTGTGACAAAGTACAGCTTAGATGAGGGCAGCCGTGTACCGACGGCAGGCGCAGCGTTTACCGTCTATGCAAAAGAAGACGTGACGAATATCCTCGGAACCGTGATTTATGCAGCCGGAACCGAAATCGAAACCGCTATTTCTGCAGAGGATGGCGTGGCAAGATTCCAGACCGATTTCCCGATTGGAAAGTATGTCGTAAAGGAAACAAAGGCACCGTCCGGTCACTACAGCAGCACCAAGGAAATCACCTTTGATTTAACGGATGAGCAGTACAATGACGGAACCGAGTACCTGCATAAGTGGGATTATGTCGAAAATGCCATCACCGTGGTAAATATCAAGCTGACGGATGACTTGACCGGAAATGAGCTTTCGGGTGCATCCTTAAATGTCAAGGACTGGTCCGGCAATCTGGTAGATGCATGGATTACCAAGACCGAGGACGGTTATACCATCAAGGGTCTGGATGTCGATACCGACTACTTCATCACCGAAACTGTGCCGAGAGACGGATATCTGACAAAGTTCACGGATGCAGTGATAAGCTCCGAGAATGCAGCGCTTGGAAACATTAGTGCCGGCGGTGCAAGCGTAGGCTTCAAAATCCAGGATGTGCCGACCGACACTTACTGGAACGGCATCACGAATAAGACCTCGATTCCGGACACCACAAGAATTGAAGTAAAGAATGCCTATGTCATCGGAAATGTCCGCATCAATAAAGACGGCGAAATGCTGGAGAGCTGGACGCTTCTTGACAGAGTAGGAGCATTTGTGAAATCCCTTTTCGGATACAGCAAAGAAGCCCTTGAAGGCGTTACCTTTGAGGTACGTGCGGCAGAAGATATCGCGCATCCGGACGGCATTACAGGCATCCTGTACCATAAGGGAGACCTGGTAGCAACCGATGTACGAAGCGTCCAAAAGAGTGCCATCGGCACTACTGACAAAACAGGTACTGTAAGATTTGAAAACATGTATCTGGGCGCCTATGAAATCTATGAAACAAAGACGGCTGAAGGCTATGTGCGCGACACCGAGCCGACTGCCTTTACTCTCGCGTATGTGGACGGCTCTACCTCACCGGTATCCGCAGTGGATGGAGATATCTCTATCACCAACCCGCGCGAGAAGGCTGAAATCACAGTTTGGAAGACAGACGCAGAAACGGGAGAGAAGCTGAAAGGAGCCGTCATCGGCCTCTATGCAGCGACAGATATCAAGAACTACAGCGGTGCAGTGATTGTGCCTGCTGACACGCTTCTTGAATCTGCCGAAACCGATGCAGACGGAAAGCTGACCTTTGCATCCGACCTGCCCCTTGGCAGCTACTACGTAAAGGAGAGCGAGGCACCGAAGGGTTATGCCCTGAATACAGAGCCTCAGAGCTTTGACTTCTCATATGCAGGCGATGACAAGGAAGTGGTAAAGGTAGAATTTACCATTACCGACCAGCCAAACAAAGTTCCGAAAGAGAATAAGACCACGGATGAGCATCACAGCAGCGAAAGCAACGCAAGCAGCGTACCAGCAGCGAATACCGGGGACAGCACCAATGTGGAAGCATGGTTCATCCTGCTTATCGGCAGTGCAGTTATCCTGGCAATTGCAGCGATCGCAAAAAGAAAGAAAAATCAGAAATAATGAAGTTCCCTTAAGCATTACGTGAAAAGGGGTATCTAAGAGAACGAGGTTTTCGGCCGGATATTTCGGCCGAAAACCCAATCATGCCTTGTTGACACTCCACACGGAATTAGCCGTATGGAGTGTCAAAGTTTCAGACTATTTTCGTCCAGCAGAAAATTCCTCAGTCCGATTGTAATAATTC
>CAVFGF010000030.1:20657-24256 GCA_963621925.1 Alistipes onderdonkii | reverse complement strand
GAACCCGTGTTACCGCCGTGAAAGGGCGATGTCTTAACCGCTTGACCAAGGAGCCGTATCGACTGTCAGAGTGCGTCCCCACGGGACAACATTGCTCTCTTTCAGAAATAAGGAAGTACTGACTAAATCAGCACTTCCTTAATAATCTACCACACTTTTAACCGTTTTGCAAGCACTTTTTACTGGCGTTTCTTTCTGAAATAATATCCGGTGCCGGCTGCGCCTGCGCCTGCCAGTACAAGGATGAAGAGCCAGAGTGCCGGAGCGGCCTGATCGCCGGTATTCGCACCCGATACCGAGGACGAAGAACTGCTGCTCTTGCTGCTGCCGGAGCTGCTTCCGCTGTTGCTCTTGTTGTTGCTGTTACTATTGTTGTTATTATTGCTGTTATTCTTGTCCTTATCTTTATCCTGGTTGTCGGTGCTGACAGCCTCCCACTTTGCATACAGGGTAAACGGTTTCATATCCGTTACGCTCACATCGAATCCATAAGCATTCTTGTAAGTCTTTTCTGTATACCAGCCAAGGAACTTATAACCGGTTCTGGTCGGATCCGCCGGCTTGGTCACCTTGTTGCCGTAGGATACGTTTTCCTTGCTGACATCCGAACCGCCCATGGAATCATAGGTGACAGTCGTATAGGTAGCGCTTACCACGGCTACGGTCGAGAACTTATCCATCTGTACCGTCATCAGGTTGTTCTCCGAATCAAAGCTATAATCCAGATCGAGAACCTTACCGTCATGTACCTCTACGACACGGAGCTGACGATTCTGGAGATACTCCGGATTCATATCCAGGGTAACCGGGATCTTCATATCGAGCTCATGAAGCGAAGCGCTTTCGGTAGTCTGCGTAGGCTTTAATTCTCCTTCCGCCCCATTCTCTGCCACAACAGTTACATCAGCGGAGGCGTCTGTATAGGAGGCCGTATATGTCGTCTGGGTCAGGGAGACATCGTAGTAGCCCTGAATCGTTTCATTGGAGGCTAAGGTTTCCTGGATCTTAGCTGCGTCAGCGGATACCTCGTCGCGTGTCTTTTTGTTGGCGTCGACGGTGATGGAAACCAGGACAGTGTCTGCCTCCTTGACATTTTCGCCTTTTTTCAAGGCCTCAGCCAGCTTCTGAGCGACGGACTGGACTGCGTTGCTCATGGTTTCCAGTGCCTTCTTGCCGGCATCCTTGTTTTCCTTTGGAAGAGCATCACCCTGGAGCTCGGCTTCACCGGTGGCAGTGCCTTTGTCTACTTCCCAGAATCCTGGTAAATACGTGGTATTCTTTGCCGGAAGCACCGTCAGAATCTCGTCCAGATTTGCTTTTGTAAGGCTTACTTCGTCATTCGATAATCGCTCGTACCAACCCGTAAAGATATTGACTTTTCCATCTGCCACTTCCTTTGCGGACGTCGGAATACGCTTTTTAACGTCGATTATAAAATCAGAATCAAGTTTGTTGCCTTTTGCGCCTGTACGCATCAAATCTTGTTCCGGATAAAAGCTCAGCGTCACTGTGTCGTCTACGCTATAGGGGGCATCCGAATCAACACCATCTTGATTTGAGCGATCGTCTGTCGGAGAATACTGCGTGGTCTCCTCTCCCACTAAACTTTCTTCACTATAACAATATCCAGATTTCACCTGTGAACTGAAGGCCGGTGAAAAACCGGTAGCAGCCTTCTTTATAACGATGCCGCCTATTGTTTTTTCCGAACAGTTCTTATCATCTTTCACTGCCGTCTTGATCGCATCCACGCCGTCCGGTGCGACGATCTTGCCGCCGCTGATCTCTGCGTAAAAAGTGTTCTCCGTGTCGTCCGCTACATTGGTTCCAAAGTAATTAGTATCGGTATCGCTGTCTTTGTAATATCCGTTATCCATCAACCAAATGCCATAGCATCCTGTGTCATTATTTCCACCGCTTGCAATCGTGCCGGATGTACGTATGGTACCGCCTTTCATCTGCAAGACACCGTCTGCCATCCCGATACCATATCCATTCTGTACGTAGATACTGCCACCCTCGACCGTGATCGTACCTTTTTCTTTTTGAAAAATACCAACGGATGCACTCTGTCCATTTCCGGATGCAATCAAGGTTCCTTCTTTCAAGGTAATCTTAGAATTATTTGCGCCACTCTCAATTCCGGCAACTACATTCTCAGATTTCAATACACCGCCTTTAATATTGATCGCTGTATTTTCACCCAGTGTTACAATAGCTCCGTCTTTTCCGTGAATGTATCCTCCTTTGACAGTAAATGCTCCATTATTTTCAGGTATATAAACACCATATGTGCTTTCACCATCTAAGGTACCGCTCTCTAGTGTAAAAGCTCCACCATTGCCCACAGCAACGCAGGCTGCTACAGAATAAATACTACTGTCTGTTTTGCTTGAATTTTTACTATATAATTTTCCGCCGGAATAGGATACTGTCCCATCATCTTCTACTTTTGGAGAGCCCGACGCAGTAGAATCTTTAATTGTTAAATCACCGTTTTTCCCGTCAGTTCCATATACGACGATAAGCTGACCGTGCAAATCATCTGCACTTTGAATTGTCACTCCGTTCAGATCCAGGGTTATCTTTTTATTTTTTACCTCGACGATCTGATCGACGATGACAGAGGCAATCCCGCCTTTCATCGTGATGGTGTCACCATCTTTAGCTGCATTTACTGCAGCCTGCAGGCTTGCATAATTTTTATCTTTGATATAGGCCACCACCGGCAGATCGTAAACTTCATAAACTGTTGTGCTTCCTGTAGTTTTCTCCCGCAGTCCTTTGCCTTCCGCAAGCCAGTCTTCATCAATCGAATATGAGAAAGTGCCTCCGGAGATCACAAAAGTTGCCTCTGGTTTTGTATCATTATCTTTTGTAATCAAAGAGCCGCTTGTATTCTTCTTCGTGAAGGTTCCGGAAGTGATAATTAAGGCACCGGAATTGTGAATCACTGAGCTGCTGCTTTGTCCTCCGACTACTTCTGCGCCATTAATTGTCACTGTACCGCTATTGTTTTTAATGACATATTTGCCACCGTCTATTTTTCCGCCATTGATGTTCAGCTGATAGGTAGTATTTCCCTGATTGCCGCTCTCGATACAGCTTGAATTCGTGCTATTCGTACTTACAAAACAGCTGTTCAGGGTCATGGTTCCCTGATTAGAGATGGCTCCCTGATTTGTTGCAACTACTTGTGTACCCTGAAGAGTCAGTGTACCTTCATTTGTAATGACTGGTGTAGAATTATCGCCTGAACTATTCCCAGTAAGTTTTCCTCCATTCAGGGTTACGTTTTTCCCTGTGGGAATCGTAATATTCTCTGCCAGCTCTGCACTGCCGATAACGGTAATGGCTCCGTTGCCTCCATCTGCGATTGCTTCAATAGCTGCCTGAATGGAATCATATCTTGCACCATTCATCTGCACCGGCTTACCTTCGCTGTTCCCGCTTTTCGCCAGATTTTCGCCCGTCTGCGAGTTCGAATTCACCCCGGAATTTCCACTCTCGGAATTATTATTCTCGGAATTCTTATTTTCAGAATCTTTGTTTGCAGAATCGCTGTTTCCGTTCTTATCATTCTGCGAATCCCCATTTAC
>CAVFGF010000030.1:0-20647 GCA_963621925.1 Alistipes onderdonkii | reverse complement strand
TTACCGTTTCCAGAATTTCCCTCTGTAGACTTTCCATCCGCATTCTGGGAATTTCCTTCCTGTTTTCCTTCCTGGTCAGCATCCTTTGTCTCACCGTTCTCTTTATTCTGAGATGCCCCCCCGTTTTCGAAATTTTCGGTATCTCCTGTACTTCCGGTCGTTCCCTCTGTCGTCGGTGCCGTCGACGTATCCGCCGCCAGCGTTGCCATGGGACTGGGCACTGCCAGGCAGAAGGCCAGCAGCAGTGCCATGATTTTCGTTCTTTTCATGATTTCTTTTCCCCTTTATATTACAGGCTTATGCCTGCCTCTAACGGAACGCTTCAAACTTCTCGCTTGTGAACGTAACAAGAATCTACCCGGTGGCAGGTTCCCGCAGAGACATGTCGCGGAACAGCACTTTCATTGCGAATTTGTTGGTGTCGTTTCCGGCCTCCAATGACAGCCTGTGTTCATTCGACAGCTGTACGCTTCCACCCGACGGTTCGCTGGTGTACGCACACTCGATCATGACGTGCCGTGTGGGAGTTACATGCCGGTGGAAGCTATAGATTGCCCGGTGTGGAAACCGTCCAAGCCTGTAGACTTACACCTTAGTTGAAAGTAAATAGCGCGTTTTGGAGCACCGGGCATAATAAACTTAGCTGAAACCGGCATTTACTCCCACTAGGCTAAGGAGTCCTAGAGTGTGCGCCACCATCGAACCTATGGGCGAAAGTGTGCATCTGGCGAATGTACACAAGCTTGAAGGCCGGAAGCGGCACCTAACAAATTTACGCAATTTCAGTGAATATCCGCGGCATGCAGCTGTGGTAACCCTGCCCGCCTGCTTCACTCTCAGACGTTCACAAGCGCGAAGTTTGAGTGCTTACTCCTCCAGCCCGAATGCATCATGTACCGCATTGACCGCGCGCTCTGCGTCCTTCTCATTGATCAGCACTGTGATGCGGATCTCCGAAGTGGAGATCATATTGATATTGATATTCTCATTGTAGAGAGCCTCGAACATCTTCGCTGCGACACCCGGATTGGACATCATGCCGGCGCCGACGATGGAGACCTTCACTACCTCCTTCGTGCAGGAGATACTCTTGCCGCCGATACGAGTCATATTCTCCTCGATGATGCGGACTGCCTCGTCAGCCTCGTCCCGGGCTACAGTAAAGGAGATATCCTTGCTGTTCTCCCGGCCGATGGACTGCAGGATGACGTCGACATTGATGCCCTCCTTCGCCAGCATATTGAAGAGGCGGAAGGCCATACCCGGCTCATCCTTCAGACCGATGACTGAGATTCTTGCTGTATTCTTATCCAGGGCTACGCCGCTGATCAACATTCTTTCCACGCTTGTTTCCTCCTTTACGATCGTTCCTTCGTGATCATTTAAGCTGGAGCGTACCACCAGCTGTACTCCGTATTTCTTTGCCATCTCGACCGAGCGGTTGTGCAGGACGCCGGCGCCTAGGGTCGCCAGGTCGAGCATCTCGTCGTAGGTGATCTCGTCGAGCTTTCTTGCCTTCGGTACGATCCGCGGGTCTGCGGTATAGACACCGTCGACGTCCGTATAGATCTCGCAGGCATCCGCATGCAGGGCTGCCGCCAGGGCTACTGCTGTCGTATCGGAGCCGCCGCGGCCGAGGGTCGTATAGTTGTCATATTTATTGACACCCTGGAAGCCGGTGACGATGACGATGCGGCGATGCTCCAGCTCATGCATGATGCGGTCGCTGTCGATGCGCTTCAGGCGAGCATTGCCATGGACTCTCGTCGTATGCATCGCTACCTGGAAGGCATTCAGGGATACCGCCGGGATATCCATGGTATCAAAGGCCATGGCCATCAGGGCTACCGAAGTCTGCTCTCCGGTCGTCAGGAGCATATCCAGTTCTCTCTTGGGCGGATCCGGGTTGATTTCCTTTGCCTTGGCAATCAGCTCATCCGTAGTCTTGCCCATCGCGGAAAGGACCAGGACGATATCGTTTCCCTTCCTGTAATCCTCTGCACATCTTCTCGCCACATTCAGGATGCGGTCCTTATCTCCTACAGAGGTTCCGCCAAATTTCTTCACTATCAGCATTGTTTTTTCTCCTCATTTCCTCTATCTCTACGTAAATATGGTCTCCCATCTACGCGGAAAACAATTTGTCGATCAGCTCGTAGCCGTGGGCCACATCGATGCCGCCCTCACGCGCTGCCTTTTCGTTATAGATACCTGTACCGCCCTTGAAAGCCTTCCGGCTGTCATAGAGCAGATAGGGAATCGGGTCGCTGGTATGGGTCCGCACGCAGATCGGCGTCGGATGATCCGGCAGGATCAGCATCCGGTAGTCCTCCCCGGAGGCGTCCAGAGCCTCCTTTAAATGGGCAATCAGTCTCTGATCCAGGAATTCGATGGCCTGAACCTTTCGCTCGACGCTGCCCTGGTGGCCCATCTCATCGGGAGCCTCTACATGGACATAGACGAAATCATAGCCGTCCTTTAAAAGCACCTCAGCAGCTGCGGCTGCCTTGCCCTCGTAATTTGTATGAAGCTGACCGTTCGCGCCCTCGACCTCGATATTCTTCATACCGGCACCCACCGCGATGCCCTTCAGGAGATCCACGGCAGAAATCATCGCTCCCTTTTTATGGTTCTTCTCCTCGAAGGAGGTGAGAATCGGTCTCGTCCCGGCGCCCCAGAACCAGCAGGAATTGGCCGGATTCAGACCCTGTTTTTTTCGCTCCAGATTCAGGGGATGCTTCGAGAGGATCTCATAGCTTTTTTCCTGCATTTCCCGTAAAATCGGTTCGGAAGGCAGGTAGGGAGCGATCTGTTGTCCCAGGACGTCATGGGGCGGTGTCAGCTCTGCGACGCTTCCCTTCTCCCAGATCAGAAGATGGCGGTAGCTGGTACCGACATAGAAGTGATAGCCGTCTTTTTCCAGCTCTGCCCGCACGGCATCCAGAAGAATCGCCGCATCCTCAGTGCTGATTTCCCCGGAGCTGTGATCGAGGATCGTCCGCTCCGCATAGGGGACGTCCTCCTCCGAGAGGGTCACAAGATTCGTCCGAAGGGCGATGTCGTCTGTCTTCATATCGACACCGATGCTCAAGGCCTCTAAGGGTGAGCGTCCGGTATAGTAGCGCTTCGGGTCATAACCCAGAACCGAGAGGTTCGCGGTATCGCTGCCGGGCTTCATACCCTCGGGGATCGTATGAGCCAGGCCGATCTCGGACTTTTCCGCCAGCAGATCCATCGTCGGCGTTTTCGCATATTCCAGAGGCGTCTTGCCCCCCAGGGTCTCGATGGGCTCGTCTGCCATTCCGTCGCCCAGTACGATTACATACTTCATCGTTCTCTAGCCCTCCACACGAATGCGGTTCAGGACTGCATCTGTCTTCGCGGCACGCTCCGCATACTCGGCCTCGCTTAAGCTTCCGGTCACAAAGCCGAACTCCCCGTCCAGGCCTGCGTCTACGACTTCGATCGTTCCAAACAGGGCTTCCATCGCTGCTGCATCTGCCTTCGCATCGCCCTTGACACGCACCAGGAAGCGTCTTCTGTCATCCTTCGTATCGCCGAGAGTTAGTTTCTCCTCACTCCAGTAGAAGCCCTGATTCTCGTCCAGATGCTTCGCGGCATCGACGATATCGCCGACGACGGCGCTGGCCGTCGGGAGCTTGCCTGCTCCGCTTCCGTAGAACATCGAGTCTCCCAGCATATTGCCGACGACGAAAATGGCATTGAAGACGCCGTTTACGCTGTAGAGAGGATGCTCTGCATCCAAAAGGAAGGGCGCCACCATCGCATAATATTTACCGTCGGCTGCCTTCTTGCTTCTGGCCAGGAGCTTGATGACGCGGCCCAGCTTCTTTGCATAGAGGATATCCTCGGTGGTAATCTTCGTAATGCCCTCGGTATAGATGTCCTCGAAGTCTACCTTTTCTCCGCTGATCAGGGAGGTCAGGATCGCGATCTTTCGGCAGGCATCATAGCCTTCGACATCGGCCTCGGGATTACGCTCCGCATAGCCCTTCTCCTGAGCATCCTTCAATACGTCGTCAAAGTTCGCGCCGCCGCAGGTCATATTGGTCAGGATATAGTTCGTCGTTCCGTTCAGAATACCGCTGATCTCGGTGATCTCGTCGCCGGTCAGACAGGTATGCAAGGGACGGATAATCGGGATGCCGCCGCCTACGCTGGCCTCGAAGAGGTAATTGACATTTTTTTCCTTTGCAATAGCCAGAAGCTCTGCGCCGTGGGCCGCTACCAGAGCCTTATTGGAGGTGCAGACGCTCTTTCCTGCCAGGAGGCAGCGCTTCGTGAAGGTATAGGCAGGCTCGACACCGCCCATGACCTCGACGACCACCCGGACCTCCGGGTCTCCTACGATGGTCTCGAAATCATGTACCAGGACACTTTCTACCGGATCACCCGGAAAATCCCGGAGATCCAGGACGTATTTCAGGCGTACCTCGTCACCGGTCCGGCGGTCGATGAGGCTTTGGTTGGTTCGCAGGACTTCCACGACGCCGGATCCGACGGTGCCGTAGCCCAATACTGCAATTTGTATCATTGGTCTTTCTCCTTATTCACTTGCCAGTATTTTTAAATAATGGATCCCGGGCTGGCTCTCGATCTGGTCGATCATCGCCGAGACATCACCGGTCGTCGGCAAAAGGTCGACGGTCAGGGTCAGGGCTGCCACGCCGTTGATGGGGATGGTCTGATGGATCGTCAGGACATTTCCTTTATAGTCTGCGATGGTCTTCAGAACCAGGGATAAAAGACCCGGCTCATCATTCATCTGGAGTACAAAGGTGATGCTTTTTCCCTTGGAATTGTCATGGAAGGGAAAGATATCGTCTTTGTACTTATAGAAGGAGCTGCGGCTGATGCCTACCTTTTCGGTGGCTTCCTGTACCGTGATGGCCTTCGAAGAATCCAGGAGACGCTTGGCCTCCACCACCTTCAGGAGTACCTCCGGAACTGCCTTCTGTGTAACGACAAAATACTTGCTTTTTTCTGACATGCTTCTCCTCCGCTGTTCGCTATCCAAAAACACTTGTGTGTCCCTCGTGGATCAAACTGCTAGCATCGTATCATACTCCGGTTCGGATTGCAAGGGATCGGAGCATCGATTTTTCACAATTATTCTTCCTCCGGCTTGACCGTGATCCATTTCAGATAGGCATTGATGAAGGGATCGAGGGCTCCGTCCAGAACTGCATTGACGTTGCTGATCTCCTGTCCGGTGCGGTGATCCTTTACCATCGTATAGGGCTGCATGACATAGGAACGGATCTGGTTGCCCCAGCCGATCTCCTTGACCTCGCCCCGGATACCGGAGAGCATCTCCTGGTTCTTCTGCTGCTCCAGAAGATAGAGCTTTGCCTTCAGCATCTGCATGGCCTTGTCCTTATTCTGGAACTGGGAGCGCTCATTCTGGCACTGCACGACGATACCCGTCGGCAGATGGGTGATGCGGATCGCCGAGGAGGTCTTGTTGATATGCTGACCGCCCGCGCCGCTGGAGCGATAGGTATCGATCCGCAGATCCTCGTCGCGGATCTCGACATTGATGTCGCCCTCGATATCCGGCATGACATCCAGAGACACGAAGGAGGTCTGCCTTTTTCCTTGGGCATTGAAGGGGGAGATACGCACCAGACGGTGTACACCCTTCTCGGACTTCAGATAGCCGTAGGCATTTTCGCCGTTGACCTGGAAGGTGACGGATTTGATGCCGGCCTCGTCGCCGTCCAGATAATCCAGCACCTCGACGGTAAAGCCATGGCGCTCGGCCCAGCGGGTATACATTCGATAAAGCATCCCGGCCCAGTCGCAGCTCTCGGTGCCGCCTGCACCTGCATTCAGCTTCAGGATTGCATTGTTGCGGTCGTATTCGCCGGAGAGCAGGGTCTTGATAGTCATGGCGTCCAGCTTGGCTGCGAAGGCCTCCAGCTCGGCTTCCACCTCCGGTACCAGATCCGGATCGTTTTCTTCATTGCCCATCTCGATCAGGGTCTCGATGTCCTCGTACTGCTGCTCTAAGGCATGATAATCCTCTGCCTCGTCCTTTAAATTTTTCAGCTCCTTCATGCCCTCCTGGGATTTCTCCGGGTCGTCCCAGTAGCCGGGAGCTTCCATTTCTCTTTCTAATTCTTCGATTCGCTTTGCCTTGTTAGCCAGGTCAAAGTGAATCCCTCAGTTCTACTAATGGTCCCTGATAGCCGTTCAGTGTATACTTAAACTGATCGAGTTCTACCATTTTCCCACCTCTTTCTTTTTTAAACTTGCGCTGTAAGCACTATTTTTAAGTATAGCAAAGGGATGGCGCTGGTGCAAGGATATTTGCTTCAAACTTCCGAAAGTCAGCACGAAAAAAAGCAGGCAACAGCGTAATCTTACTTCTGTTGCCCACTTTTGTCTGCAAATCAGTGATTGATTTTTTCTTTTATACCTCGAACATCAGGTCGCCATAGGACGGCATCGGCCACAGTTCCTTGTCTACCAGCATCTCCAGCTCGTCTACCGGTGCACGAAGCTCCGCCATAGCCGGTACGATGGTCTCATGGAAGTAGTGCGCAAGCTCGGCTCCCTCCGGAACCTCCTCGGACTTCTTATCCAGGTCGATCAGCTTCTGCAGTGCTACCTTGGTATCGGAAAGCAGGCCGCTGATTTCGCTTAAGAGCTCGCTCTGTACGCTGGCTTCTGCGCCTGCAGCGCTGACTGCATTGACGGTATCTGCCAGAGACTTGGTGCTCTTGATGACAGCCGGGATAATCTGCTTGCTGGCAATATCGATCATGGTCTTTGCTTCGATATTGATAGCCTTTGCATAGGTCTCATACTGGATTTCCGCACGGGACTCCAGCTCAGCCTTGGTAAATACATGGAACTTCTCGAACAGGGCTACTGCCTTGTCGGTAGTCAGAGCCGGGATAGCCTCTACCATGGACTTAATATTCGGCAGTCCGCGGCGCTCTGCCTCCTCTACCCATGCATCGGAATATCCGTTTCCGTTGAAGATGATTCTCTGATGATCGGTCAGATATTTCTTAATCAGGTCATGAACAGCCAGCTCGAAGTCCTCTGCCTTCTCCAGTACGTCACTGGCCTCAGCAAATGCCTCTGCTACGATGGTATTCAATACGATATTCGGAGAAGCGATGGAGTCCTTGGAACCAACCATACGGAACTCGAACTTGTTGCCGGTGAAGGCAAACGGTGAAGTACGGTTACGGTCGGTAGCGTCCTTGGTCAGATCCGGCAGAGTCTTGACGCCGGTCTCCAGCTTGCCGCCCTTCAGGCTGTGTGTTGCCTCGCCGGTGCTGATCAGCTGCTCTACGACATCCTCGAGCTGCTCGCCCAGGAATACGGAAATGATAGCAGGCGGCGCCTCGTTGGCTCCCAGTCTGTGATCGTTTCCTACGTCTGCTGCAGACTCACGAAGCAGGTCTGCATGGGTATCTACTGCCTTCAGGATGCAGGCCAGAACCAGCAGGAACTGTACGTTCTCATGCGGTGTGGTGCCCGGATCCAGCAGGTTGATGCCGTCATCTGTGGTAATGGACCAGTTGTTGTGCTTACCGGAACCATTGACACCTGCGAAGGGCTTCTCATGAAGCAGGCACTGCAGGCCATGGCGGCAGGCAACCATCTTCAGGGTCTTCATGACGATCTGGTTGTGGTCTACGGCTACGTTTGCCTCGGCATAGATCGGAGCCAGCTCGTGCTGCGCCGGAGCTACCTCGTTGTGCTGGGTCTTGGCAGTCACGCCCAGCTTCCAGAGCTCCTCATTTACTTCCTTCATGAATGCAGCGATACGCTGACGGATATTTCCGAAGTAATGATCATCCATCTCCTGACCCTTCGGCGGCATCGCACCAAAGAGGGTACGTCCGGTATAGATCAGGTCTTTTCTCTGTAAATATTTCTGTTTGTCGATCAGGAAGTACTCCTGCTCCGGTCCTACGGACGGAGTGACATGCTTGGAGGTCGTATTTCCGAAGAGGCGAAGGAGACGAAGCGCCTCAGCGTTGATCGCTTCCATCGAGCGAAGAAGCGGGGTCTTCTGATCCAGTGCCTCACCGGTATAGGAGCAGAATGCGGTCGGGATGCAAAGGGTCGCGCCTGCTGCATCCTGTCTTACGAATGCGGGAGAAGTACAATCCCATGCAGTATAACCTCTTGCCTCAAAGGTAGCGCGAAGTCCGCCTGACGGGAAGGAGGATGCGTCCGGCTCGCCCTTGATCAGCTCTTTTCCGGAAAAGCTCATCAGAACCTTGCCGTTCTTATCCGGTGCACTGATAAAGGAATCATGCTTCTCAGCGGTCACGCCGGTCAGTGGCTGGAACCAGTGAGTATAATGGGTTGCGCCCTTCTCGATGGCCCATTCCTTCATCTCATGGGCAATGACATCGGCTGTCGCCAGGTCTAATTCCTTGCCCTCCTCGATGGTCTTTTTCAGTTCCTTGTATACCTTTTTCGGCAGACGCTCCTGCATTACCGCGTCATTGAATACGTTGGAACCAAAGATTTCAGCTACATTCGTAAATTCGCTCATAATAGTCTCCACCTTTCTGCATTCTGCGATCCCTTCCTTTTTATATAACAGACTTCCCGTTATATAAAAAAGAGGCCGCCCCGAGTTATACCGGAACGCCCTCGTTCTCATCGCTTAAATATGCTAATACCATACACCGCTTTTTTTTAAAAATCAAGCCTTAAATCATAAAACTTTCATTTTTTTGCAATCTAACAGGTTTTTTTTGATTTATTTTGCGAATTTCTGTAAAATTGCATAAATACAGCGAAATTAAAGATAATCCTCTTCCTCTTCGGCCACCAATTCATCCCGAACCGCCTCCGGCATCCGGATCTCGACAGCCCGCTGGTTGTTCGTGATCTCCACCCTGGTCTGTTCGCCGCCGAACTCGCCGTCCAGCGTCCAGGGCACCGGTTCCTCGGACTCGATGACCACATGTCTGCTTCGGAAGGAATACATATACTTCGTATCGATCTGTTCGATCAGAAGGGCTGCCAGGATCTCCTGGAGCTCCATCGGATTCTTCGGCCGCATGATGAAGGTCATCTCGAAGACGCCGTCATCGAAGACGACATTTTTCCCGATGATACTCTTAAAGCCGCCTACTGACTTGGAATTGGTAATCATTCCAAAAAGAAAATCTCCCTCGAAGCTTTGCTCCTCGCTGGTGACCTTCAGCTGATAGGATTTGACATTCATTAGCTGCTTCATGCCCTCGAGGATATAGGCCATATGGCCGAGGACATTCTTGACCTCCTGCTTCGTCGTATAGGAGACGTCTGTAAAAATGCCGAAGGCTGCGACGTAGATGAAGTTCCTGTCATTGAAGGAGCCGACGTCGATGGCATAGTTGACACCCTTTACAGCGATTTCCGCTGCCTGATCCATATTACCAGGGATCTGTAAGGATCTGGCAAAATCATTGCAGGAGCCCGCCGGAATATAGCCTACCGGAATCTTGTGGCTGCGATGCATCATCCCCGTCATGACCTCATCGAGGGTGCCGTCTCCGCCGCTGCAGACTACCAGATCGTAATCATTCGGAAGCTCCTCTACCTGCTCGATGGCGTCCCGAGGACCCCTGGTGGGATAGATCGTGATGGCATAACCGGCATCCGACATGGCGCCGATGATCCCATAGAGCTTTCCGCGAATGTTTTCCTTGCCCGCATGCGGGTTATAGATAAAAAATAATTTCTTTTCTAAGCGCAGCATTTGCTATCACCTCGTTTTATCCAAAAATCCCGCCGATGACAGTATAGGACAGAATGGTCATGATCACGGAGGCCAGCAGGATACCCAGGCAGACCGCCGGGAAGGCCTTCTTAAACTTGACGCCGAGAAGGGCCGCGATCAGGGAGCCGGTCCATGCGCCGGTGCCGGGCAGCGGAATGCCGACAAACAGAAGCAGACCCCAGAACTCGTAACGCTCGATCTGGTCTTTCTTATTCATGGCGCGGTTTTCCATCTTTTCGACGAAGGGCTTCAGATGCTTCGTTCCCTTCAGCCAGTCAAAAATCTTCGTGATAAACAGCAAGATAAAGGGCACCGGAATCATATTGCCGATGACGCAGATGGGGATGGCGCGCCACATCGGGACGTTCAGAAGCGCCGGTCCTGCTGCCAGAAGGCCTCCGCGGAGCTCCAGAATCGGAATCATCGAAATAATAAAAATTACCAGTTCCTTTGCCGCAGACCCTCCCAGGTTCTGCACAAACCATTGTACCAGTGTCTCTGTCATAATTTTTTAATTTCCTTTCTTTTTTCGTAAAAATGTCAGAAATGCATCCATCTCCTCGTCGGTACCTACCGTGATCCGCAGATAGTTGTCGATCCGCGGTGACGCAAAATAGCGCACATAGATGTCTTCTTTTTTCAGCTCCTCAAAGAGCTCCTTCGCGGACCACTCCTCATGGGTCGCGAAGATGAAATTCGACCTGGAATCCGGGAAGCGAAAGCCAAGCTCGCGTAGCTCTCCCTTGACCCGCTCTCTGGTCGCGACGATCTTGCCCACGGTTTCTTTAAAATAAGCCTCATCCTTGACCGCCGCTGCACCAAGCTTCAGGCTCGGCAGGTTCATGGTATAGGAATTGAAGGAATATTTTACATCGTTCAGATATTTGATAAGTTTGGGCTGTCCCACGGCAAAGCCAATCCGCATCCCGGCTAAGGAGCGAGACTTCGAGAAAGTCTGCACCACCAGAAGATTATCATACTTGTCTACCAGCTCCAGGGCTGAGGGGCCTGCGAAATCCACATAGGCCTCATCGACGATAACGATGCTCTCCGGATTTCCCGCGATGATCTCCTCCACCTCGGAAAGCTCCATGTAGATTCCCGTCGGTGCATTCGGATTCGGGAAAATGATGCCGCCGTTGTCCTTCAGATAATCCTCCTTGACGATCTGAAATCGCTCATCCAGAGCCGGACGCTCATAGGGAATCCCGAATAAATCCGCCCAGACGCTGTAGAAGGAATAGCTGATATCCGGGAAGAGAATCGGCTTCTTCGAATTAAAAAAGGTCTGGAAGGCCATGGCGATGACGTCGTCGGAGCCTACGCCTACGAAGAAACAGGCGGGATCCTTTCCATAATAAGCCGCCAGCGCATCGACAAGCTCCTTCGCTGCCGGATCCGGATAGAGGCGCAGCCGGTCTGTCTCCAGCTCCTCCAGAGCTTTTTGCACCCCGGGTGCCGGCGGATAGGGATTTTCATTGGTATTCAATTTGATCATGCCCGGGCGGTTTGGCTGTTCCCCCGGGGTATAGGGGATGACCCTGCGGACATTTGCTTCCCATGCTTTCATTCCTCAAATCCTCCTATTTCCTTTACAATACCTTTTTCAATCATAAATGCGGGGCGGTAGGACATTTTTGCCTGGCGCAGGCCTTCCTCCCCCAGATCCTCTTCCCGATTCAGATAGAGGTAGGCAGCGCCCTCGTGAAGGGCAAATTGCTGATTGATCATCGTATAGGCACCCTCGATCTTCGACAGAGCCTTCTCGATATGGACGACCATCGTATCCTTCTTGTTCCCCGGTTCCGCGATGGTGCAGGCCACGATCTCGCCGCCTACACGTAAGGCTCCGCCGACAAAGCCCAGCTCCTCATAGAGCCGCAGAGCATTCTGCGCGACACAGAGCTCCGCATTCTTCTCCTCATCCTCATCGCAGCCATTCTCATGGCGCCAGGCCAGGATCATCTGGAAGCATTCCTCCAGATTTTCCTGCGAGATGGGCTCATAGCTCCAGTCCTCGTAGAGCTTCTTGAATTTATTGACATGATTTTTCTTGCTGTGATACTTCCTGCCTGCCAGGGTCGCGAGCTTCTCCGTCTCATAGACATAGTCCGCGTAGTCCCGATTATAACGGATCGCAAACCGCTCCGGATAGAGCTCCTCCAGGCGGGAGAAGTCCTCCGGCGTGATATTATGCAATTGGAAATCTTTTCCATTTTCCACGCAATGCTCCATCAGGGCATCCAGGGTCTTTTTCTTGTCTCCGGGGCCTACCGGGAAGGTATAGGAATAAGCCTCACTCAGGTCTCCGAAGACCAGGTTGTTCTCCACGATGGCGTAGCCCGTATGATAAAACCGCGACCAGAGATAGATATTGCCGAACGTCATCTCGCAGCTTCTGGTATCCGCATAGGATAAGTAGGATTCCAGAAGGGGACGATCCTCCAGCTCGGGGCGCTTCATTTTTAGTTTCATATTTGTTACCTTTATTCTTTTTAGAAATGCAGAGTTGATTATAATTGATTTCAGCTTTAAAGTAAAGCCCCTACGACTACTCGTCAATGAAGCTTTGATGATAAAGAATTATATGGCATTTTGAATCAAATAGCAAGCAATAGCATTCTCATTATACAATAGGAGACGGCCATTGGCCGTCTCCTATTCTCTCAACTTTTCTCTTTTCGAAAGTATTTATAATCCTTTTGCATAATCGCCTTATAGGACTCTGCTTCTTTTTTCCCGGATCTTTTTTCGATCAGCTCTACAGCGCGGCGGAACTCGCCGCTTCTCTCCAGATCCTCTCTGGCTCGATCGATATAGGTATCCCTGTACTCTTCTTTGATCTTTCCGATGGCCCACAAATGGGTATTCAGCTTCGTGATCAATAGGAGATCCACAAGTCTCGGATCCTGGCTTCCTGCAATCGACGCATCCAGATACCGGAAGATAGTAAAGTGTACATAGAGCCTCTCATCGTCCGCAGATACATCCTGCCCCGGTCTCGCCAAGCGGTAATAATAGAGAAATTCCGGTACCGCGATAACCGAACGGCAGGCCGCAAAGCTCTCCGCCTTAAAGGGCAGATCGTCAAAACGCTTGAGATCCGTATAGAAATGCACCTTTCCGCTATCCAGCATCTCTTTTTTGAAGATGCTGCGCCAAATCGCAATTCTCGTGGAAACGATGAGCTCCTGGATCGCTCTGCGGTCTGAAGTTCCGCTGATATAGGGCTCTCCCAAGGTATCCTGTGCCCGCCTGGTCTCTCCGGTATTTTCATAATACTCGTTATACCCGCAGTAGCTGATATCGTAGGAGCCCGTCATCGCTGCCCTCAGAAGCTTTCGGAACATACTCTCATCGATAAAGTCGTCCGGATCGATAAAGCCGATATAGCGGCCTCTTGCCCGCTCCAGACCGAACTGTCTGGCAGAAGCACAGCCGCCGTTCTCCTTATCCAGGAGCTTGATGCGCGGATCCTTCTTCGCCCATTTCAATACGACCTCCCTCGAATCGTCCGGGGAACCGTCATTGACAAAGAGAAACTCGATATAGGGCGCCTTCCAGGCCGTAACGCTCTCGATACATTGGTCGAGATAGGCTGCCACATTATACATCGGGAAGATCACGCTCAGCTCCGGCGGATTCTCTTCCTTCTTTTCCCATTCCAGGATCTGATCCTCCCTGTGCTGACGCCTGGTTCGAATCTGGATATAGGAAGCCCCTTCCTTATAAGCCTCCCAGAGCTTGAAGGCGCTGATATAGTCCTCCGGCACCGTGGCCAGAAGATAGGTCGGCCTCCAGACCCACAGACGGTACAGAAGCTCCGGGGAGACCTCATCTCCGCAGAGAGCCCAGTCCTCTTCCGGGCTGGAAAATTTATCCGGTTCTATAAAGGAAACCTCTGTCTCGCCGGGAAGAAGCTGCAGCTTCTGTTCCCATTCGAGGCTCTCCTGCAGCTCCTTCTCCTCGTTGTCCCCATCGCAATTTATCACAGAAAGCTTCGATAAACCGGCCTGGGTTATAAAATGCTTCAGCTTTTTGTAGCTATAATCCTTCCCGAGAAGCAGAACCGCTGTCCGAATCTCCGCATGGGTATTCAAAAAACAAATCATCTCATCCATCGCACTATCTCCTGATCCTTTCTGTCGTATCCTGCTCACCTATCAAACGTCTTGCGAGCTTTCGCAATGCCCAGAAGAAGGTATAGCTCAGGCCATGGTCGCAGACACACCGGATACCGCCCAGGAAGAGATTATGCTTCTTCCTTCCGGTCTCGGCATGCTCCCGGATGACCTGTTCTCTGGTTCTGTAATCGCTAAGCGTCAAATAATCGTCTCCGGCGATACAGGCGATAAAGCCTGTCTCGTAGGCTTTATCCGGTGAGATATGTTCCAGATAATATAGAAGATCCTGTTCTTTGAAATTTTGATATACGCTATGCAGTCCCTTTAGCAGCTCCCCGATATAATGAAGATTCGTTACGTCTACGCTCCATTTGCTGAAGTCCACGATCAATCGAATCACATAGACCCGCTCTGCCTCGGTAAAGTCAAGCCGCTTTTGCAGCTCTAGAAGCTGCTCGAAGATGGGGAGCATATCCAGACGGCTTACGCCACCGCCTGCAGTAATTGCCCCCCCGATTGATCCGATAGAAGAAACCGGCCTCCGGCATCGCGATACAGGTATTCGCCCCGTGCACCAGCTCAAAATGTCCCGGCACATCCTCCCACTTCAAGCCCTTCGGAAAGGTAAAATTCAGCTTTCGAAGGAAATCCGTCCGGTAAATCTTTCTGCAGGCGCTCACCTCCAGGGCATAAAGCTCCGGTGTCTTTCTGGCATTGGTTTCGATCCGGCTTTTTCCGTCCCTTACCTCGAAGATCCGGTCATACCTTGGCTTATCCATCCAGGGTGTGAGCCGATGATTCGCTTCATTATAGATCCAGGGCAGGGCGAATACCATATCCGGCGCTTCGCCCGCCTCCTTGATCCGTTTTGTAAAGGTCTCCACATAGCCGGTATTCAGCCAGTCATCGCTGTCCAAAAAGCCGACATAAGGAGTATCCGCATAGCGCATCCCGACATTTCTCGCTTCTCCCAGTCCCTGATTTTCCTGACGGAGATAGGTGATAAGCTCCGGATATCTGTCCTTGTATTCCAGGCATACCTCCTCCGTACGGTCTGTGGATCCGTCATTGACGATCACGACCTGATGATTCATCACGGACTGATGGATCAAACTCTCTAAGCACTGACCGATGTAGGCTTCTACATTATAGGCCGGTACGATGATAGTTAATAATGATGCCACGATGCACCTCCCTCAATTTCTATGAAAACAACTTCTCCTTATAGACGCCGTCTGCGATCAGCTTCTTAAAGGAATCTACGACCGACTGCTTGTCCTCCTTGTAGGTCACGCCGAACCACTTGTCCTTGGTCTCCAGGACGCGGACCGTCGCCTTGCCGCTCTTCAGCAGCCCGTCGATGATGCCCGGAAGGAGATATTCTGCCTTGATATCCCCCGGCTTTACGCCCTTCAGGAACTCGGTAAAGCCCTGCTCTACGACATCCAGAAATTCCGGAGTCAGGCCCCACATATTCATGGAGACATAACTTCCTGCGTCCACCGGTACCAGCTGGTCGCCCTCGCCCGGTACGGCTGCGCCGCCCTCGTACTTTACGATGCCGCCGGTCTCGACGACGTCGGTCAGGAAGCCATCTTTTACCTGGCAGATACCGCGGGTCACGGCGCCGTTGTCACTGAGGGTATTGCCCAGGATGAAGCCTGCCATGCAGAAATCGAATTTTCCGGTATCCTCATGGTCGGCTACCAGGTAATCATGTACCTTTACGAAGGCTTCCTTTCCATAATAATCATCTGCATTGATGACTACGAAGGGCTCCTCCAGAAGACCCTTGCAGCTTAAGACTGCCTGGCCGGTACCCCAGGGCTTCGTACGGCCTTCCGGTACGGAGAAGCCCTCCGGCAGGTTGTCAATGGCCTGAAACGCATACTGAACCTCGGTAATCTTCTCGATGCGGTTTCCGATGATCTCCTTGAAATCCTTCTCGAGATCCTTGCGGATGATGAAGACGACCTTGTTAAAGCCTGCCTCCAAGGCATCGTGGATCGAGTAATCCATGATGATCTCTCCGCTCGGCCCTACCGGCTCGAGCTGCTTGATTCCTCCGCCGAAGCGGCTGCCGATGCCGGCTGCCATGACGACTAATGCTGTCTTTTTCATTTGCTTTTCCTCCCTTATACGCTCTTCATCGCGTTAATGATATGCAATACACTTTCCTCACAGAGCTCATCGCTCAGAGCCTCTACCATGACGCGAAGCAGCGGCTCGGTTCCGCTCTTTCGAACCAATACGCGGCCATCGCTTCCTAAGCGCTCCTCTACCTCCCGAATGGCCTTTTGGACATCCGGATGCTTCAAGGTTGCGTCCATATCCTGTACACGCAGGTTCTGCAGAAGCTGCGGGTAAATCTTGACTTCCCCGGCCAGGGTGCCAAGGGTCGCTTTTTTCTCCAGCATGACCTCCATGATCTTCAGAGAAGTCAGGATACCGTCGCCGGTCGTCGCATGCTTGCTGAAAATGATATGACCGGACTGCTCGCCGCCCAGCTGATATCCATTTTTCACCATATTTTCATAGACATACTTGTCACCGACTGCGGTCTTCTCATAGCGCAGGCCTACCTGGTCGCAGGCCTTGTAGAGACCCAGGTTCGACATGACGGTGGTCACGATCGTATTGTCCTTCAGGGCGCCCTGCTCCATCATATATTTGCCGCAGACGTAGAGAATGCGGTCGCCGTCTACGACCTCGCCGTTCTCATCTACCGCGATGCAGCGATCCGCGTCGCCGTCGTAGGCAAAGCCGACATCCAGCCCCTGCTCCTTGACATACTTCTGCAGCACCTCGATATGGGTGGAGCCGCAGTTTGTATTGATATTCGTGCCATCCGGCTCATTGTTGATGACATAGGTCTTCGCTCCCAGGGCATCAAAGACGCTCTTCGCGATGGCGGAGGAGCTGCCGTTGGAGCAGTCTAAGCCTACCCGGATATTTTTAAAGGAACGGGTCGGCAGAGAAATCAAATAGCCGATATAGCGATTTCTGCCGGCCGCAAAGTCGATCGTTCTGCCGATATTCTCTCCCGTCGCCAGGGGGCGCTCCTCGGTCTTGCCGTCGATATAGGCCTCAACCTTTTCCTCTACCTCGGCCTCCAGCTTATGTCCCTGGCCGTTGATGACCTTGATGCCGTTATCATAAAAGGGATTATGGCTGGCGGAAATCATGATGCCGCAGTCGAAGCCCTCGGTACGTACCACATAGGATACACTGGGAGTCGTCGTCACATGCAGAAGATAAGCGTCTGCGCCGGAAGCCGTGATGCCGGCTGCCAGAGCATATTCGAACATATAGCTGCTCCTTCTCGTATCCTTTCCGATGACAATCTTCGCCTTGTGATCGCGCCCGTAATACCAGCCCAGGTATCTTCCCACCTTGAAGGCATGTTCTACGGTCAGCTTCACATTGGCCTCTCCGCGAAAGCCGTCAGTTCCAAAATACTTTCCCATCGTTTTCTCCTTTCGTAGCTGTTCACAGCTGTATCGCTGCAATATTTTCATTATATCAAAATATGGAAAATACTCAAGCCTTATTTCCCCGGGTTGACCCATTCTCCCTTTTGCGCTATCCTATGTAAATAAGAAGATTTGAAATTCAAGCCGGAGGTTTTTATGTATACACTTTCCCTGTTTCTGTTGACCCTGTTCAGTCTTTTTATCAGCTTTTTCTCCCTGTTTCGCTGGGATGCTTCCTTTTTGCGGGATATGAACCGGCTGCCGGTACGCGCCCTCCTGGTTCTGGTCTTTGGGGCTTTGCTTTTTTCCGGCCTTTCTCTGGTTCATCACTTTTTGAAAAAGCTCTCCGAGAAATCCTTAAAAAGACTGACTCCGGTTCTCTTTTTAATTCTGGCCATCGGGCAGCTCCTCTTTCTCGCCTTGATTCAGCCGAAGCTTCGCTACGATCCCCTGAAGATCTTCGATATGGCCATCGAGATGCTTCGGACTCATACCATCTCCGGCACCTACGAAACCGGCTATTTTGCCCGCTATACCAATAATTATCCCCTGACGATCCTGACCTACTGGTTTTTCCGGCTTTTGCACGCAGTCAGCCTTCCGCAGAGCTGTTTTATGACCGCGGTACAGCTGGTCAATGTCCTCTGTATCCTGATCTCCGTTCTTCTCGGCTATCTGATTTTCAAGGAATTAAAGGGACTTACCGAGGCCGTCTTCTTTCTCGCTGTCTGTGTCCTCTGCCCCCTGTCCTATGTCTGGGCCGGATACTTTTATACCGCCAATTGCTCCATGCCCTTCCTGATGGGGATCCTCTATCTCGGCATCCGCATCCGAAAGGCGGAAGCTTCGCCTCTTCGCCTTACCGTTCTTTTTACTCTGCTGGGGCTTCTGACTGTCTTTGGCTTCAAGCTCCGGGCTACAGCTGCCATTGCTCTGATTGCGCTTTTGATCAATGCCGCTTTGCAGCTTTGGCGCAGACGAAAGGAAGGATTTCGGGCGCTTCTTGGAAAGCAGGTTCGCATCTTCGCCCTGCCCTGCCTCGCCTTCCTTCTGACAGCCGGTCTTACTTTCGGCTTTTTCTCCGCTGCTGTCAGGACTTATGTAAACTTCGACTATGAAAATACCGGATTTCCGGCGATTCACTGGATCATGATGAGTGCCCGCTGGGACGGCGCCTTTGATCAGAATGATGAAAATTATACGGTCAGCTTCGAGACAAAGGCGGAAAAGAAGGCAGCCGACCTGGCCGTCCTGAAGGAACGGATCCGGGAAGCAGGACCTGTGGGACTTGTGACCCTCGCCGGCCGCAAGCTTCTGAATACCTGGGTCGACGGTACCGATACCTTCCAGGCAGAAAACAGCTATGCACAGTATGGAAAGCTCTATGATTATCTTCTGGGGAAGAAAAGCGGCTTTTTCGTCCTCTATGCCCAGGCCTTTCGCGCTCTCCAAATGCTGCTTATCGGTCTTTCGGCCTTTCTCAGCCTGCGACAGCTGAAAAAAAAGGCGGTTCTCCCGCCCTGTTTTCTGCTGCAGCTGACCCTCCTCGGCGCCATGGGCTTTCACCTTATCTGGGAGACCAACCCTCTCTACAGCATCGGATTTACTTATCTGGGACTGATGCTCCTGGCAGAAGGGATCGTGCGTCTTGAGCAGTCAAAGGCTCCCTTCCGGCTTGCCCTTCGTCTGCCCCTGCTTCCTGCTGCCGCAACCCTTCTTTTGGCGATTCTTCTTGTGGCGGCGAAAAAACAGCTCGTCGATACCCCTATCGAAGCAGAGGATTATCTCGTCGATCAGTATCAATATGCGGGCGGTTATGACGGCTATGTGACCTCCTATGACCAGAGCTACACGCAGACCTTTACGGCTGACAAGCCCTTTAACCGCATCTCGATCCGGGTCATCAATCCTGTCGGCGACTATAACCAGTCGGCCTTCTGTGTCCGTCTGACCGATGACAGCGGACAGGTAGTCTACGAGAATGACCGCTTTTTGTCCGGCCTCGTCACCAGGTCCATGCAATATGAATTTATCTTAGATGAAATCTTGCCGAAGGGCGAGACGACCTATACCTTAGAAATATGGCCGGGCTATATCGAAGATGAGAACAGTCTCGAATTTCTCTCCTATACCACCGGGAACTGCGACCTCTATCCCGAAGGCCGGCTGACCATCGCCGGAGAAGCCATCGAAAACGGAGATCTGGCCTTTGCGGTATATGAGTACTATGTGACGACGTATTTTAGCTGGAAGCAATATCTTGTGCTGTGTGCAGGCATGCTCGGGCTGGCAGTGGGAATCACGCTGCTAGCCCGGAAATCACGCATGACAGAGCTTTAAAAGGTCAGCACCAGTTCTGCCCACCCCTAAGCTTTCGCCTCCATTTGATTCAAAATATCCTTTATCTGTTCCAGATTATTGACAAAATAGATTCCCTTCTGCCGTTCTTCTGAGGACAATCCCATATCTCTCATATGCTTCAGCAGCGCCATAAGGCTGTCATAATAGCCGTTGAGATTATATAAGATACACGGTGCATCTAATTGCTTTAGCGACACCTTTGACATAATCTCTGCTATTTCTTCCAAGGTGCCTGTCCCTCCGGGAAAAGCAAGAAAAGCATCTCCCAATTCAATCATCTTCTTTTTGCGTTCTGTCATATCCTTGGTTACAATCAATTCTGTCAGTCCTTCATATTGGACTCCCTCATCAATGAAAAACTGTGGTTCTACACCTGTAGCCTGTCCGCCCGCATTCAAGACGCTCTCTGCCAGCCTCCCCATCAATCCGCATTTTGAACCGCCGTACACGAGTGAATTTCCGCTTCTTCCAATCCATGTGCCAAGCTCTTTGACCTCTTCTGCCAGAGCCGGATCATTTCCCTCTAATGCTCCAAGATATACAGTGATATTCATTTTTTCCTCCGTCTATAATGGAATTCTTAATAAACTGTTATCGGGATTTGCCTTAATTTATGGTACCATTATAATTCCTTAGGGAAACACTGATTTAATCAGCATTTCCTTAGTAAAGCTTCGCTCCCTCTTCCTCTTCTTTGGGAAATTCAGCTTCCATCTCTGCGTTAATAATGTCCTCGGATGCTTTCATGGCTTCCAATGTCTTCTCCAAAAGCTCATCCAGCTCCCAACCAAGCTGGTCGGCTCCCCTGGCGATGACTTCCCTGGAACATCCTACAGCAAAGCCCTTGCTCTTATATTTCTTCTTGAGAGACTTAAGCTCCATATCCTTGGTGCTCTTTGACGGTCTCATAAGAGATGCCGACC
>CAVFGF010000029.1:0-24295 GCA_963621925.1 Alistipes onderdonkii | reverse complement strand
ACCGAAACGAAGTGTAGAACCTCAGCAGCAAGTGCTTCGGGCTGGTTCTGAATAGCTACGAAATTACACAAATGTGTATCTTAAAAACCGGCAGGAGCGAAAGCGACCTGCCGGTTTTCGGAGGTAGAAAAGGGGAAAACATGGCAGGATCCATCTATGGCAAACACTTTTGCATCTCCACTTGGGGAGAATCCCACGGGAAGGGAGTCGGCGTAGTGATCGACGGCTGTCCGGCAGGGCTGCCCCTGTGTGAGGCGGATATACAGGAATACCTGGACCGGAGAAAGCCGGGCCAGTCACAGTTTACGACGAGCAGAACGGAGGGAGACCGTGCAGAGATTCTTTCCGGTGTCTTTGAGGGACGGACAACCGGAACGCCGATTTCGATTCTGGTGGCCAATACGTCGCAGCGCTCGCAGGATTATAGTGAGATTGCCTCTTATTATCGCCCGGGACATGCGGATTATACCTTTGATATGAAATACGGTTTTCGGGATTACCGTGGCGGCGGACGCTCTTCCGGAAGAGAGACCATTGGCCGCGTGGCCGCAGGTGCCGTGGCGGCGAAGATTTTAAAAGAGCTGGAAATTTCGGTCTGCGCTTATACCAGTTCCATTGGGCCGGTAGAGGTCTCGGAGAGCCGGTTTGACAGGGCAGAGATTCGAAAAAATGCTTTCTATATGCCTGACAAGGAAGCGGCAGAGCAGGCAAGTGCCTATACGAAGCAATGCATGGCGGAACAAGACTCTGTCGGCGGCATCGTGGAATGCATCGTCGAAGGAATGCCGGCCGGTGTCGGGGAACCTTGCTTTGAGAAGCTGGATGCAAATCTCGCGAAGGCCATGCTGTCCATCGGTGCGGTCAAGGGCTTTGAGATAGGCAGCGGCTTTGGTGCGGCAAAGAAAAGAGGCCTGGACAATAACGATTCCTTCATCAATCGAGGCAATGGCATCGAAAAGGAAACCAATCATGCCGGCGGCACCCTGGGCGGCATCAGTGACGGCAGTTCCATCGTGATACGGGCGGCCATAAAGCCTACCCCCTCCATCGGAGCCGGGCAGCATACGGTTAACAAAAGCGGAGAGAATATCGAGATCAGTGTAAAGGGACGTCATGATCCCGTGATTGTGCCCCGGGCGGTGGTTGTTGTGGAAGCCATGACAGCCTTGACTCTGGTAGATGCTCTCTTCGAGGGCATGAGTGCAAAAATGGATAACGTACGAAAAATATGGGGACGATAAAATGGGATTAAAATATGTAATAGCCGGATCCGGAGCTACAGGCGGCAGCATCGGTGCATTCCTTGCGCTGGCAGGAGAAAATGTAACCTTTCTGGCCAGAGGGGCTCAGCTTGAAGCCTTCCGTAAAAACGGAATTACCATGAAGGGGACAGCAAAAGGGGATTTTAACCTATGCCCGATTCGGACGATGACGATGGAGGAATATCGGGATATACCGGATATTCTCTTTGTCTGTGTGAAGGAGTATTCTCTCGAGGATGCCATTGCCCTGGCGAGACGTGTGGGCGATGAAAATACGGTCGTCATCCCGATTCTCAATATCTACGGAACCGGCGAGCGGATGCAGAAGGCATTGCCGGACATGACGGTAACCGATGGCTGTATCTATGTAGCGGCGACGGCTACGGCACCGGGAGAAATCACCCATAACGGCGATATCTTCCGAGTAGTCTATGGCCTGCGTCCGGGTCAGAAGGTGACAGAGACCGTACTTGCAAGGCTGAAGGAGACCAAGAAGGGTCTCGACCATGCCGGCATCGACGGCGCCTATACGGATGAGGTGAAGCGGGATACCTTCCAGAAATTCATGTATACCAGCCCGATGGCGGCAGCAGGGGAATATTTCCATGCCCAGGCAGGCGTTTTCCAAAAGCCCGGAGAACCGAGAGAAACTTTTATTGCCATGGATCGGGAACTGGAAAATCTTGGAAAAGCCATGGGCTTGCATTTCAAAGAGGACATAGTAAAGAAAAACCTGCAGATCCTGGATGACCTGACGCCGGAGGCCGGAACCTCGATGCAGCGCGATATTGCAAAGGGACATGCTTCGGAGATTCAGGGACTTGTCTATGCGGTGGAGGATATGGCGGCAGAATATCAGGTTTCGATGCCGGTCTACCATCGGGTGATCGAAGAATTAAAAGCGAGAGGATTGAGTTAGAGGATGTATAAGCTATTGAAAAAGGACGGCAATGCAAAACGTGCAGAGTTCACGACGGTTCACGGAACCGTGCAGACGCCGGTCTTTATGAATGTAGGAACGGTCGCTGCCATCAAAGGAGCCGTGGCGACATCGGATCTCGAGCAGATTGGAACCCAGATTGAGCTGTCCAACACCTATCATCTGCATGTGCGCCCGGGAGACGAGGTCGTCAAGAAGCTGGGCGGATTGCACAAATTTATGTCCTGGGACAAGCCGATTCTGACGGATTCCGGTGGCTTTCAGGTATTTTCCCTGGCTTCTCTTCGAAAGATCAAGGAGGAGGGCGTCTATTTTCATTCCCATATCGACGGAAGAAAGATTTTCATGGGTCCGGAGGAGAGTATGCAGATTCAGTCCAATCTGGCATCTACGATTGCGATGGCCTTCGACGAATGTGCACCGGCTCTGGCGGAGCGCGATTATGTAGAAAGGTCCGTTGCCCGGACCACGAGATGGCTTGCCCGCTGCAAGACGGAAATGCAGCGTCTGAATGCTCTCCCGGATACAATCAATAAAAATCAGCTGCTTTTTGGCATTAACCAGGGTGCTGTCTATGAGGATATTCGTATCGAGCACGCGAAGGTGATTTCCGAGATGAATCTGGATGGTTATGCCATCGGCGGCCTGGCGGTGGGAGAGTCCCACGAGGAAATGTACCGCATCATTGAAGCAGTCACGCCGTACCTGCCGGAGGATAAGCCAACCTATCTGATGGGGGTGGGAACACCGGCGAATATTCTGGAGGCTGTCGAGCGCGGGGTCGATTTCTTCGACTGTGTCTATCCGAGCCGGAATGGTCGTCACGGGCATCTGTATACAAATTTGGGCAAAATCAATCTTTTCAATGCGAAGTATGAGCTGGATGACCGGCCTATCGAGGAGGGCTGCGGCTGTCCTGCCTGCCGCCGCTACAGCAGAGCTTATATCCGTCATCTTCTGAAGGCAAAGGAGATGCTGGGCATGCGCCTGTGCGTGCTTCACAATCTGTATTTCTACAATACGATGATGACGGAGATCAGGGACGCTATCGACAAGGGCGAGTACCAGGCTTATAAGAAAAGAAAGCTTTCCGGAATGGAGCAAGGTGAGGTATAAAGTACTTGACCGCGGATCGGGATATATGCTAGTATTATAAAAGCGCCCAAATAGATAAATGATAGGAGTGTCAAAAGCTATTTGTCATTCATTTGAAAACAGTTGGGGACATATTTCAGGAGGAATGAACATGAATTTACTTGCAACAAGCAGTGCAGCTATGGGATGGGGAACCATTATTCTTTATGTTGTAATCATCGGTGCATTTATGTATTTCGCGGCGATTCGTCCGCAGAAGAAGGAACAGAAGCGTCTGAATGCCATGCTTTCTACTATGGAGGTCGGCGATGCAGTCGTTACGACCAGTGGATTCTACGGTGTTCTTATCGATATCACGGAAGATGACGTGATTGTGGAGTTCGGCAGCAACCGCAATTGTCGTATTCCGATGAAGAAATCAGCGATCGCAGAGGTGGAGAAGAGCAATGAGTAAGAAACCGACAGTACTTATGATTCTGGATGGCTATGGCCTGAATGAGAATTCGGAGGGAAATGCCATCGCTATGGCGAAGACTCCGGTTATGGATGGCCTGATGAAGGACTATCCTTATGTAAAGGGTAATGCCAGCGGCCTGGCTGTAGGTCTTCCGGACGGACAGATGGGCAACTCAGAGGTTGGCCATATGAATATGGGTGCGGGACGCATCGTCTATCAGGAGCTGACTCGTATTACCAAGGAGATCCAGGATGGCGATTTCTTTGAAAATGAAGCGCTGATTCAGGCTGTGGAAAATGCAAAGACAAAGAATACAGCGCTGCATCTCTTCGGACTGGTATCCGACGGTGGTGTACACAGCCACAATACCCATATCTACGGACTTCTGGAGCTGGCAAAACGCCATGGCCTGGAAAAGGTTTATGTACATTGCTTCCTGGACGGTCGTGATACACCGCCGACCTCCGGAAAGGATTTTGTACAGGAGCTGACTGACAAGATGCACGAGATCGGTGTCGGCGAGGTAGCCTCCGTCATGGGACGTTACTATGCAATGGATCGAGATAATCGTTGGGATCGTGTGGAGAAGGCTTATCTGGCTCTGACCAAGGGTGAGGGCAATGAGGCAGCTGACGGCGTCAGCGCAATCGCAGCTTCCTACGCAGAGGGTGTCAATGACGAGTTCGTGCTTCCGGCAGTGGTAAAGAAGGATGGCAAGCCCGTGGCAACGATTCAGGACGGCGATTCGGTAATTTTCTTCAACTTCCGTCCGGACCGCGCAAGAGAGATTTCCAGAGCATTCTGCTGTGATGAGTTCGATGGCTTTTCTCGTGAGAAGCGCCTGGATTTAACCTATGTATGCTTTACCGAATATGACGCCACCATTCCGAATAAGCTGGTAGCTTTCCACAAGGTAGAGCTTCACAATACCTTTGGCGAGTATCTGGCAGCGCATGATATGACCCAGGTTCGTATCGCCGAGACGGAGAAGTATGCGCATGTAACCTTCTTCTTCAACGGCGGCGTAGAGGAGCCGAACAAGGGTGAGGATCGTATTCTTGTAAAGTCTCCGAAGGTAGCGACCTACGACCTGCAGCCTGAGATGAGCGCTCCGGCAGTCTGCGACAAGCTGGTAGAGGCCATCAAGTCCGAGAAGTATGACGTGATTATTATCAACTTTGCAAATCCGGATATGGTTGGTCATACCGGTGTGATTCCGGCAGCAGTACAGGCTATCGAGACAGTAGACGGCTGTGTGGGACGTGCGGTAGAGGCAGTGAAAGAGGTCGGCGGCCAGATGTTTATCTGCGCAGACCATGGCAATGCCGAGATGATGATTGACTATAAGACAGGCGAGCCTTGGACAGCACATACGACCAATCCGGTACCGTTCATTCTGGTAAATGCAGATCCGGCTTATAAATTGAGAGAGAATGGCTGTCTGGCAGATATTATTCCGACTCTTATCGAGTTGATGGGAATGGAACAGCCTGCTGAGATGACCGGTAAGTCTTTGCTGGTTAAGGAGGTTTAAAGATGGGAGTTATCCGAGCAATTTTAATGGTATTGTTTGTGCTGGTATGCATTGCACTGACTGTAGTGGTTTTGATGCAGGAAGGCAAGTCCAACGGCCTGGGTGCCATCGCAGGCGGCAATTCTTTCTGGGAGCAGAATAAGAGCCGTTCCGCAGAGGGCAAGATCGTACTTGCGACCAAGATTCTGGCGATTGCCTTTATCGTACTGGCATTGGTACTGAATTTAAATATTTTTTAATTACGATTTTACAAAAGATAAAGCACTCCCGGGATGAGAACCGAGGGTGCTTTGTGTTTTTATGCAGACGCCGGAGGAACTATGGCAGATAAGACGTTTGAAGAACGAAAGAAAATGATATACGATTTTATCAATGATGCGCGCTATGTGCCCATGAAGCAGAAGGAGCTGGCGATTATCCTGCAGGTGGATAAGAAGGACCGGGAGGAGCTGAATCGGGTTCTGGAAGCGCTCCTTTCCGAAGGAAAAATCTCGCTTTCCAAGAGGGGGCGCTATGGTAAGGCTGAGGTAAAGAAGGTGGTCGGCGTGTATACAAGTCATGCCAAAGGCTTCGGCTTTGTATCCGTGGAAGGTGAGGAGCAGGATATCTTCGTCGGGGAAAATGACGCCGGAGATGCGTTCCTGGGTGATACCGTCGAAGTAGTCATCAAGGGTCATGCAGGCAAGCGGCCCGAGGGCGTGATCACAAAGATTCTGTCCCACGGCCTGACCGAAGTCATCGGAACCTTCGAACGCAGCAAGAATTTCGGTTTCGTAGTGCCGGACAATCAGCGTATCCATCACGATATCTTTATCCCTCTGGAGAAAATCGGAGCTGCGGTCAGTGGTCAAAAGGTTGTGGCAGAGATTACCGATTATGGAAAGGGCAGGAAGAACCCCGAGGGCAAGATTACGAGGATTCTTGGGGAGGCGGATGATCCGGCTACCGAGGTGCTTGCGATTATGCTGGCCTATGGGATTCCGACAGAGTTCCCGGAGCGGGTGCTAAATCAGGCGGAGCGGGTGGCGAAGCCGGTGTCTGAGGCGGATCGGGCCGGACGGCTGGATCTCAGGGACGAGGTCTGCGTCACGATTGACGGGGAGGATGCCAAGGATCTGGACGATGCAGTTTCCCTGCGCAGAGAAGGCGACAACTATGTGCTGGGTGTACATATCGCTGATGTAACCAATTATGTGCAGGAGAACAGCGCCCTCGACCATGAGGCTCTCGACCGGGGAACCAGTGTCTATCTGGCGGACCGGGTAGTGCCTATGCTTCCTCGTACCCTCTCCAACGGTATCTGTTCACTGAATGCGGGAGAAGACCGACTGGCTCTAAGCTGCATCATGACCATTGACAGCAAGGGAAAAATTATCGGCCATACCATCGCGGAGACGGTAATCTGTGTGAACCGCAGGCTCAGCTATACGGGCGTCCAGAAGGTGCTGGATGACGATTCAGAGGAGACAGCGCTTTATCCGGAGCTGGTTTCCATGCTGAAGGAGATGGCAGAGTTATCAGCCCTTCTTCGCAGGCGGAGAAGAAAGCGGGGAGCCATTGATTTTGATTTTCCGGAGACGAAGGTGATTCTGGATGAGAAGGGCTATCCGACTGAGATCAAGCCTTATGAGCGAAATGCGGCCACCAGGCTCATCGAGGACTTTATGCTGGCAGCCAATGAGACCGTGGCTGAGGATTATTACTGGCAGGCTCAGCCCTTTGTATACCGGATTCATGAAAAGCCGGACAGTGAAAAAATGTGTCGTCTGTCTACCTTTATCCGAAACTTTGGATACAGTCTGCATACGGCAGGGGAGGAACTTCACCCGGGTGAAGTACAGAAGCTGCTGGATAGGATCGCGGGAACGCCGGAAGAAGCCATGATTAGCCGTCTGACCTTACGCTCCATGAAGCAGGCGAAGTACGCGACCGACTGTACCGGGCATTTCGGACTGGCAGCTACCCATTACTGCCATTTCACATCGCCGATTCGGCGCTATCCGGATCTGCAGATACACCGGATCATCAAGGAAAATCTTCGCGGACGGCTGAACGGCGATCGGGTGGCGCATTATGAGGCCATTCTGCCGGAGGTGGCCAAGCGTTCCAGCGAGCTGGAGCGGCGGGCCGAGGAAGCGGAGCGGGAGACCGTGAAGCTGAAGAAGGTAGAGTACATGGAACAGCATATCGGCGAACAGTTTGAAGGCGTCATTTCCGGCGTGACGGCTTATGGCCTGTATGTAGAGCTGAACAACACCGTGGAGGGTCTGGTGCATGTGAATTCTCTGACCGACGATTTTTATGAGTACGATGAGGCCGGAAGCGAGCTTCGTGGCGCTCGGACAGGGAAGGTTCGGCGCATCGGTGAACGGGTCCGTATCCGTGTGAAGGCGACGGACCGCTTGTGCAGAACGATTGATTATGAATTGATGTGATTTGAACAGATAGATGAGGAGAATGAGATGGGGAAGGATAATTACAAGTTAGTGGCCAATAACAAAAAGGCATACCACGATTATTTCATCGACGAGACCTATGAGACCGGCATCGCTCTGGCCGGAACTGAGGTCAAGTCGATCCGAATGGGAAAATGCAGCGTGAAGGAAGCCTTCGTCAAGGTGGAAAAGGAGGAAGTCTGGGTCTACAGCATGCACATCAGCCCCTACGAGAAGGGGAATATTTTTAACAAAGATCCCTTGCGTCCAAGAAAGCTTCTGATGCACAAATACGAGATCCGGAAGATCGCCTCCAAGATGGCCGAAAAAGGCTATACCATGGTTCCCTTGAAGGTCTACTTAAAAGGCAGTCTGGTCAAAGTGGAGGTAGGCCTGGCCCGCGGTAAAAAACTCTACGACAAACGCCAGGATATCGCCAAAAAAGACCAGCGGCGCGAGGCAGAGAAGGAATTTAAGGTGAAGAATCTTTATTAACTCAAACTTTCCACACGGAACAGTGGTATGGAAGTAGCCCACCCCTGGCTGTTTCCTTTCAGATCTTCAAGTGGGAAGTTTGAGTTATTAAAAATTCGTCATTAAAGGAGGATTTTAACATGAGAAAAATCAAATGGGGTGTCATGGGAACGGCATTTATCTGTGAGCGGAGCACCTTTCCGGGGATGCTTCAGGCAGAAAATTGCGAGATGTATGCCATCGCCGGAAGAAGTAAGGAAAAAGCGGAGGCCTTCAAAGAAAAATACGGTTTTCAGAAAGCTTACGAAAGCTACGAGGAGCTGCTGACCGATCCGGAGGTGGAGGCGGTCTATATCCCCCTGCCGAATACCATGCACTACGAGTGGACAATCAAGACTCTGCATGCGAAAAAGCATGTGCTTTGCGAGAAGCCGCTGGCTCCTACTGCAGCGCAGGCAAAGGAAATGTTTGACGCGGCCAAAGAGAATGGCGTCTATCTGATGGAAGCCTTTGCCTACCAACATAGCCCTTATCTGACTGCGGTACGTGAGGAGATTGAAAAAGGAACTATTGGCGAGATATGTTACATGGAATCCGCTTATATAACGTCTGATTACAAGAAGACCAATATCCGTATGCGAAAAGAGACGCTGGGAGGCTGTACCTACGATCTGGGTGTCTACAATTCCAGCCTGATTCTTCGTCTGCTGGGAGAGGAGCCATCCAACATAAAAGCTGTAGCCAGTTTTTCCGAGGACGGCATCGACAAGCTAACCAGTGTGGTCATGGATTATAAGGATGGAAAAAAAGCCACCTTTACCTGTGGCATGGCCCTGGCCACAGAGTTGGATCGGCACATTGACCGATTCGAGATTCAGGGTACCAAGGGCAGCATCAAGGGCACCGGATTTGAGTTCAATGGAGACGGTGAACTCAGCTACACCGTGACACATTTTGACACCAAAAACGATGCGAGTGTGGAAGTCAAGACCATTTCTGTTCCTCAGAACTATCGTCTGGAGGTAGAACAGATGGGGCGCTGTGCGGAAGGCCTGGAGAAACCCGCTGTCACCGAAGAATTCTCTCTGGCGAATGCGCGGGTGATTGACCGAATCCTGGAGGAAATTGGATATTAATGATGGAAGAGTCCAAAATGCCGCTTAGAATGTTATAAACTGAAAACAAAAATGTTATAAAAATGATATTCCTTGTTAAAAAATGAAAAATTGGTTGATTTTTGTGTGAAATGTATTAAAATAGAGGTTATAAATATCTGTAATTTTTAAGGAGAGGATATCATGATTATCACACAGAAAAAGCCCATCGATGAATTGATGGCGATGCTTGGGGATGCAAATAAGATTGCGATTCTGGGCTGCGGAAGCTGCGCGACGGCCTGTGCGACCGGCGGCGAAAAAGAGGTGGCAGAGCTGAAGGCTTACCTGGAATCCAAAGGAAAGATCGTTGTAGCTACGAATATGGCAGATTATTGCTGTATGAACATGGGCGTAAAGACGGCTATGAAAAAGCTGAATGCAGCAGGACCGGATGCCGTTGTCTGTATGTCCTGCGGCGACGGTGTGCAGGTGGCAGCCGCACACAGTCCGTCCGCACCGGTTTATCCGTCCAATAACACCATGTTTTTGGGAGAAGCAGTCCGGTTCGGCCTCTTTGAGGAAGCCTGTCATCTGTGCGGCGACTGTGTATTGGGAACGACGGGCGGCATTTGCCCCATTTCCCGCTGCGCGAAGTCTCTGGTCAACGGCCCCTGCGGCGGACAGAAGAATGGAAAGTGCGAGGTCAATCCGGATAATGACTGCGCATGGATTATGATTTACAAGCGGCTGGAGTCTCTGGGAAGACTGGATCTGCTGACAAAGAGAAGAACGGACAAGGGTTATGCAAAGGTAGCTTATCCGAGAACAATTAATATCAGGGGGAATAAATAATGGGAATGTTAGAGAAAGCGCTGGAAGGCGGTAAATTCGGTGTAACCGTTGAGATGGCTCCCCCGAAGGGATATGATTTTACAGAGCAGCTGACTGTAGCTGAACTTTTAAAGGGCAAGGTACACGGCGTCAATGTAACCGATATGCAGTCAGCCTGTCTCAAGGCTTCTTCCTTAGGCCTTTGCATCAAGCTGAAGGAAGCAGGACTGGAACCCATCGTACAGGTCACCGGACGTGACAGAAGCCGTATGGGGATCATGGGTGATATGCTTTCTGCAGCAGCCTTCGGTATCGACACGATGCTGGCTCTGACCGGTGATCACCCGACCGTAGGCGACTGCAAAGAGTCGAAGCCGGTTTATGATCTGGATTCGGTAGGAATCTTGCACATGCTGACCTATATGGAAGCTACCGGAAAGGACTGCGGCGGCAACGATCTGGACAATGTCCCCACCTTTTACAAGGGTGCTGCGGTCACTCCTGTATACGATCCGCTTCCTTTGCAGATCAATAAGCTGCGCCAGAAGGTAGACGCAGGCGCGCAGTATATCCAGACCCAGGGTATCTTTGATATCGAGGGCTTGAAGCGGTTCATGGATGAGGTGGACAAGGCAAATATCCATACCCATATCATGGCCGGCATCATCCCGTTGAAGGCGGCCGGCATGGCGAAGTATATGAATGAGAATGTACCGGGTATCGCGGTACCGCAGGATATGATCGACCGTCTCTCTGCGGCAGCTGCAGAAGGCAAGGAAAAGGGCGTCAAGGGACTGCCCACGCAGCTTGGTATTGAGATGGCTGCCGAGATGATCGCGAAGATCAAGGATGAAGGTATCTGTGACGGCGTACATATCATGGCTATCGGTGCAGAAAAGAATGTGCCGAAGATCCTGGAAAAGGCAGGTATCAGCATCGAGTAAAATCTCTTTGCTCCCTCTATGATTTATAGGGAAAGTGAAAGGGTCGGGACAGCATGTATGCAGTCCCGACCCTTGTTTGCCAAAGCCGAAGGGAATAATGATAAATCAGCGGTTCCTATAAAAAGAATTCTGCCACAAAGACCACTGCGCAGCAGATGACCGCCACCGGCAACAGTCCTGCGCCCATCCAGGCAGCTGCGATGCCGATGAGGAGGGCCAGCGCTCCGGCGATGGGAGACTGGGTGGCATGGATGATGGCCGGAAAGGTCATGACGGCCAATGTCACGTAGGGCACGTAATAGAGAAAGGATTGGAGAAATTGATTCTCCAAAGGCTTTCGAATCAGGGTCAGGGGAAGTACGCGGATAGCGTAGGATACGACGGCCATGATCAGGATGTAAATGTAAATATTGTGGGTCATGAGTTCAAAGCTCCTTTCTCAGCAGTTGGTTCGGCTTGATTCTCTTTGGGAACCGGGAACAGGATCGCGGCTCCGGCAGAAATCACGACTGTCAGGATGATGGTTCGAGTGCCGTCGGACAGTGTGCTGACCAGAGGCAATACGGAGAAAGCGAAGCTGGCCGCAAAGGACAGAGCCACAAGAACAGCTACCACCTTATTTTTCCGGGCAGGCGGAATGATCACAGCCAGAAACATACCGAAGAGGGCCACGCTTAAGGCACTGACCACGCGCTCCGGTAAGATATTGCCGGCGATAATGCCAAGGGACGTGCCTATTGCCCAGCCGGGCATAGCCATCAGCATGGCGCCGTAGCTATAATAGGGATTCAGGTATCCGGGGCGTGCAATGGCGATGCCGAAGAGTTCATCCGTGATATCGAAGCCTATCAAAAGTCGGTGCCCCAGAGAGAGTCCGGGTTCCAGCCGCTGGCTCATGGCGCAGCTCATCAGAAGATAGCGGGCATTGGTGATGAACGTGACGATGGCGATTTCCACGTAAGCGGCATTGGCGGCAATGACCGTAATGCCGGCATATTCGCCCGCAGACGCGTTATTTAAAATACTTAGTAGAAATCCCTGAAAGGCATCGAGTCCCGCATTCCGTGCGGTGATGCCAAGAGAAAATGCTACAGCCAGGTAGCCGAGGCCGATGGGGATACCGTCACGTATTCCCAGGCGAAGACCCTGGATTTTACTTTCGTTCATAATCTAGTTCCTCCCTTTTATGCAACCATTAGTTTACCAGTTTTTAACCGGTCTGTAAATTCTCATTGCTTATTTTTGAAAAAGTCTTGATTTTTTAAAAAATTCCGACTATACTACAAGAACAGGTAACCCGCAGAGGGCAAAAAGATTGCCGTTCACAGCGTTTCAGGCAATTCCAACCAGGGCTTGTACTGGTTTCGACGGGGGTCTCGCAGCTGGGGAAGCTATCCGCAGGCGATGCGTCAAATCGCAAAATTAAAAATAAACGCTGAAGATAATTTAGCATACGCTGCCTAATGGCAGCTGTCGGCCTTAGAGTACCCGTACTTTAAGAATCCGGCATCGACGATACGGGAAACGACATGCGTTAAGCTTTGCGCGCATGGGCGTATCATGAAGCTACTAAAGACAGCAGGGTGTTAGTTCCCGGCTGTCGGAGGGAATGTCAAAGAACTGACTATGATAGTAGAAGAACAGGGAACAGGCTTTCGGACAGGGGTTCGATTCCCCTCAGGTCCACTAAAAAAACCACTTGCCAGATCGGCAGGTGGTTTTTTCTCTGTAAATCATTTCCTAATACATAATCACAGCCCGCACCGGACATACCGGACTGCAATACCCGCAGGTCAGGCATTTTTCGTGGTTGACCTCGGCCAAACCATTGCCGTTATAGAAGATGGCTCCGGCGGGACAGGCCGCCTTGCAGGATCCGCAGCCCTCACAGTCCTCCTGGTTGATGTAGACCTTCTTTTTAGAGATGTCCGGGTTGTAGGTCTTTGGCATGGAGCCGTCGAGATAGGCCAGCAGATCGTCCACCTCGGCATTTTTTCCAAAGCCGATCATGACCGAATCAATTTCTTCTTTGGAGAACACATAATCCAACGCCTCCCGGTAATGAGCCGTGAGGCTTCCTCCACCAAAGGCTTTCATGGAAAAGACGCCCTTTCCGGCCTGATGACAGCGGCGGATGGCCTCCAGCATTTCTTCTTTTGAACCGAATGCGTCCCCTTTTCGAATCCCAAGTCCCGCGTAATTGATAAGCGGAAAGACCACGTCAAGCTCCGGCATGGAAGCAGCAGCCTCTGTAATATCGATATGATGGGTGGAAAGCCCGATGGCCCGAACGAGACCTTTTGTTCTGGCATCCTTTAAAGCCTCCCAGGCTTCGGAGCGCTCCGTAAGCTGACCCGAACGCACTTCATGCATGAGAAAAATATCGATGACATCGCGGCCGAGCTCTTCCCGGGCCTCCAGCACTGCCCCCATCATCCCGTCATAATCGGTACAGAGGGATTTGGAGGAAATAACTACATCGTCAAAAGAGTCATTTTCCAGTGCTTTTCGGATATAGGGATAGGTTCGGTAATATTGCGCCGTGTCGAGAAAATTGAATCCCTTTTCCAAGGCATAGCGGATAACCTTGGCACCCTGCTCTACAGGAAGAGCCAGCTGGCTGGGTCCCATGGGAAGCACTCCGAAGCCGGCGACGGAGACTTTGATGCCTGTATTTCCTAAAATTTTTTTCTTCATTTAAAAACCTCGAATCGTTACAAAGTAATCCCTTCTATTATAGCTTGATTGACGAAAAAAGCAAACAGGACAGTTCGCTGAAAGTGAGGTAAAAGAAGTTATTGATTTCTCAATAGAGATTTAGTATTATGGTAGAGGATCTGCATACAGAGGATCAGAAGATCAGGAGGAAAGATTGATGCAGGAAAGGATCAGAGTTGCGGTAGACGCAATGGGCGGGGACAACGCGCCGGACGAGATTATCAAGGGCGCCGTGGAAGCCGCAGCGCTGCGGGAGGACATACAGGTTCTGCTCGTGGGAAAGGAAGAGCTGATTCGGGAGAAGCTGAAAGGCTATTCCTATAGAAAAGAACAGTTGGAGATCGTGAATGCGACAGAAGTCATCGAGACGGCAGAGCCGCCGGTGGCAGCGATTCGAACCAAAAAGGATTCATCCATCGTAGTCGGATTGAAGCTTGTAAAAGAGGAAAAGGCGGATGCCTTTGTGTCGGCAGGAAGCTCGGGAGCAGTACTGGCCGGCGGACAGCTTTTGGTAGGAAGGATTAAGGGTGTGGAGAGACCGCCTCTGGCTCCCTTGATTCCGACAGAGAAGGGTGTTTCTCTTTTGATTGACTGTGGCGCCAATGTGGATGCCAGACCGTCCCATCTGGTACAGTTCGCAAAGATGGGTTCCATCTATATGGAGCACGTGATGGGTGTTAAGAATCCCCGTGTTGCGATTGTCAACATCGGAGCAGAGGAAGAGAAGGGAAATGCCCTGGTAAAAGAGACCTATCCGCTTCTGAAGGAATGTAAGGATCTGAATTTTGTGGGCAATATCGAGGCCAGAGAGATTCCCCACGGACAGGCGGACGTCATCGTCTGTGAGGCCTTTGTGGGAAATGTAATTCTGAAGCTTTACGAAGGCGTAGGAGCCGTGCTGGTCAGCAAGATCAAAGAGGGCATGATGAGCAGCCTGCGAAGTAAGATAGGAGCACTTTTGGTAAAGCCGGCATTGAAGGAAACCCTGAAATCCTTTGATGCGACGGAGTACGGCGGGGCACCGCTTTTGGGACTTCGCGGTCTGGTGGTCAAGACCCACGGAAGCTCCAAAGCCAAGGAAGTAAAAAACTCCATTATCCAGTGTGCAACCTTCAAAGAACAGCGGATTAATGATAAGATTAAAGAAAATATTGTAAGAGAGGAAGGATAAGACGATGGAATTTGAAAAGCTGAAGGAGATTATTGCGGACGTTCTGAACGTAGATGAAAATGAGATTACCATGGATACCACTTTTGTGGATGACCTGGGAGCGGATTCTCTGGATGTATTCCAGATTATTATGGGGATCGAAGAGGAATATGACATCGAGATCGCCCAGGAAGAGGCTGAGAAGATCGTATCTGTCGGGGATGCGGTAGAAGCCATTCGCAATCTGAAAAAAGACTGAAGAATCAGGTATTTCCCGATTTGATTTGGCTGTCTCAGAAGGGCGGAAGCTTTTCTGAGACATTTTTGTGAGGAGAATAAATGAAGCTGGAAGAATTGGAACATAAATTAGGATATCATTTTCAGAATCGAAAGCTTTTGGAGCATGCTTTATGTCACAGCTCCTATGCAAATGAGCGGCACTGGAGCCGCCTGGAAAATAATGAACGCCTGGAGTTTTTGGGAGATGCGGTATTGGAGCTGGTGACAAGCGAGTACCTTTATCGGAATTATCCAACCATGCCGGAGGGAGAAGCGACCAGAACCAGGGCAAGCATTGTCTGCGAACAGACCCTGGCTCTTTGTGCCAGAGAGCTGGGACTTGGAGAATGGCTGCGTCTCGGAAAAGGGGAGGAGCTGACCGGCGGCCGGGAACGGGATTCCATTACCTCGGATGCGATGGAGGCACTTTTGGGAGCAATTTATCTGGACGGTGGTTTTGCTAATGCAAAAGAATTTGTACATCATTTTATCTTGAATGATGTGGAACACAAAAAACTCTTTTATGATAGCAAGACTATCCTTCAGGAGCAGATTCAAAGTGAAACAGAGGAGCCGATTCACTACGAATTGGTCAAGGAAGAGGGACCGGATCACAATAAGAGATTTACGGTTGATGTGGTATGGAACGGAAAGGTGCTGGGAAGCGGCAGCGGCCGGACGAAAAAGGCAGCGGAGCAGGAGGCAGCCTATCGAGCCCTGCTGAAAAGAAAAAATCCCAAGGGGTAAGGAATGTATTTAAAAAGCATAGAGGTACAGGGCTTTAAGTCCTTTGCAAACAAAATTGTATTTGATTTCCATAACGGCATTACCGGCATTGTAGGACCGAACGGAAGCGGTAAAAGCAATGTGGCGGATGCGGTGCGCTGGGTTTTGGGTGAACAGCGTGTGAAGCAGCTCCGCGGCGGTACGATGCAGGATGTCATTTTTGCCGGAACGGAGAATCGCCGGCCCTTAAGCTATGCCTATGTGGCCATTACCTTGGACAATTCGGATCATCAGCTGGCGATTGACTATGAAGAGGTAACTGTATCGAGACGGCTGTACCGTTCCGGAGAAAGCGAATATCTGATCAACGGGGCAGCGTGCAGATTGAAGGATATCAATGAGCTTTTCTATGATACCGGTATCGGAAAAGAAGGCTATTCCATCATCGGCCAGGGCCAGATTGACCGCATTTTGAGCAGCAAGCCGGAGGAGTCGAGAGAGCTTTTTGATGAGGCCACCGGTATCGTAAAATTCAAACGCCGGAAAAATACAGCCGAGAAAAAGCTGGAGGATGAAAAGCAGAACCTGATTCGTATCAACGATATTCTTAGCGAATTGGAGAAGCAGTTGGATCCGTTGGAGAAGCAGTCAGCGGTGGCCAGGGAATATCTGAGGAAAAAAGAGACTCTGAAGCTTTATGATGTCAATCGCTTCCTTCTTGAGACAGAGCATGTCAACGGAGCGCTGACTGAGCTGGAGAGCAAAATCCGCGATACAGATACGGAATTACAGGACACAACGTCGCAATTTGAGCAGATCAAACAGGAGCATGCCCGGGTGGAGGAAGAGCTTTCAGACTTGAATACGCGCCTGGATGAGACAAAGGAGGAGGCCTCCGGGACAGAGCTTGGGCGTCAGCAGCTGGAAGGACAGGTCGAGGTTTTAAAAGAACAGATCCGTTCCGTACAGCAGGGCGGAGAACAGCTGAAAAGCCGTTTAGAGAGTATCGAAGCCGATATCCGGGAACGTTTAGAGAACAAGTCAAAGCTTGAGACCAAACAGCAGGAATTAAAAAAACAGGTAACAGAAGCGTCAAAAATTTCGGAGGAAGCAGATGATAGGCTTCAGGAGATTCGTTCGGCCATCGAGGCAGAAAATGAGGCTTCCGAGACCGGAAAAAATACAATCATCCGCCTGTTAAATGAGCGGGCGTCCACAAAGGGCCGCCTGCAGCGTTATGATGCCATGCAGGAGCAGGCACAGATACGTCGGACGGAGCTGAACCAAAAGCTGCTTCTCGCAAAAAGCAGTGAGGAAGAGCAGAAAAATCTGTGCGAAACGGAAAGGAAAAAACTGGAAGAAATATCCGGCCGCATTCGTTCTCTTTCGGAAGCCAGACGCGAGAAAAAAGAAGAAGCCGAGAGTCTGCAGCGGGAGCTTGAAAAAAAGAACGGGGAGCTGGAGAACGGACAGAGTGCCTTTCATCGGGAATCCTCGAGACTCGAGTCCTTGCGAAACATGGCCGAGAGATACGATGGTTATGGAAACAGCATCCGCAAGGTCATGGAGCAGAAAGAAAAAATCGCAGGCATCGAGGGAGTGGTCGCGGATCTTATCAAGGTAGAGAAGCGCTACGAGACAGCCATTGAAACTGCACTGGGCGGCAGTATCCAGAATATTGTCACGGAGGATGAGGAGACCGCGAAAAAGCTGATTGCCTATCTGAAGCAAAATCGTTTTGGCCGGGCGACTTTTCTGCCTCTGACCAGTGTAGGCGGTAGGGGCGCTTTCCAGAAACCGGAAGCCCTGCAGGAGAAGGGAGCCATCGGTCTTGCAAGTACGCTGGTCCATACGGATCCAAAGTACGACCGGGTCGTTCAGCATTTACTCGGCCGCGTACTGGTAGCAGAACAGATCGACGATGCGATCCGTATTGCCCGCAAATACCATCACTCACTTTTTATTGTAACCCTGGAGGGTGAGTCCTTAAGCCCGGGTGGTTCCATGACGGGCGGAGCCTTTCGAAATTCCAGCAATCTGTTAGGGCGAAAGAGAGAATTAACGGAGCTGGAAAAAAATGTAAGGAAGCTGGAGGCGAAGCTAAAGGAAGCAAGACTCCAGATCGATGCTTGGCGGGAACAGCGCGGGAAGCTGCGCGCGGAGGACGAAAAGCTTGCGGAAAGTCTGCAGCAGGAATACCTGGCTCAAAACACGGCGAAGATCCATTATGATGAGGCTGAGAAAAAGCTGGAGGAGATGTGTGCAGGTTATCTCGGCCTTGACAAGGAGCTCGCGGAATTGGAAAAGCAATTTGCGGATATTCGTGACAGTCGCGAGTCCATTTTCCGGGAAATCCGTGAGTCGGAAGAGCAGGAAAAAGAAAACGAAGCACGTATCGAGGCCGCAGGAGCAGCTTTGATCGAATGGAAGGAAAAAGAGAGCGCAGGCATCGAGGCCGCTGAAAAAGCTCATCTTTCTCTGGCTGCTTTGAAGCAGAAGGCGGAATTCGAGGATGAAAATGCAGCCCGGGTTTCCGCGGAGCTGAAACGTCTCCAAAGAGAGGAGCAGGAGCTTCGGGAAGGCATGCAAAAGGGAGACACCGATGTCTTAGCAAAGCAAGAAGGGATTGACGCACTGCGTACCCAGATTGAGGAGCTGGTTGTCAAGAGTGAAGACCTAAAGAATCGGACGGCAGAGCTTTCAGACAGGCGGGAGGCTCTGTTAGTCGGACAAAAAGACTTCTTTGCGAAGCGAGAAGAGCTGGCAGACAAACAAAGCCGTCTGGATAAAGAGGTATTTCGTCTGCAAGCCCAGAAGGAAAAATTGGAGGAGACGGCAGATACTCTGACGGATTATATGTGGGAAGAGTATGAGCTCACCTATAATACAGCACTTCCGATGAAAGATGAGGAGTACCGAGATCTGGCAGCCTTGAAAAAACAGACGGCCGTTCTGAAGGATGAGATACGAAAATTGGGCGATGTCAATGTCAATGCCATCGAGGATTATAAGAATATATCTGAACGCTTTGAATTTATGGATGCCCAAAGAAACGATCTGGTAAAGGCAGAGGAAACCCTGAAGGGAATCATTGAGGAACTGGATGCCGGAATGCGGCGTCAGTTCGAAGAGCAATTTTCCAGGATTCGAGTGGAATTTGATAAGGCTTTTAAAGAACTGTTCGGCGGAGGAAAGGGTACACTGGAGCTTGATCCGGATGCCGATATGCTGGAGGCCGGTGTGCGGATCATCGCGCAGCCGCCCGGTAAGAAGCTACAGAATATGATGCAGCTTTCGGGTGGAGAGAAGGCTCTGACGGCGATTTCTCTCTTATTTGCTATTCAGAATCTGAAGCCTTCGCCTTTCTGCCTTCTGGACGAGATTGAGGCGGCGCTGGATGATTCCAACGTAAACCGTTTCGCAAAATATCTTCATAAGTTGACAAAAAATACGCAGTTTATTATTATTACACATAGAAAAGGAACTATGGAGTCGGCGGATCGACTCTATGGTATCACCATGCAGGAGAAGGGTGTCTCCACCCTGGTTTCTGTAAATCTGATTGAAGAGGAACTGGATGATTAACGGTTCAGAGGGGAATGGATATGGCAGAAGAGAAAAAAGGCTTTTTCAGCCGTCTGGTATCTGGCCTTGCGAAAACCAGAGCCAATATTGCGGCAGGTATTGACAATATTTTCAGTGGATATTCCGCCATTGATGATGACTTTTATGAGGAAATTGAAGAGATCCTGATCATGGGTGATATCGGCATCAATGCCACGAATGCGATCCTGGAGGACCTCAAGAAAAAAGTAAAAGAACAGCATATCAAGGAGCCTTCGGAATGCAAGCAGCTTTTGATTGGCAGTATCAAGGAGCAGATGCAGGTGGGAGAGGTTGCCTATCGCTTCGAGCAGGAGAAATCCGTCGTCCTGGTCATCGGTGTCAATGGGGTCGGCAAGACCACCTCGGTCGGCAAGCTTGCCGGTAAGTTAAAAGATCAAGGGAAAAAGGTAATCCTGGCAGCGGCAGATACTTTCCGGGCAGCAGCAGGAGAACAGCTGACGGAATGGGCTAATCGGGCAGGTGTCGAGATTATCGGCGGCAGTGAGGGTGCAGATCCGGCCTCTGTTGTCTATGATGCCGTCTGCGCAGCCAAGGCCAGACATGCGGATGTCCTGCTTTGTGATACTGCAGGCCGCCTCCACAATAAGAAAAATCTGATGGAGGAGCTTAGGAAAATCAATCGCATCATCGATCGGGAATATCCGGACGCTTTCCGTGAAACACTGGTTGTCTTGGACGGCACCACCGGTCAGAATGCACTGGAGCAGGCGCGCCAGTTCAAGGAGGTCTGCAATATTACCGGCATCATCCTGACAAAGCTTGACGGAACAGCCAAGGGCGGCATTGCCGTAGCGATCCAGGCAGAGCTTGGCATTCCGGTAAAGTATATCGGTGTGGGGGAAAGCATTGAGGATTTGCAGAAATTTGATGCAGATGAATTTGTAAATGCCCTGTTCCATCAGGAACAGAAGGAAGGATAAAAAGAGGAGATTATTATGCTTACATTGGAAAAATTTGAGGAAGCCGCAGAGGTCGTCAAGAAGGTAGCCATCGAGACAAAGCTGTTATACAGCCCGTATTTCAGCGAAAGAACCGGAAATAAGGTTTATCTGAAGCCGGAGAATATGCAGGTAACCGGCGCCTATAAGATTCGCGGTGCTTACTACAAGATCAGTACCTTAAGCGATGAAGAGCGCTCAAAGGGGCTGATTACTGCCTCTGCCGGAAATCATGCCCAGGGCGTGGCTTATGCAGCGAAGGCTTATGGGGTAAAGTCCGTGATTGTCATGCCGACGACGACGCCCCTGATGAAGGTGGAACGTACCAAAAGCTACGGAGCCGAGGTTGTTCTGCACGGGGATGTCTATGATGAGGCTTGTGAGCATGCATACAAGCTTGCCGAGGAACACGGTTTCACCTTTATCCATCCCTTTGATGATCTGGCAGTAGCGACCGGCCAGGGAACCATCGCCATGGAAATTGTTAAGGAGCTTCCGCTGGTGGATTATATCCTGGTACCTATCGGAGGTGGCGGACTTTCCACAGGTGTATCTACTCTGGTAAAGCTTTTAAACCCGAATATCAAAGTCATCGGTGTGGAGCCGGCAGGCGCGAACTGCATGCAGGTATCCCTGAAGAATAAGAAGGTAACCACTCTTCCGACTGTGAGTACTATCGCAGACGGTACGGCTGTAAAGACACCGGGAACGAAGATCTTTCCGTATATCCAGAAAAATCTGGATGATATCATCACCGTGACGGATGATGAGTTGATCGGAGCCTTCCTGGATATCGTAGAAAATCACAAAATGGTAGTCGAGAATTCCGGCCTTCTGACCGTGGCAGCCCTGAATCATTTGAATGTCAAGGGAAAAAAGATCGTCTCGATCTTAAGCGGCGGCAATATGGATATTATCACGATGTCCTCCATGGTGCAGTTTGGTTTGATTCAAAGAGATCGAATCTTTACCGTATCGACGATTCTTCCGGACAAGCCCGGCGAGATGGTAAAGATTTCTCAGGTGATCGCCGACGAGAGCGGCAATATCGTAAAGCTCGACCACAATCAGTTTATCGGCACAAACCGGAGCGAAGGTGTTGAGCTTCGCATCACCATCGAGGCCTTCGGCACCGAGCACAAGAACCGCATCGTCAAGAAGCTGGACGAGGCAGGATTCCGTCCGCGGCTGGTGAAGATCAATTTGTAGTTCAGGGAAACGCTTTAATCAGCGTTTCGCTAAGCAAAATTTCATTAATCTGACCTGAAATGCTTGCAATCTATAGGGAAATATAGTAGAATTCCTAGAGTGCATAAGGGAGTAGTTGGCGTCTTCGGACGTGACAAAATCAACAGATTGGCCGAAAGGCCTGGTTTTGTATGAAATAACGAGACTTATCCGCAGAAGAAAAAATCTGTGGATAGGTCTCGTTTTTTATAAACAAGTTATGAAAAAAGGAGATTAATACAATGGGATTGGTAGAGCTTTTCATTCTTGCGGTAGGATTATCCATGGACGCTTTTGCCGTGTCAGTCTGTAAGGGTCTGGCGGTGCAGAAGGTGGGCGCAAAGGAGTGCTGTATCGTGGGCGTTTGGTTCGGCGGCTTTCAGGCTTTGATGCCTTTGACCGGGTATCTGCTCGGTACTCAGTTCAAGAACTACATCACCAGCATCGACCACTGGATTGCCTTTGTGCTTCTGGCTATCATCGGAATTAATATGATTCGGGAGTCCAGAGAGCGGGACGACGACAAGGAGGTCTGTCCGAAGGAAGAGAATCCGTTCGCATTCAAAACCATGCTGATGCTGGCAATTGCGACCAGTATTGACGCCTTAGCGGTAGGTATCACCCTTGCTTTCCTGAATGTGGCTCTGGTTCCCTCCGTCACCTTTATCGGTGCGACAACCTTCGTGATTTCAGCGGTCGGTATACGCATCGGCAACATCTTCGGCATCAAATACAAGTCAAAGGCAGAGCTGGTCGGAGGCGTGATATTGATCTGCATCGGCCTGAAGATTCTGCTGGAGCATCTGGGGATCCTGGGATAAGGGATGATTTGTCGATATAAAAATGTCAAGAAAAAATACTTGACAACAAACATTGATTTGTGTATGATAATTCAGGCAGGTGAGAAGAATGGACAAAATTCTGGAGCAGACCTTGCTGTATGATTTCTACGGCGAGCTCTTGACAGAGCATCAAAAGCAGATCTATGAAGATGTCGTGCTGAATGATTATTCCTTCAGCGAGGTGGCGTCGGAGCAGGGCATCAGTCGCCAGGGCGTGCATGATCTGATCAAGAGATGCAATAAGATTCTCCAGGAATACGAGTCTAAGCTTCATCTGGTTGAAAAGTTCGTAACCATCAAAGAACAGATTGAGCAGATGGAAAAGTCCTTAAGAGAGACCGAAGAACCGGACAAGGATGCACTTACGCAGCAGCTGAACGCGATATTGGAGAATTTATAGATGGCATTTGAAAGTTTATCTGATAAATTACAGAATGTATTTAAGAATCTGCGGGGTAAGGGACGGCTTTCCGAGGCAGATGTCAAAGCTTCCTTAAAGGAAGTAAAGATGGCTCTTTTGGAGGCAGACGTAAGCTTTAAGGTAGTGAAGCAGTTTATCAAGTCTGTGGAAGAGCGCGCCATCGGCGCAGATGTCATGAACAGCCTGACACCGGGACAGCAGGTCGTGAAGATTGTTCACGAGGAATTGATTTCCCTGATGGGCAGTGAGACGACAGAGCTGAAGCTTCGAGGCGGCGGAGATGTCACGGTTCTGATGATGATGGGTCTGCAGGGAGCCGGCAAGACGACTACGGCAGCAAAGCTGGCCGGGAAGCTGAAAACCAAAGGCCGGAAGGTACTCCTGGTAGCCTGTGACGTCTATCGTCCGGCAGCGATCAAGCAGCTGCAGGTCAACGGCGAGAAGCAGGGCGTCGAAGTCTTTACGATGGGCGAGAATCAAAAGCCGGTGAATATCGCAAAGGGCGCTTATGAATATGCCAAGAAAAATGGCTTTAATGTAGTGATCCTCGATACGGCAGGCCGTCTGCATGTAGATGAAGACATGATGGAGGAGCTGCAGGAGATCAAAAAGAGCCTGCAGGTGGATCAGGCACTTCTGACGGTCGATGCGATGACCGGACAGGACGCAGTGAATGTGGCGACGGTTTTCAATGACAAGATTGGCATCGACGGTGTGATTCTGACGAAGCTGGACGGTGATACACGGGGCGGTGCAGCGTTGTCCGTCAAGGCAGTGACCGGGAAACCGATTTTATTCATCGGTATGGGCGAAAAGCTCTCTGACCTGGAACAGTTTTATCCGGATCGCATGGCATCCAGAATCCTCGGCATGGGCGATGTTCTGACGCTGATTGAGAAGGCGCAGGAGACCGTGGACGAGGAAAAAGCCAAAGCCATGACGCAGAAGCTGAAGAAAGCGCAGTTTGGTTTTGATGACTATCTGGAAAGCATGAATCAGATGAAGAAGATGGGCGGCCTTTCCAGCGTATTGTCGATGATGCCCGGACTCGGAAGCCAGATGAAGGATATCGAGAATGCCATCGATGAAAAAAAGATGGCGCGTACCGAGGCGATTATTCTTTCGATGACACCGAAGGAACGGTCAAATCCCGAGATTTTGAATCCCTCGAGAAAGCACCGCATTGCCAGAGGCGCCGGTGTGGATATCGCAGAGGTAAATCGTCTGGTCAAGCAGTTTGAACAGATGCGCAAAATGATGAAGCAGATGCCCGGTATGATGGGTATGGGCGGTAAACG
>CAVFGF010000028.1:0-24347 GCA_963621925.1 Alistipes onderdonkii | reverse complement strand
GGGATAAACGCTGAAGGCATCTAAGCGTGAAGCCCCCCTCAAGATGAGATATCCCATTCGAAAGAAGTAAGACCCCTTGAAGACGACGAGGTAGATAGGGCAGAGGTGGAAGTGCAGTAATGCATGGAGCTGACTGTTACTAATAGGTCGAGGGCTTGACCAAGAGTGTGAAGCGAAAGCGAAGCACGAAGCGTCATAGGATAGAAAATGTCTGGAAGATATGCAGTATATAGTTTTGAAGGTACAAGCTTGGGAGCTATGCAAAAATGCATAGCTCTTTTTCTGTACTTTATTAGTATTTTGTAGTACACTAAAAAAGGACGTTGTCACAGAAACCATATACAATGACGATAAAAAAAGAACGTTCTGAGGAGTGAAAACGATGATAGCTATTATCGACTACGACGCAGGAAACCTGCGCAGTGTAGAAAAAGCGTTGCTTTCTCTTGGGGAAGAAGTGCTGGTGACCAGAGAGCGGGAACAGCTTCTTCGGGCAGATAAAGTGATTCTTCCGGGTGTCGGGAATTTTGGAGATGCGATGGAAAAACTGAACAGCTTTGGATTGGTCAGTGTGATTCACGAGCTGGCAGAGATGGGAAAGCCATTCCTGGGTATCTGTCTGGGACTGCAGCTTTTGTTTGAACGCAGCGCCGAAGCGCCGGGAGTGAAAGGACTTGGTATCCTGAAGGGTGAGATTTTACGAATCCCGGACAAAGAGGATTTGAAGGTGCCCCATATCGGCTGGAATTCTCTGCATTTGCAGAACAGCGGCCGACTGTTCCGGGGATTAACGGAAGATGCATATGTCTATTTTGTTCATTCCTACTACCTGAAGGCGGCAGAACCGCAGATTGTCAAGGCAACTACAGAATATGGTGTCAAAATCGATGCTTCTGTGGAGCAGGGCAATGTATTTGCCTGCCAGTTCCATCCGGAGAAGAGCAGCCGGGTGGGCCTGAAGATACTGGAAAATTTTGCGAAGCTGGAGGGTTAGGATATGTTTACGAAACGAATTATCCCCTGCCTGGATGTACACGCAGGTCGTGTGGTAAAGGGTGTGAACTTTGTAAACTTAAGGGACGCGGGGGATCCGGTAGAGATTGCGGCGGCCTATGATGCAGCCGGAGCGGACGAGCTGGTATTCCTGGATATTACAGCATCCTCCGATGCCAGAAATACAGTAGTGGATATGGTACGCCGGGTGGCGGAGAAGGTATTTATTCCCTTTACTGTCGGCGGCGGTATCCGTACCGTAGAGGATTTCAAAGCATTGCTGCGTGAGGGTGCGGACAAGATTTCTGTGAACAGCGCTGCGATTATGCGGCCGGAGCTTATAAGCGAAGCGGCGGATAAGTTTGGAAGCCAGTGCGTGGTGGTGGCTATCGATGCCAAGCGGCGCGCTGATGGAAGCGGCTGGAATATCTATAAAAACGGCGGCCGTGTGGATATGGGCATCGATGCAGTAGAGTGGGCCATGAAGGCCGATAAGCTGGGAGCCGGAGAGATTTTGCTTACCAGCATGGACTGCGACGGTACCAAGAACGGTTATGACCTGGAGCTGACCCGTACCATTGCGGAAAATGTATCGATCCCGGTCATTGCTTCCGGCGGCGCAGGAACCAAGGAGCACTTTTATGACGCTCTGACAGAGGGCAAGGCAGACGCTGTACTGGCGGCTTCCCTGTTCCATTACAAAGAACTGGAAATCAGCGACCTGAAAGAATACCTGCGGGGGCGCGGCGTATCCGTTCGGTTGTAAACGCATTTTGATTTTAATATACAGATTTTTACAGGAGACAAACCCATCATGTCCATGATTCAAAATGACTGGCTTGCGCCGTTGAAACCGGAGTTTAGTAAGCCCTATTACGCAGAGCTTTTTGCCTTTGTGAAAAACGAATATGCCACCAGACAGATTTTCCCGCCTGCGGATGACATATTCAATGCATTTCATCTGACACCGCTCCATGAGGTAAAAGTTGTGATCCTGGGTCAGGATCCTTATCACAATGACGGACAGGCCCATGGTCTTTGTTTCTCTGTAAAGCAGGAGGTAGAGATTCCGCCGTCTCTGGTAAATATTTACCAGGAGCTGCATACGGATCTTGGCTGTTATATTCCGAATAATGGTTGTCTGACAAAATGGGCCAGACAGGGAGTATTGATGCTGAATACAGTGCTTACAGTTCGGGCTCACCAGGCAAATTCCCATCGGGGGATGGGCTGGGAACAGTTTACCGATGCGGCAATACGTATTTTAAATGAACAGGATCGCCCCATTGTTTTTATTCTTTGGGGAGCACCGGCGGGAAAGAAAGCGCAGATGCTGAACAATCCGAAGCATCTGATTCTGAAGGCTCCCCATCCGAGTCCGCTTTCGGCATACAGAGGCTTTTTCGGAAGCAGACCCTTCAGTCAGACAAACGATTTTTTAATAAAAAACGGCCTTGAGCCGATAGATTGGCAGATAGAAAATGTATAAGGAAATAAAAAAAGCAAATGTATGGTATAAGGGTCAAAAAAAAGGCACACGGGTGATGCTGGAGCTTTTGACCGTGGTGGTAACCTGTTATCTGGTATTCCTTTTGTGGCTGCTGCCCCAGATGATGGCGACGGTTCCGATGGACACGAAATACTGGAAGGTGAAGATTCTGGCAGCGCTGGTGGCAGTCGTGCCGGTATATCTGGGCTTGAAATGGTGTGTATACAAGGCCTCCGGATGGCAATTGCGTGAAGGAAGGTTCGAGGCGGATCCGAAGAAAGAAAAGAAGGTTCGATGGCTTTGGTTTGCCATCGGAGCCGGTATCGTCTTTGTTGTTATGATGGTTTATTACTATGCTTATTTTCCGGGTTCCTTTGACTGGGACAATCTGGATCAGTGGTGGCAGATTCAGAATCATCAGTATGATACCTGGCATCCGGTATTCCATACGCTGATTATTGCGTTCTTTTCGAAGATTGTAAATCATTACGGGTTTGTAATTTTCATGCAGCTATTGCTGTATAGCCTGGCCTGCGGCTATCTGATGTATACGCTGACAAAATGGCGTTTTCCGGTATGGGGACTGGTTTTGACGGAATTTTTCCTGGCTGCTAACCCGCAAACCCACCGGATCCTGCTGTTTATGTGGAAGGACAGTGCACTGACGGTCTTTATGGTGCTGTTCACTGTGTACCTGATCAATATCTGGAAGACCAATGGAAGCTGGCTGAAGAAAAAGAGAAATCTGGTGGTGTTTATCCTGGTATTGATTTCGATTTCCATGGTAAGGCACAACGGAATTTTGTATACAATTCCGCTGCTGATCCTGGCTGTATTGTTTTTCAAGGAAATTCGGAAAGAATGTCTGATTTCCCTGGTGATTATGCTGGCGGGAATGTGGATTATCGAGCATCCGGTTTACGATCTGGTGGATGCCAGCCGGCCGGATCAGACCTATGTGGAGAGCGTGGGACTGCCCATGACGATTCTGTGTAATATTCATGAGTTCGCACCGGAGAGCCTGAGTCCGGAGGCAGCACAGTTTCTGGCGGAAATCGGTCCGGACAGACGCTGGAAGACTTATGAATATGGCAATTATAATTCCTTTAAGTTCCTGACCAATTCCAATACAGTGGTGAAGCAGACGCCGCCGCTGGAGTTTGTGAAGTTTACATTGGAGACTGTAAAGAATGCGCCGGGACTATCGCTGCAGGCTGTCTACGAGCTGACTCGGATGGTCTGGGATGTACGCGGCAGCAAGGAATGGCATACGGATCTGGAGTATCAGATTCGGGAAAATGATTGGGGCTTTTCCTACGTGGAGGAGCGCGCGGGACTTCGGACCGTACTCAATGATTTTGATAACTGGATGATGGACAGCCCGCTGGATTACCTCTTTTCCTACAATGGAATCCATCTGCTGACATTGATTTTCTGTACCCTGTTTGTCTTTGCGCGAAAAGGTAAGGGTTGGAAGGCTATGGTATTGACCTTGCCTATCCTTGCATACAATTACGGCACCATGCTATTGCTGTGCGGGCCCACCTACCGATTCTTCCATTTTGACAGCGTGATCTTTGTGCCGCTGTGTCTGCTGCTGTTCAGCCGGACGGCGGAAGATGAAAGAAAATAGAGAAACACCCGTAAGAATCTTGATTACAGATTTCTTACGGGTGTTTTCGGTTTCAATCAGGATAACTAAGGAAATGCTAATTGAATCAGCGTTTCCCTAGTTTGACTCTTCCTTCAGATGCTTATTCGCCGTAGAAAGCATCAGCTTCAGTCGGTTCAGCTGATTTACTTCGCTGGCGCCGGGATCGTAGTCGATGGCTACCACATTGGAGGTAGGATAGCGGCGGCGCAGTTCCTTGATGACGCCTTTGCCGACCACATGGTTTGGCAGGCAGCCGAAGGGCTGGGTGCAGACGATATTGGGCACGCCCTCGTGGATCAGCTCCAGCATCTCGCCGGTCAGGAACCAGCCTTCACCGGTCTGATTGCCCACGGATACGATGTCAGAGGCCATGTCGGCCATCTTGTCGATGCTGCCGGGAGCGTTGAAATGTACGCTTTCGCGGAAAGCCTTGACTGCAGGCTTCCGAAGCCATTCCATGGCCTGAATGCCGATGCGGGACAGTCTTGCGCTGGAGCGCTTCTTGCCCAGATGATCGGCCTTGAATTCACTGTTCTTAAAGCAGTAGAGCAGGAAGTCCATCAAATCCGGAACGACAGCCTCCGCTCCCTCGTGCTCCAGAAGCTCTACCAGGTGATTGTTCGCGGATGGAGAGAACTTGACCAGAATCTCGCCGACCACGCCGACCCGGGGTTTTTTTAGATCCTCATGGATGGGCAGGCGGTCAAAATCCTTGATGATGCCGCGGCAGATCCGGACGAAACGCTTGTGGCTCACGTGGCTTTGGGAGACGAAGTCCTGACAGATCTTCAGCCATTTCTCATGAAGACGGTCTGCGCTTCCCGGCTCCTTCTCATAGGGACGCATCCGGTAGAGAACGCGCATGAAGATATCGCCGAAGACCAGTCCGTAGAGCCCCTTGAAGGCCAGACCCGGGGTGATCTTAAAGCCGGGATTGGTCTCCAGGTTATTGAGATTTAAGGAAATTACCGGAATCTGCTCCTGTCCGGCCTTAGCCAGGGCCCGGCGGATAAAGGAGATATAATTGGTAGCACGGCAGCCGCCGCCGGTCTGGGTGATGATGACGGCGAGCTTGTTCGTGTCGTATTTGCCGGAAAGTACGGCAGTCATAATCTGACCTACCACCACCAGGGAGGGATAGCAGGCATCATTATTGACGTATTTCAGTCCCATGTCGATAGCGGCCCGGTCGGAATCCGGCAGCACCTCCAGCTTGTAGCCGGAAGCCCGGAACGCAGGCTCAATGACATCGAAGTGAATCGGTGACATCTGGGGACACAGAATCGTATAATCCTTCCGCATTTCCTCGGTGAAGACCACGCGGTCGTAAGCAGAGGAAACGATGCTCCGGCATTCACCCTTATTCTCACGTACGCGGATAGCGGCGATGAGGGAACGAATACGGATGCGGGCAGCGCCTAAGTTGTTGACCTCGTCAATCTTCAGGCAGGTATAAATCTTACCGGAGTTGGTCAAGATATCGCTGACTTCATCAGTGGTGACGGCATCCAGACCACAGCCGAAGGAATTGAGCTGAATCAAATCCAGGTCATCGCGGGTCTTGACATAGCTTGCTGCCGCATACATCCGGGAATGATACATCCACTGGTCCATGACGAACAGCGGGCGCTCCACCGGGTGCAGATGGCTGATGGAATCCTCGGTCAGCACTGCCAGGCCGTAGGAGTTGATCATTTCGGGGATGCCGTGGTTGATCTCCGGATCCACATGGTAGGGACGGCCTGCCAGCACGATGCCGCGCCGTCCGGTCTTCTGCATGTATTCCAAGGTCTCCTCACCCTTGCGCATGATATCCTCGCGGGTGCGCTCCATCTCCGCCCAGCCCTTCTTGGCAGCCTCACGAATCTCGCTTTCAGAGATACTGCAGTGCTTGGAAAATTCTGTCACCAGACCGTTTTCCAGAATGGATTCGCTTTCGAAGGACAAAAATGGGTTGAAGAAATCAATGTCGCTACCGGACAGCTCGTCGATGTTATTCTTGATATTCTCCGCGTAGGAGGTGACGATGGGGCAGTTGTAGTGGTTGCCCGCGTCCGGGAACTCAGTTCGCTCGTAGGGGACGCAGGGATAGAAGATAAACTTCAGCCCCTGACGGATGAGCCAGGTCACATGACCGTGGGCCAGCTTGGCCGGGTAGCACTCGGACTCGCTGGGGATGGACTCGATACCGAGTTCATAAATCTTATGTGTCGAAGAAGGAGAGAGTACTACCCGATAGCCCAGCTCCGTAAAGAAGGTGAACCAGAAGGGATAATTCTCATAGAAGTTCAGAACACGGGGAATACCAACGGTTCCGCGCTTCGCAGCCTCCTCACTCAGCGGCTCATAGTCAAAGAGACGCTTATTCTTATATTCGTACAGGTTCGGAATGTTGTCCTTGTTCTTCTCTTTTCCGATACCACGCTCGCAACGGTTGCCGGAGATATAGCGGCGGCCGCCGGAGAACTTGTTGATAGTCAGACGGCAATGGTTCGTACAGCCGTTGCACTTGGTCATGGAGGTGGAGAACTCCAGGTTGTTGATCTCGTCGATGGAGAGCATGGTGGTTTCCATGCCATCCTGGTACCGCTCTCTGGCGATCAGAGCCGCGCCGAAGGCGCCCATGATACCGGCAATGTCAGGACGAACAGCCTCACAGCCTGCGATTTTCTCGAAGCTTCGCAGCACTGCGTCGTTGTAGAAGGTACCGCCCTGTACGACGATATTTTTGCCCAGGGCAGAGGCGTCGGACACCTTGATAACCTTAAAGAGGGCATTTTTGATGACCGAATATGCCAGTCCGGCAGAGATGTCGGAAACCTCGGCGCCCTCCTTCTGGGCCTGCTTGACTTTCGAGTTCATAAATACGGTACAGCGGGTTCCCAGATCGATAGGGTGCTTCGCGAATAGCGCCGCCTTTGCGAAATCTTCCACTGTATAATTCAGGGATTTGGCAAAGGTCTCGATAAAGGAGCCGCAGCCGGAGGAGCATGCCTCATTCAGCTGTACACTGTCTACGGTATGATTCTTGATACGGATGCATTTCATATCCTGTCCGCCGATGTCCAGGATACAGTCCACCTTCGGGTCAAAGAATTCAGCCGCGTAATAATGAGAAACGGTCTCTACCTCGCCCTCGTCCAGCATGAGGGCGGCCTTGATCAGAGCCTCACCGTAGCCGGTGGAGCAGGAGCGGGCGATCCGTGCGTTCTTCGGAAGAAAGCGATAGATATCCTTGATGGCGCGGATGGTAGTTGCCAGAGGATTTCCATTGTTGCTGCTGTAGAAGGAGTAGAGCAGGGCTCCGTCCTCACCTACCAGCGCAGCCTTGGTGGTGGTACTTCCGGCGTCGATGCCAAGAAAACAGTTGCCCTCGTAAGCCTGAAAATCGCCACGCATGACCTCATGGCGGCTGTGGCGCTCCTGGAACTTGGCATACTCATGCTCGTTGGCGAAGAGGGGCTCCATACGGGCTACCTCAAAATCCATTTTGATATGGGCCTGCAGACGCTGCTTCATGTCGCTTAAGGAAGTATTTGTTTTCTGCTCGCAGTTTAAGGCGGAACCCATGGCAGCGAACAGATGGGAATTCTCCGGGGCAATGATATGCTCGTCGTCCAGATTCAGGGTGCGGATAAAGGCAGCCTTCAGCTCGGACAGGAAATGAAGCGGGCCGCCCAGGAATGCCACATGTCCGCGAATGGGCTTTCCGCAGGCCAGACCGCTGATGGTCTGGTTGACGACAGCCTGAAAGATCGAAGCTGCCAGGTCCTCCTTGGTCGCACCATCGTTGATCAGCGGCTGAATATCGGACTTGGCAAAGACACCGCAGCGGGCCGCGATGGTATAAAGGGAATGATAATTCTTGGCATATTCATTGAGGCCTGTGGCATCGGTCTGCAGAAGAGAGGCCATCTGGTCGATGAAGGAGCCGGTACCGCCGGCGCAGATGCCATTCATACGCTGCTCTACATTGCCGCCTTCGAAGTAAATGATTTTCGCGTCCTCACCGCCAAGCTCGATGGCTACGTCGGTCTGGGGAGCGGTCTGCTCCAGAGCCGTCGCCACAGCGACCACCTCCTGCACAAACGGAACCCCCAGATGGTTCGCCAGGGTCAGTCCGCCGGAGCCGGTGATGGCTGGATAGACGGTCAGATCGCCAAGCTGCCCTTCCGCCTTCTCAAGAAGGGAAGCCAGGGTCTCCTGAATATTGGCAAAATGCCGTTCATAATCAGAGAAGAGAAGCTCATGCTCCTCGTTCAATATCGCAATCTTTACGGTCGTGGAACCGATATCGATTCCTAATGTATAAGAAGATGACTGTTGCATAAAAAATTATGACGGAAAGATTCCGCCCCTCCTTTTCTAAAAAAAACACTTTCCTATAATAAAGATTTTAAGTGAGACTAACGTACATTATACGACATGAAAAAATTGAACGCAAATAAAAAAAGTATAAAATTTTGAAAAGACATTTAGATAGGAAGAAACAGCCTTCATTTTTGAGGATTTTACGGAGAAAAGCGTTCGGCAGGAGAGGATTGGTTGACAAACCAGGACTGCACACCTATAATAAAAAGCAAAAAAAGGAAGCGTTAGCTGATATGAACTGGATAGACAAACTTGAAAAGAAATTCGGTCGGTATGCGATCCATAACCTGATGTACTATGTGATCATCCTGTATGCTCTGGGTTATGTGATCAATGTCCTGGCACCGGATTTTTATACCGGATACCTTTCCCTGGATCCGACGGCGATTGTGCGCGGTCAGGTTTGGAGAATCGTGACCTTTATCATTTACCCGCCTTCTACGGGGCTGTTTTATTTTCTGATTAGTATGTATCTCTATTATTCCATCGGAAAGGTTCTGGAAATGCAATGGGGGACGTTCCGCTTCAACCTCTATCTGCTGACCGGTGTACTGCTTCATGTGGTGGCAGCCTTCTTAAGCTGCTATGTCTTCGGAGCGAATATCGGTCCGATGTTCGGAACCTATTATCTGAATTATTCGCTCTTTTTCGCCTTTGCCGCGACCTATCCGGATATGCAATTTTTGCTGTTTTTTATCATTCCCATCAAGGCCAAGTGGCTGGGAATCCTCAATGCCGTCTATTTCGGCGTGACGATCGTGGCAGGCTTTGCGGGTCCCTATCTCCCTTACAATGCATTGATGGCTCTGATTCAGGCAGGCATTATCCCGATTCCGGCCTTCGCCGTGATGGCATTGGTTTCTCTGGGAAATTTCCTGATTTTCTTCTTCAGCATGAAGAAAATGCGCCGTTATTCCCCGCGGCAGGTACATCGCAGACAGGTTTACAGCCGAAGCGTGCAGCAGGGAGAAAAGCAGACGCATAGGCATAAGTGTGCGATTTGCGGGCGAACGGAGAAGGATGGCGAGGATCTGGTTTTTCGCTATTGCTCCAAGTGCAATGGAAATTATGAATATTGCCAGGATCATCTCTTTACGCATGAGCATATAAAATAGCAGGAACGGTAGATTACCTGTATCTTATAGATACGTCCTATGTTATAATAAACGTATTCTATAAAGGAGGGGTGATCTATGAATACACCTGGGGAAATTGCAAAAAACTATGTTGAAATCGGCAAGGGAAAAGTGAATACGCCGCCCTTCAAGCTGTTTGTGCTTGGGATTATGGCCGGCATCTTTATTGGCATCGGAGCCATCGGCTATCAGATGTCCATTGCGAGTATCGGCGGAGCCGTGGGAAAGCTCGTGGGGGCCTGTATGTTTCCGGCAGGTCTGACCCTTGTACTTCTTGCAGGAAGCGAACTTTTTACCGGTAATTGCCTGCTTATTATTCCGCTTCTTGAAAAAGAAGTAAAGCTTACGGGGGTATTGAAAAACTGGATCTGTGTCTATCTCGGAAATTTTGCAGGCTCTGTGATTCTGGCCTTTCTGGTAGCCTTCGGGCACAGCCCGTCTCTTCTGGACGGCGGTCTTTTGGAGGTGATTCTTTCCATTGCTGCGGGAAAGGTAGCTTTAAGCTTTGGGGATGCCTTTCTTCGGGGCATCGTCTGTAATATGATGGTCTGCCTGGCAGTCTGGCTGTCCTTTGCCGGAAAGACGGTGACCGGGAAGATTGCGGGACTCTATTTTCCGATTTTGATCTTTGTCGTGGGCGGCTTTGAACATAGCATCGCAAATATGTATTATCTGATGGTTGCGATTTTCAGTGAAGCGGTCTACGGAGTCGGTGATACGGCGGTGACTCTCGGAAACGCATTGGTTAAGAATTTATTTCCGGTAACCCTTGGCAATCTGGTCGGAGGAGCATCCATCGGCCTCGTATATTGGTATCTCTATTTAAAAAATAAGAAATAAAGGAGACAGGCATGAGCATTCAGGTTGAAGAATTCGGAACCACCGGGGACGGACAACGGGTCAAAAAGTATATTTTGGAAAATGCAAAGGGAATGCGTGCGGCAGTTTTGAATCTCGGCGCCGTGCTGGCAGAGCTTCAGGTGCCGGATCGGGACGGAAAGCTTCGGGATGTGGTCTGGGGCTATGAAAGTGTCGAAGGATATGAGGTCAACGGACCGGCTCTGGGAGCCGTTGTGGGACGAAGTGCGAATCGAATCGGCGGTGCCGTCATTACGATTGCCGGAAAGGATTATGCGCTGGCAAAAAACGACGGCCAGAATAATCTACACAGCGGTCCCGATATGTATTTTACCAGAATCTGGAAATCCATCGTCGTCGATGACAATCAGGTAGAGTTTTCCCTGCACAGTCCGGACGGCGATCAGGGCTATCCGGGCAATGCAGATCTGACAGTATCTTATATCCTGACCGATGACAATGAACTACAGATCCGTTATGAGGGAAAGGCGGATCGGGATACCATCTTCAACCTGACCAATCATTCCTATTTTAATCTGGACGGCCAGGAGTCGGATTCTATCCTGGAGCACAAGGTTTGGCTGGATGCAGATGCCTTTACACCGGGGGATGAAAACCTGATTCCGACCGGTGAGCTCCGGGATGTGACGGATACGCCGATGGATTTTCGAACCGAGCAGCCCATTGGTGCCCGTATCGACGCAGATTATGAACCGCTTCGGCTTGCCGGCGGCTACGATCACAACTATGTGTTGAAAAATGAAGGGAAATATGCTTTCTGTGCAGCCTTAAGCTCTGAAAAGAGTGGAATCCGGATGGAGATCTTTACGGATCTGCCGGGTCTGCAGCTCTATACGGCGAATTTTCTGATCGACGAGAAGGGCGGAAAGGGCGGACGAACCTTAAAAAAACGCAGTGCAGTCTGCTTCGAAACCCAGTATTTCCCGGATGCCTGTCACCATGAAAACTTTCAAAGCCCGGTTAGAAGGGCTGGTGAGGTATACAAAACCCAGACCGGCTATCGCTTTTCGGGGCACTGAACAGTTACGCTTGGAAAATAAAACAAAGAGGAGTACCAGTTATGAAAAAAGAACCGTTTGTAACACTGGAGCAGTTACAGGAGATCACGAAGACCTATCCGACACCGTTCTATCTCTATGATGAGAAGGGAATTCGGGAGAATGCGAAGGCCTTGAAGGAAGCCTTTTCCTGGAATCCGGGATATAAGGAGTATTTTGCAGTTAAGGCTACCCCGAATCCGTATTTGATCAACATCCTGCGGGAATATGGCTGCGGCTGTGACTGCTCTTCAATGACGGAGCTGATGCTCTCCCATGAGCTGGGAGTGGCCGGAGAAGATATCATGTTCTCTTCGAATGATACGCCGGCGGAGGAGTTTGCTTATGCAGCAAAAATCGGCGCCATCATCAACCTGGATGATTATACTCATATCGATTTTCTGGAGAAAACTCTGGGTTATATTCCGGAAACCATCAGCTGCCGGTTCAATCCGGGCGGGATCTTCCAGATCAGCAATGACATCATGGACAATCCCGGTGATGCCAAGTATGGTATGACAGAGGAACAGCTCTTTGATGCCTATCGTGTGCTGCAGAAAAAGGGCGCCAAGCATTTTGGTATTCATGCCTTTCTGGCAAGCAATACGGTTACAAACGATTATTATCCGATGCTGGCGAAGGTACTCTTTGAGCTGGCGGTTCGCCTGAAGAAGGAGACCGGTGCGGATATCCGCTTTATCAATCTCTCCGGCGGTGTGGGAGTTCCGTATCGCCCCGATCAGGAGCCGAATGATATTCGGGTCATCGGCGAAGGCGTCCGCAAGGTATATGAGGAAGTGCTGGTTCCGGCAGGTATGGGCGATGTGGCGATTTATACAGAGCTTGGCCGCTTCATGCTGGCTCCCTATGGCTGCCTGGTGACGAAGGCTATCCATGAGAAGCATACCTATAAGGAATATATCGGTGTCGATGCCTGCGCAGTCAATCTGATGCGTCCGGCGATGTATGGAGCTTATCACCATATTACGGTTATGGGGAAGGAGAACGAACCCTGCGACCACATCTACGATGTGACCGGTTCTCTTTGTGAAAATAATGACAAGTTCGCCATCGACAGACCGCTTCCGAAGATAGACAAGGGAGATTTTCTGGTCATTCATGATACCGGAGCACACGGCTATGCGATGGGCTACAATTATAATGGTAAGCTGAAATCCGCAGAGCTTCTGCTGAAGGAGGATGGCAGCACCCAGCTGATTCGGCGTGCGGAGACACCGAAGGATTATTTCGCCACCTTCGATTGCTTTGACATTATCAAAAATCTGGTATAGACAATACTGAAAGGCAGACCGGAAGGCCTGCCTTTTATCAGCCGTGCGGAGAGAAAGATGGAGAAAAAAAGCGGAATTCTGAGAAGAAGCGTCTATCGGCGGATTCGATATTTGGCGGTTCTGGCAGCGGCCTTGTTTTTGCTGGAGGGCTATCGAAAAATTTATACAGAAGAGACAAGCCTAGGGATCACGATTGTGGAGGATGTAGCGAAAGCCGGAGAAAAGCTGACCCTGGATGCCGTTCGTATTCACAATCATAATATCGCATCCTGTACCTGGTATGTCGATGACCGGGAGGTTCAAAGCGGAACAAGGCTGGCAGGCTATACACCCTCGAAGGACGATCGGGAAAAGATGATTCGGGTAGAGGTGACGCTGAAGGATGGCTCTGTCTATGAGGATTACCGCTATTACAGCGTCCTCCCGGTTTTGTATCTTACCGGTGAAACGGCCTATGAGGAGGTTGAAAAGGAGGCGGAAAGCCCGGTAGAGGTCAGGCTGACCGGAGAAGCTTATCTGCCGGGAGAGCTCTATGAGGGAAGCGCTTCGATCCATCTTCGGGGAAACAGTACGGCAGAATTGGACAAAAGACCCTTTAAGCTACGCTTGTCCGAGAAGAGGGAACTTTTGGGAATGAAAAAAAGCCGGCACTGGGTGCTTTTAGCCAATGCCATCGATGCAGCATTGATGCGAAACCAGCTGGCTTATCAGCTCTCCGCCGACATGGGTGCGGACTGCTATATGGACTCCAGACAGGTGACTTTGATCTACAATGGAAGCTACTGCGGTGTCTATCAATTGTGTGAACAGATTCGAATTGCTGACAACCGTGTAGAGATTTATGACTGGGAAGGCTGTGCGGAGGAGGCGGCCAAGGCAATTGCGGAGAGTCTGAACATCGAAGAGGAGGATCAGAACCTTTACCGTGAGGGCTTTGAGAGGATTTTGAAGGAAGAGCTTTTTTCCGATTTGTCGTGGCTTGATACGGGTATTTTTGCTTCCGCAGGACTTTCGAATTGGAATCAGGAGTATGGGACCTCCTATCCGACGGAATTTTCTCTGAAGGATTACTTGGATCCTTCGGAAATTCCAGAGCCGACCGGAGGCGTTCTTTTGAATATCGATGCCAGAAATACGGATAGTTCCCTGGAGACGGCCTATCATCTTCCGGTAGAATTTGCCGACCCGGCGTCAGGTGCCACCAGTGAAAGACTTCATGATAGTATCCAAAAGGAGGTCCAGACCCTGGAATATGCCTTCCACAGTACGGATTTTACGTATCGGGAGGACGATTCTCATTACCGGACAGCGGAGGAGGGTTTCTGCAATTATGGCAATCATTTCGCCAGGGAAGGTGTAGTCTATGAAGAAATCGCGTATTCCGACCCGGAGCAGGACGGAAGCCATTATAGTGAGCTAATCGATCTGGATTCCCTGATCGATAACTTTCTCCTGTGCGAATTTACGATGAACTGGGATGCCATGAAGAACAGCGTCTACTTCTATAAGGATCTGGAGGGTCTCTGGTACCTGGAGCCGGCCTGGGATTACGATTGGGGCTGGGGTAACAGTATGTATACCTTAAATACCTGGTATACGGAGGAATGGCAGACGACCAGCGATTATTATGCCAATGAGACCTACTACCAGACGGTACAATGGAACCGTTATTTGATTCGGGATCCTTATTTTCTGGTTTTGGCGCAGGAAAAGTATCAGGAAATACGGGAAACGGTTTTGGAAGAATATGTAAAAGACGGCGGCCTCATTGATCAGTATGCCAAGGCTCTGCTTCCGGCGGCAAAGGCCAATGACGCACGCTGGGGCGGTAGCATGGGAAGCTTTGAAGGGCAGACCTTCGAGGAGGGAGTAAAAGAGCTGAAGCGCTTTATGAAGGAGCGGCTTGCATGGCTGGATACGCAGTTTACCTCTGTAGAAAAGCTTCGCACTTCTCTCGGCTATTATGTGACCTCGGATCGGCTGACGATAGAAAGACCGAAGCAGGATGCTCTGACGGGAAGTGTAACGGTTACCGTTCGGACCGAGGAGAAGGTCTGCAAGGCTGTTTCTTTGCAGGTCAACGGAACGGAGTTCTATACAGAAAAGCTGAAGGACGGGAAGGCTGTCTTTGAGATTCCCAAGGAAGACTTGCGGGGAGCAGGACAGCGCAATGTGCTACAGGCGAGACTTTTGCAGGAAGACGGCACCTATCTTATCAATCCGGAGGGAACGACGGAGGGAGATTACACAAATGCAATTTCCACCTATACGTGGTTTGTGGAAAATGAATGACGGAAAACAGAAAAGAAAGTTAATAATTCGAAACAAGGGCAGATCTCACAGGCTTTTATTGGGAATGCTGGCAGCCATGGTGATCTTTTTACTGGGCCTTTGGGCTTATCAGGCGCAGGGCGACGCTTCCGTAAAGATTCACGATTCCTACGCGGAAATCGGAAGAGTCATGAAACTGGATGCCCGCCATCTTCTTGGGAAACCGGTGGAAAGCTGTGTCTGGTACGTGGGAGAGCAGGAGGTGCAAAGAAGCCGCCGCTTAAAGGGCTACATACCGCAGTCGGAGGATGTCGAAAGCTTTATCCGGGTGGAAGTGACCTTAGAGGATGGAGCCGTCCTTTCGGATTCCCGATACCTAAGCGTGCTGCCGGTCCTCTATGTCACCTGTGATACAGCCTACGAGGAGATGACCAAGGAGGATACCGTATCCGCCTCGATGATTCTCGGCGGCAGCTCTTATACGACGGATGAATCCTATGACGGGGACGTGACGTTGCATGTGCGTGGAAACAGCACAGGCAGTCTGCGGAAGAAACCCTTTAAACTGAAGCTCTCAAAGAAAACCGGCTTATTGGGCATGGGAAAGCAGAAGCACTGGGTTTTGCTGGCGAATGCCATTGATTCCACGTTACTTCGCGATCAGCTCGTCTACGAGATGGTGGCGGCCCTCGGCGCCGAAACGACGATGGATTCCAGACAGGTATCTCTGGTCTACAACGGAGAATACCAGGGTGTCTACCAGCTCTGTGAGCAGGTGCGGATCGGAGAAAACCGGATCGACATCTATGACTGGGAAGAGGCAGCCGAGAAGGCTGCAAAAGCGATTGCAAAGCAGCTTCTCCTGGAAGAACAGATTGCGGAGGAATATGAGACGCTGTTTGCAAAAACGCTGAAGGGGGAGCTTTGCGAGGATCTCTCCTGGCTCGATACCGGAAGCTTTCACTCAGAAAAAATCGACGGCTGGAACGAGGCAAGGAAGGATAACGTGCAGGCGGATTTTGCGATGCAGGACTTTGTCGATTACGAAGAGCTGCCGGAGGTCACCGGAGGAATTCTTATCGAGCTGGATGACAAGGAGATCAGCCGTTCCCTGACGACAAATTACGGAGAACCCTTTTATTTTGTTTCCCCGGAGAACGGCGACAGCTTTGAAAGCCTGAAAAGCTATGCGGGAGAGAGCCTGCAATGTCTCGAATATGCCCTGCACGATACGGATTTTACATATCACAACAGCAGTACGCATTATCGTGTGGCAAACAAGGGAATCAATGAAGAAGAGGAAAGTGCCTATGAGCGGGAGAAGGTGACCTATCGGGAGACGGATTTCACTTCGGATACCTATGACGGCAGACATTATTCAGAGCTTGCGGACATGGATTCCCTGGTGATCGGCTTTTTGACATCCGAGATTACGATGAATTGGGACAGTATGAAGCACAGTCTCTATCTTTATAAGGATATCGACGGACTCTGGGTCGAGGGACCGCAATGGGATTATGACTGGGCCTGGGGCAACAGCATGGCACAGATCGATACCTGGATACCGGACGACTGGCAGACCACCAATGCCTATTTTGCCCATGAGACGTACTACCAGACGGTGCAATGGAACCGGTATCTCATACGGGATCCCTATTTTCTGATGCTGGCCAGAGAAAAGTATCTGGAAATCCGGCAGACGTACCTCGAAGTACTCCTAAGGGAGGACGGGCTTCTGGATCGGTATACTTATGATTTGCGCCCGGCGGCCCTGGCAAATGACCGCCTCTGGGAGGGTAGTATGGGAACCTTCGGCGGACAGGAGTTTGACGAGGGAGTGGCAAGGCTTCGGGAATTCATCGAACTGCGGCTTGCATGGCTCGATGAGCAGTTTGAAACCCTTGAGAGCCTGCGTACGTCCCTGGGATATTATGTGACCTCGGATGAGGTGCAGATTACGGATATCGATACAGAAAGCGTGAAAGGAGCTACGAGGATCCGGGTATGCACACAGGCAGAGGGAGCCTTTTTCGTATCGCTGCAGCTCAACGGGACGAGGTTTTATACCGAGCCCTTGCAGGAGGGCATAGCGGATTTCGTGATTCCGGATGCAGATTTGAGAGGGAAGAAGCAGGAAAATATGGTGCAGGTACGCCTTCTGGACAGCGCCGGCTTTTATCTGAAAAATGAAGAGGGAAGCACGGAAGGGGACTATAGCAATGCGATTTCGAATTATTCTGTTTTTGCAAAATAATGGAAACAAAATTCACATTTCCATTTCTTGACGGCACTTCTTTGCGGGTGTTATAATGGGCGGGTAAAAATGAAAAGAAGAAAAAGAAAAGTTGGAGTGAGAAGAAGATGACAACAAAAATGAGAAAAACAAAAATTATCTGTACTCTGGGACCTGCCTCCGAATCCGAAGAAGTGATTCGCGAACTGATGCTGGCAGGCATGAATGTAGCAAGACTGAATTTCTCCCATGGAACCCATGAGGAGCAGAGAGGAAAGCTGGAGCGGGTCAAGAAGGTTCGGGAAGAGCTGGGACTGCCTGTGGCCTTGCTTCTGGATACAAAGGGACCGGAGATCCGGACCGGTGAGTTTGAAAAAGGTAAGGTAGAGCTGAAAAAGGGTCAGACCTTTATCCTGACGACTGAGGATGTACCAGGTAATGAAGGAATGGTTTCCATTACCTATAAGAATCTGGTGAAGGATGTACAGCCCGGCGATTCGATCCTGATTGATGATGGCTTGATTGGTCTTCGCGTGTCAGAGGTGACAGAAAAAGAGATTATCTGCAGCGTGGAAAACGGCGGAACCGTATCGAATAAAAAGGGCATCAACGTACCCGGCGTTGAGCTGAAGATGCCCTTTATCAGCAAGAAGGATCGGGAGGATATTCTCTTTGCCGTCAAGGAAGGCTTTGATTATATCGCTGCCTCCTTTACCAGAACAGCAGACGATATCCTGGAGATTCGTCGGATTCTGGAGGAGAATGGCTGCAATTTCATCAAGATCATCGCAAAGGTAGAAAATGATCAGGGAATCAAGAACGTAGATGAGATTTTGCATGTAGCTGACGGCGTGATGATCGCCCGCGGTGATATGGGTGTCGAGATTCCTTTAGAAGAGGTGCCGAGCATCCAGAAGAAACTGATCCGTAAGGCATTTGAGACAGGCAAGCCGATCATTACAGCGACCCAGATGCTGGATTCCATGATGAAGAATCCGCGTCCGACGAGAGCCGAGACCTCCGACGTCGCCAATGCGATCTACCAGGGAACCAGTGCCATCATGCTTTCCGGCGAGACGGCTTCCGGCCAGTATCCGGTAGAGGCGCTGAAAACCATGGTAAAGATTGCCCTGCGTACCGAGGCAGATATCGATTATGATGCGCGCTTCAAGCGCCGGAGCATCGAGGATCGTACGGATATTACGAATGCAGTATCCCATGCAACCTGTACAACGGCCGTAGATCTTCATGCCGCTGCGATCATTACCGTAACGAAATCAGGCCGTACCGTAGGTATGGTAGCAAAGCATCACCCGGGCTGCATGATCATCGGCTGCTGTATGGATGACTATGTATGCAGACAGCTGAATCTGTTCTGGGGTGTACAGCCGCTGCTTCTCCAGAAGGAGGAGGATGCAGATGCATTGTTCAATAGTGCCGTGACTGCTGCTGAGAAGGCAGGATTGGTATCCAGAGGCGATCTGACCGTTCTGACGGCAGGCGTTCCGCTGGGTGTGACCGGAACGACGAACCTCATCAAGGTACAGGTGGCCGGAAAGATTCTGGTTAAGGGAAAGGGCTGTACGACGAAAAAGGCCTGCGGTCCCCTTTGCGTGGCAAAGGATGCCGAGGAGCTGAAGAAGAATTATGCGGCAGGCGATATCATTGTGGTACCGGAGACGACCAATGAGATGCTTTCCGAGCTGAAAAGTGCTGCAGGCGTCATCGCAGAGCAGGGAGGAAGCAATTCCCATGCAGCGATCGTCGGTCTGACGCTGGATATCCCGGTGATCGTCAATGCGGCGAATGCGACGGAGATCCTGAAGAGCGGAGCAGTCGTAGAGATGGATGCGGAAACCGGAACGGTCTCCAGCAACAGCTAGAAGGAGGATTCATGGCGGATTTGACACCCATGATGCAGCAGTACCTGAAGACCAAGGAGCAATATAAGGACTGCATTTTATTCTATCGTCTGGGCGATTTTTATGAAATGTTCTTTGACGATGCGAAGCTCGTATCGAAGGAGCTGGAACTGACATTAACCGGAAAAAGCTGTGGATTAGAGGAACGCGCACCGATGTGTGGCGTTCCTTATCATGCTGTAGAGGGATATCTGAACCGGCTGGTTTCCAAGGGTTATAAGGTCGCGATCTGCGAGCAGATGGAGGATCCGAAGGAGGCCAAGGGTCTGGTGGCGAGAGATGTGGTGCGCATCGTGACGCCGGGTACGAACCTAAGTACAGCGGACGAGACCCGGAACAATTATCTGATGTGCATCGTGTATCTGTCTGACCGCTATGGAATTTCGACTGCAGATATCACCACCGGAGACTATCTGGTAACGGAAGTGGATTCGGAGCGGAAGCTCCTAGATGAGATCAACAAGTTCGCACCGGCAGAAATTATCTGCAACGAAGCCTTTTCGATGAGTGGTGTTGATCTCGAGGATCTGAAATTCCGGCTGCATATCGCGCTTTCCCCACTGGAATCCTGGTACTTTGATGATGAACTCTGCAAGAAGACCCTGCTGGAGCATTTTCAGACGGCGAGTCTTGCGGGACTCGGGCTTACGGACTTAAGCTGCGGCATGCTGGCAGCAGGAGCGCTGCTGAAGTATCTTTATGAAACCCAGAAGCAGCCCTTGACGCATATGACCAGGCTGCAGACTTATACCATCGGAAGATATATGCTCATAGACAGCTCCAGCCGGAGAAATCTGGAGCTGACGGAGACTCTGCGGGAAAAGCAAAAGCGAGGCTCCCTTCTGTGGGTGCTGGATAAGACAAAGACCGCGATGGGAGCGAGAATGCTGCGCTCCTTTGTAGAACAGCCGCTGCTCGATCGGATCGAGATTGAGAAACGCCATGCAGCCATCGAAGAGTTGAATACGCAGGTGATTACCCGGGAAGAGATTCGGGAGTACTTAAATCCGATCTACGATCTGGAACGGCTGATTGGACGGATCAGCTACCAGACGGCCAATCCAAGAGATCTGATTGCCTTTCGTTCCTCACTGGAGATGCTGCCCCATATCCGTACCTTGCTGGAAGAATTTTCCTCCCCCCTGCTTTCCGAGATTCGGGAAGACCTGGATCCCCTGACGGATCTGCAGACCTTGATTCAGGAAGCGATAGAGGAGGATCCCCCGATCTCGATTCGTGACGGAAATATCATCAAGGACGGCTATCAGGAGGATGTGGACCGCTTTCGGAAGGCGAAGACCGAGGGAAAGAGCTGGCTTGCAAAGCTGGAGGCCGAGGAGCGGGAGAAAACCGGCATCAAAAACCTGAAGGTTAAATTCAATAAGGTTTTTGGCTATTATCTGGAGGTCACCAATTCCTATAAGGATCTGGTACCGGAGACCTGGATGCGCAAGCAGACGCTGACGAATGCGGAGCGCTATATTACACCGGAGCTGAAGGAACTGGAGGATACGATTCTCGGCGCCGAGGAGAAGCTGACAGCGTTGGAATATAGCCTGTTTTGCGGTCTCCGGGATCGGATTGCCGCCGAGGTGCTGCGTATCCAGAAGACCGCCAAGGCAGTCGCCCTGCTGGATGTCTTTGCCTCCCTTGCCTTTGTGGCAGAGCGCAATCATTTTGTGCGCCCGAAGATGAATGAAAAGGGACTCATCGATATCAAGGGTGGGCGGCATCCCGTCGTCGAGCAGATGATCGACCATGGCATGTTCATCCCGAATGATACCCGCCTCGATAACAATACCAATCGTATTTCCATCATCACCGGACCCAATATGGCCGGAAAGTCGACTTATATGCGGCAGACGGCCCTCATCGTGCTGATGGCACAGATCGGAAGCTTCGTCCCGGCAGACAGTGCAAAGGTCGGCATCGCGGATCGCATCTTTACCCGTGTGGGCGCATCGGATGATCTGGCTTCGGGACAGAGTACCTTCATGGTGGAGATGACGGAGGTTGCGAATATTCTTCGCAATGCGACGGCGAACAGTCTGCTGATCCTGGACGAGATCGGAAGAGGAACCAGCACCTTTGACGGCCTGGCCATCGCCTGGGCCGTGATTGAGTATATCAGTAATCCAAAGGTCCTCGGAGCAAAAACCCTGTTTGCGACCCATTACCATGAGCTGACAGAGCTGGAGGGCTCCCTGGCAGGAGTGAAGAATTATTGCATCGCTGTCAAGGAAAAGGGGGATGATATCGTCTTCCTTCGAAAAATCATCCGGGGCGGTGCGGACAAAAGCTACGGGATCCAGGTGGCAAAGCTGGCCGGGGTGCCGGATGCAGTCATTTCCCGGGCAAAGGAGCTGGTGGAGGAATTAAGCGAAGCGGATATTTCCCTGAAGCCGAAGGCTCTTCCGGTGGAGCTGGGGATGGAGGAGGAGCAGATCTCCCTCTTCGACACGGTAAAGGATGATGATATCATCTCGGAAATTCGAGATATGGATCTGGGGAATATGACGCCGCTGGATGCACTCAATACCATTTATCGGCTGCAGAATAAGATTAAGAACAGGTGGTGAAGGGATGGCTGAGATTAAGCTTTTGGATCAGCAAACCATCGATCAGATCGCGGCAGGGGAGGTCATCGAGCGGCCGGCCTCTGTCGTCAAGGAGCTGGTGGAAAATTCGATCGATGCCGGAGCGACGGCTGTCACGGTGGAAATCCGGGATGGCGGGATCTCCTTTATTCGGGTGACGGACAATGGCAACGGCATCGACCGGGACCAGGTATCCGTCGCCTTTTTGCGCCATTCGACCAGCAAAATCCGAAGGGCGGAGGATCTGATGGGCGTATCCTCCCTGGGCTTTCGCGGAGAGGCTCTGTCCAGTATCGCGTCCATCTCCATGGTGGAGCTGATCACGAAAACCAGGGATGCGGATGCGGGCGTGCGCTATGTGATCGAGGGCGGCGCCGAGAAAAAAATCGAGGACACGGCGGCTCCGGAGGGGACGACCTTTCTGGTGCGGAGCCTCTTTTACAATACACCGGCCAGGAGAAAGTTTTTGAAATCCCCGGTGACGGAGGCCGGGTATATCAGTGAACTGATGGAGCGGCTGGCTCTCTCGCGGCCGGATATCTCCTTTCAGTTTCTAAACAATGGCCAGGTGAAGCTGCATACCTCGGGCAATCACAATTTGAAGGATGTCATTTACCAGATCTACGGCCGGGAAATTGCGGCAAATTTGGCCAGGATTGAGGCAAAACAGGGCGCGGTTCAGATCACGGGCTTTATCGGAAAACCGGTAATTTCCAGAGGAAACCGCGGCTTTGAAAATTATTTTATCAATGGAAGATATATTCGAAGCAGCGTCATTGCCAAGGGCATCGAGGAGGGCTATCGAAGCTTTCTGATGCAGCACAAATATCCCTTTACGGTTTTGCATTTTACCATTCAGGGGGAGCTTCTGGATGTCAATGTCCATCCGACGAAGATGGAGCTTCGTTTTTCGAATCAGGAGGAGATCTACCATCTGGTAAAGGAGACGGTGCAGCAGGGACTTCTGGAACGGGAATTGATCCCGGAGGTGAAGCTTCAGGAGGAAAAACCAAAGCTGTTAAAGGCGGCGGAAGCCCCGGAAGAGCCTGTGAAAAAAAAGACCGAAGAGACGGATGAAACGCCGAGTCCTCGGGAGCGAAATCTTGCATACTTCATGGAAGAGATGCGAAGGCGCGTAGAGACAGAATTCGCGGAAAAAAAGAAGAGCGGAAAAGCGGAGCCGGAGGAGAAAAAAGCAAAGGAAGAAAAGCCAAAGGAAGAAAAGCCGCTGCCGGAATTTGTGCGGGAGCTGGGCGAATATGAGGTGACAAGAAAGGAAAAGCAGGAGCAGCCGCCCCGGCCGAAGGAAAAACCGGAGCCGGTTTACGAACAGCAGGATCTGTTTGACCACCGTCTTCTGAATCCAAAGACCAAGTCAGATATTCGTATCATCGGCCAGTTATTTGAAACTTACTGGCTGGTACAATTTGAAGATAAGTTTTATATGATCGATCAGCATGCAGCCCATGAAAAGGTTCTGTATGAGCGTACGGTAAAGAGTCTGGCAAATAAGGAAATTACCTCGCAGCTTCTCAGCCCGCCGATGATTCTGAGCCTGAATATGCAGGAGGCAGATAAGTTAAAGGAATATCAGGATTATTTTCAGGAGCTTGGCTTTGAGATCGAACCCTTCGGAGGGAAAGAATATGCGATCCGTGCGGTTCCGGCAAATCTGTACGGGCTGGCGGAAAAGGAGCTTTTTCTGGAGCTTTTGGATGAATTGGAGTATCGAAACGGCAGAAATACAGAAATGATCCTGGATAAGATCGCTACGATGTCCTGCAAGGCAGCGGTCAAGGGGAACCAGAGGCTGTCCCAGGCGGAGGCAGGGGAGCTCATCGAGGAGCTTCTGACACTGGAAAATCCTTACAATTGTCCCCATGGCCGACCGACCATTATCTCGATGACGAAGCAGGAGATCGAGAAAAAGTTTAAGCGAATCGTCTAGAGAAATGCGGATGAAATCAGCGTTTCCCTAGAAATAGCGAGGAGGAAAGCAGATGACCCAAAAGAAGCCGAAGGCGACAAATTGTGAGATGTGCGGAAACTATGTCTACGATGACGACTATGGTTACTATATCTGCGAAATGGATCTCGATGAGGATGAAATGCGTCTGTTCATCCAGGGAAGCTTTCAGGGCTGTCCCTATTTCCAGTACGGAGATGAGTATCGGATCGTCCGGCATCAGATGTAGCAAGCCGGGAAACGGTGAAGGCATGGAACCGTGACCGAACCGGAATTATAACTCAAACTTCCCACTTGGAATTGCGGTATAAAGTAGCCCGGGGTGGGCGCCCGCAGCTGCATGACGCGGAACAGCACTTCCATTGCGAATTTGTTGGTGTCGCTCCCGGCCTCTAAAGACAGCTTGCGTTCATTCGACAGCTGTACACTGTCACCCGGGTGTTCGTTGGTAGCGCACACTCGATCATGACGTGCCGTGTGGGAGTTACATGCCGGCGAAAACGTTAG
>CAVFGF010000027.1:0-25174 GCA_963621925.1 Alistipes onderdonkii | reverse complement strand
CCTAACGTTTTCGCCGGCATGTAACTCCCACACGGCACGTCATGATCGAGTGTGCACTACCAACGAACACCCGGGTGACAGTGTACAGCTGTCGAATGAACGCAAGCTGTATTCAGAGGCCGGGGGCGACGCCAACAAATTCGCAATGGAAGTGCTGTTCCGCGTCATGCAGCTGCACGCCCCCGCCCCGGGTCACTTCCATACCGCTGTTCCAAGTGGAAAGTTTGAGTAAAAAAATCACCCGTTTTTACGTCCAAAAAGGAGGGTCTTAAGTTTATGAAAACAAAAAAGCTTATGGGACTTCGCTGGATTTCGATGGCAGCCGCCGTCCTTCTTTTGCTGGGCGGCCTGGTGAAGCTCTGCAATTACCTCCTGGTGGATGACAGTGAGAGTTATACAAGACTAACGATGCACGAGCTCTACGAGAGGGCAGACGCAGGAGAGTCGGTCGATACGCTGTTTCTCGGAAGCTCCCATTGCTATCGAGCCTACGATCCGGCTCTCTACGGGGAGCTGACCGGAAAAAGTGCTTACAACCTGGGCTCTTCCTCGCAGAACTATGATACCTCCTATTATCTTCTCCGGGAGGCTGCCGGGCTTTATGATTTAAAAACCGTCTACCTGGACATGCATTATAAATTTTTATTTATGGATTCTGAGGATCGGGATCTGGTGCAGGCCAATATCATTTCTGATTATATGCGGCCGTCCCTGAACAAATTATCCTTCCTTCTGACGACGACGGAGGCCAAGAACTATACCAACCGCTTTTTTCCCTTCCGCAGGAACTGGCAGGAGCTTGGCGATCTTTCCTATATATGGGGGAATCTGAAAAAGAAACAGATGATAAGCTACCGAAGCTATGAATCGGTGACGGTGGAGGAGGACAGCTACGCGGGAAGGGGCTTTGTCCGGTCAAGCGCGACGCTCGATGTATCTGCCATCACCTGGTGGGACAATTTTGGGAAAGTGTCCGACGACATGAAGCTGGATTCGTCCTATCCTCTCTCTTATATCGAAAGAATCGTATCTTTTTGCAAAAAAGAGGGCATTCGCCTGGTCTTTGTGACCGCCCCCAGTTTGGACCGATATCTGGAAGCGGTCGGCCCTTATGAGCCTGCCCATGACTTTGTGCAGGATTTGGCCGATACCTATGGAATCGAGTATCTGGATTTTAATCTGGCGAAAAAGGAGTATCTGAATCTCTCCGGAGAGGACTATATCGACGTCGATCATCTGAACGAAATCGGAGCGGAAAAGCTGACGAAGCTCCTTACAGAGGCGGACGGAAAGTCGATTGACGAATATTTTCGTGCGTGTTATGATAGTGAATAGCTATAGATTGAAGAAAGTGAGGCGGTTCAAATATGAAAATTATGGCAAACCGTATGGATAGAGGCTTCTTTCGTTATCAGGAGGAATTTGAATCGAAGGCCCTGGAGGTGCTTCGCTCCGGCTGGTATGTTCTTGGAAATGAAGTAAAGAGCTTTGAGGAGGAATTCGCGTCCTATACCGGCGGAAATTATTGTGTCGGCCTGGCCAGCGGCCTGGATGCGCTGTGGATCGCATTCCGCGTACTAGGTATCGGAAAGGGTGACGAGGTCATCGTACAGGGCAATACCTACATTGCCAGCGTCATGGGCATCACGATGAACGGTGCGACACCGATTTTCGTAGAGCCGAATTCGTATTATAATATCGATGTCTCGAAGATCGAGGAGAAGATTACCGAGCGCACCAAGGCGATTCTGGTGGTACATCTCTACGGTCAGGCTTCGAATATGGCAGAGGTGAAGAGACTGGCGGACAAGTATCAGCTGAAGCTGGTGGAGGACTGTGCCCAGTCCCACGGCGCTTGCTTTGACGGTCAGATGACCGGTACCTTCGGTGATGTGGGCTGCTTTTCCTTCTATCCGTCGAAGAATATCGGCGCCTTCGGTGACGGCGGCGGTGTCGTCGTAAAGGATGCAGGCCTGGCGGAGGATTTTCGGGTCTTTCGTAACTACGGAAGCGAGAAGCGCTATTATAACAAGGTAGTCGGCGCGAACTCCCGCCTGGATGAGTTGCAGGCAGGCCTTCTTCGTATTCGCCTGCGCCATGTGGAGGAGTGCGAGGAGGAACGCCGGGAAATCGCAGCCCGGTATCTCGCAGAGATAAAGAATGACAAGCTGATTCTCCCGGAGGTACAGGAGGGGGCGACAGCTGTCTGGCATCAGTTCGTGGTTCGCAGTGAGGTACGGGATGCGCTGCAGCAGTATCTGGCAGACAAGGAGATTGGAACCATCATCCATTATCCGATTCCGCCCCATCTGTCGGAGGCCTATCAATATCTGGGTCATCACGAGGGCGATTTTCCGATCACGGAGCAGTATGCGAAGCAGGTGCTGTCTTTGCCGATGTACAATGGTATGACAGAGGAAGAGCAAAGCTATGTGATCGATGCCATCAATGCTTTTTAGGGAGAGAAGATATGAGGATTCAAGATCAATATAAGATTCTGGAGTTTGGCGATCTGGGAGACGAGCGCGGGAAGCTGGTAGTCGTCGAGGGGGCACGGGATATTCCCTTTGATATCAAGCGTGTCTTCTATATCTATGGCTCCGACAGCGAGGTCATGCGGGGACAGCATGCCAACCGCAATTCGGAATTCGTCCTCATCAATGTCAGCGGATCCAGCAAGGTTCGGGTCGACAATGGCTTCGAGGAGGAGATCATCGAGCTGAATCGTCCCCGGATGGGGCTTTACCTGCCGACGATGGTCTGGAAGGATATGTACGATTTCAGCGCAGACTCTGTGCTGTTAGTATTGGCTAACACCCATTATGACGGCGGGGAATATATCCGCGATTATGATGAATTTATCAAGGAAGTAGGAGGAACCCGGACGCGATGAGCAAGCTTTCGATCATTGTTCCGGTTTACTGGAACTCGGATACGCTGATGCTTCTCTACGAGGATATGCGGGAGAAGATTCTTCATAAGCTGGAGGATTACGAGATCGTCTTCGTAGACGATGGATCCGGCGATAATTCTTGGGAAATCATGAATCAGATTCGTGATATGGATGCGAATGTGCGGCTGGTAAAGCTGTCCAGAAATTTTGGGGAGCATTCGGCTATTCTGGCGGGTCTGTCTGTATGCACCGGAGATTGCGCCGTGACCAAACAGGCAGATCTGCAGGAGGATTCCGAGCTGATTTTACGCCTGTATGAGAAATGGAAAGAGGGCAATAAGGTCGTGCTGGCCGTGCGATCCGACCGAGATGAAGGCGCGATTCAGAAGTTTTTTGCCAATCTCTACTATACGATTACGCGAAAGCTGATTATGAAAAATATGCCGAAGGGCGGATTTGACTGCTATCTTCTCGATCGACAGGTCATCGAAGTCCTTTTGATGCTGGACGAGAAGAATTCTGCCCTGACCCTGCAGGTGCTCTGGGTGGGCTTCAAGACCGAAAAGGTCTATTTCCACAGAAAGGCCAGAGAGATCGGTGAGTCGAGGTGGACACTTTCGAAGAAGGTGAAGCTGGTGGTGGATTCCATGATGAGCTTTTCCTACTTTCCGGTGCGCTTTATGACAGGATTGGGCGGTGTCTATGCAGCCGGGGCTGTGATTTTGGGTGTATTCCTGATGGTACAGCGCCTGATGGGAAGAGAGGACGTCCCGGGCTGGACCTCGATGATGGTGCTGATGCTGTTTTCCTTCGGCGTCACGATGGTCATGCTGGGGCTTTTGGGAGAATATATCTGGAGAGCCTTCGATGCAGCCAGAAACCGGCCGCCCTTCCTGATTGACGAGATCCGCGGCTTTGACGACGAAGAATACGAAAAGGCGAAAAAACAGGAGTAGAGATGGAGAAGATTTCAATTATTGTCCCCTGCTACAATGAGCAGGAGGCGATTCCGATATTTTATCAGGCGATTACCGAGACGGCAGCCGAGATGCCAGGGGTTCTGCTGGAGGTTCTGTTTGTCAATGACGGCTCAAAGGATGAGAGCCTTGAAGAGATGAAGAAGCTGGCCGACCAGGATGACCGGATCAAATATGTCAGCTTTTCCAGAAACTTCGGAAAAGAGGCGGCGATGTATGCCGGACTTTCCTATGCGGACGGGGATTATGTCGCGATCATGGACGTCGATCTCCAGGATCCGCCCGCACTTTTGCCGAAGATGTATGAGATTATCAAGACCGAGGGCTATGACAGTGTTGCGACCAGACGTGTGACCAGAAAAGGCGAGCCCCCGATCCGCTCCTTCTTTGCGAGACGCTTTTATGCCCTGATGCACCGCCTCTCGAAGACGGATATCGTAGACGGAGCCAGGGACTATCGTCTGATGACGAGACAGTTTGTAGACGAATTGCTTCGGTTAGGCGAATATAACCGCTTTTCCAAGGGACTTTTCGGCTGGGTCGGCTTCGAGACCAAGTGGCTGGAATTTGAAAATGTGGAGCGAAGCGCAGGGGAGACCAAGTGGTCCTTCTGGAAGCTCCTCCTTTACAGCATCGAGGGTATTGTGGGCTTCACGACCGCACCCCTGGTTATGTCGGCCTTCCTCGGCGTCTTTTTCTGTGTCGTGGCCTTTTTAGCCCTCTGTTTCATCATCGTGCGTACCGTGATTTACGGAGATCCGGTTTCCGGCTGGCCTTCGATGACCTGTATCATCATCTTCCTGGGCGGCATTCAGCTGTTCTGTATCGGCATCCTGGGAGAATACCTGGCAAAGACCTATATGGAGACGAAGCGCAGACCGATTTTTATCTGCAAGGAGACAAATGTTGCGCAGCATGAAAGATAAAAGAAAATGGCTGCTCCTGCTTCCGGCGGTTCTGATCCTGGGACTGTTTAGCTGGAACATCCGGCTTCAGACAGAACTGAAAAAATACAAGCCCCAGATCGAGGCCTATCTGCCGGAGGACGTCTATGTCGCTGTCGGAAGCACCATCGAGCTTTATAATGACGAGGTCGTCTGGTCTGGCCTTCGGGACGGCTATGCCTGCAACTGGGATTGTACCATCGGGGAGAATCTGGAGGATCGTTTTTCCGTTACGGGAAAAGAGGAACAGGTGGGAGACTACTCCCTGACTCTGACCATATTTGATTATAATGTAAATGAGCTTCTGACCCTGAAGAGCACGCTGCATGTCGTAGAGCAGCTGGAGGGGGAGTACTCCATCATGAATATGGGAGACAGCCTCTCGGACGGACGGGAATGGTACCGCACCATCTACCATCTTTCCGGAGAGCAGATCACATTTACGGGAACCAGAGGCTGGACACGGTACAGTCACGAAGGTCGAAGCGGATTTTCGGCGGAGGATTATCTGAATCCGACGGAATATTCCTCCGACGGCGTGAGTGAGGGCGTCCAGCCTTTTTACGATCCGGTCCAGGAGATGTTCGACTGGAAGTATTATAAGCTCTATACGGGGAAGGATCCGGATGTCATCCAGATTTTTCTCGGGACCAATGGTCTGAAGGACGATCCCTCCGATACGGTCGATGCGATTGCCCAGATGGTGGACAACATCCGCCGACATGATAAGGATATCCCCATTTATCTGGTCAATACCATCTACTGGGGAGATCAGGAGACCATCGGAAGGATGCTGAAGCAGGACGGGACGGCCTTTTTGCCCGGCGAATTCAAGAATCGCTCGGACAAGCGCATCATGGATCTGATGCAGGCCATGGCGAAAAAATTCGGAAAGATGAAGGGTGTGACCCTGATTCCTCTGGCGCTGATGCATAACAGCGACGCAAACTTCGATCAGGGAGATGCGCTGCATCCGAATGAAAATGGTTATCAGCAGTTCGCGGAGGTCATGTACAGCGTCTATTGTGGAACGCTGGAGGATATGCTGAAATAGGAATAATAGGCCGATGATGCAGGAGAATGGAATGGCGACAGGGAAAAAGATAGGAAATAAAATTACAGAATTTTACAGTATGCTGCTTCGCCTGTTTGAAAGATACTTCTGGTTCTTTTTTGCGGCAGGCGTCCTGGTATTGGCCTTCTATTGCTTTCGCTGCCTGGATGTACAATATGTGGATTCCTGGGATGAAGCCCGCCACGGCGTCAATGCCTACGAAATGATCCAAAACGGAGACTACATCCGACATACCTACAATTACGAGGTGGATGACTGGAACCTGAAGCCCTCCCTCAGCTACTGGGCTATCGTTCTGGGTTTTCGCCTGTTCGGCTACAGCGTCCTGGGGCTCCGATTCTTTTCTGCCCTGGCCTATCTGCTGACGGGGATGCTTTGTGCCTGGTTTGCCAAGCGCTGGAGCAAAGAGGCCTCCCTCCTTACCCTGGGCTTCTTTTGTGCCAATGAGCGGCCCCTCTCGGCGCATCTGGCTAGAGCCGGGGATGCGGACAGCCTGTATCTTTTGTTTTTTTCCGCAGCGATTCTTTTAATGCTGCTGGTCAAAAAGAATCATAAATATGTCTATGGCTGCGGACTTTTCTTTTCGCTGGCCTTCCTGACGAAGAGCTGGCATGCCGGGCTGATTATGGCCATCGGCGGGCTCTATCTCCTTTGCACCGGGGAGCTTCGCAAGTTCAAAAAGCGGGAATGGATCTTCTTTTTCATTTCCGTTCTGGCACCGCTTTTTCTCTGGTTTGGCTGGCGTTATACAAAGGATGGCTTCTTCTTTCTGAAAAGTATGATCGAGACGGATCTCTTGGCCAGGACCGGCGCAAGCAATTTTGAAGGTCATGCCTATCCCTTTTCCTTCTACTGGGATACCGTATTCGGAGCGGCGGGCTTTATCTACCGCTGGCAGGCAGCGATCTGTGTCCTGGGTATCCTGGGCGGGCTCGTTATTATGGGAAAGAAAAAGACCTGGAACCGGGAAATACTGGAAGTGGCCGGCGGCCTGCTGCTATGGTTTTTACTTCCTTTTCTGGCCTTTTCCTGCATCGGGACGAAGCTTATCTGGTATTGCTATCCCTGCACCGTGCCGCTGGCGCTGGGAAGTGCGGCGGTTCTCGGATGGGTGATACGGCTGCCGCTTACAGGCGCGGAGGCAGCGGAGGCGAAGCAAAATAGGAAGCTTCGAACCGCCGCAGGAATGCTGGCCGCATTGGCAAGTGTCCTCCTCTTGGCTTTTTTCATGAAAAATGCTTATTTCCATGTCATCCGGGAAGCGAAGGGTGATCCCTTCCAGCTCTTTATCCGGGAAAGCGTCACCCGGGAGGCAGCCTATGCCGGTGAGAAAGCCTATCTCTATGTGCCGGGAGAGCATCCGGAGGAAATCGGCACCTGGGATCAGAACCTGCTCTTTGTCGCAGAGATCAGCGGAGATTTCCACTGCGAGGACGGTGGGTTGGAGGCCTTTTTGCAGGAAAAAGAGGCGGCCGTCCTGTATATTGATCGGCTGCATTACGAAGAGAACGAAGGGGCGCTGCAGGAAATGACAGTCCTGCACGAAAATGCGGGATATCTGCTGCTCCGGAAAGGAGCAGGCAGTTGACAGAGGGATATCAGCTCCGGGAATTGCTGGAGCAGCCATCAGAGGAGAGACTTTGGGACTGTATCATTTCCTTTAGTGGCGAGACCTTTCGGACGGTCACCGGCTTACCCTTTCGCTATCGGATCAAAACCGGAAGAAACGGCAAATTGACGAAGGAGCTCTTTATCGACAGAAGAGAGGGCAGCAAGAGCCTTGCCTGGAGCTCGGTGGTGCTGGCCTTTCGAAATATCCGGGAAATCGGAGCCGTGGTAGAGCGGCCGAAGGCTCTCGGAGATATACGGGGCATATCCTATATCTACGGAATCTTCTATCGCTTTGGGCTCATCGATGTACCGGAGAGGAGACGGAAAGCCTTTCTCGGAGAACAAGGCAGTTTTTAAAGAATCATTAAAGAATGCAGAAAAAGGGAAACAGCACCATGAAAATGGTGCTGTTTTGTTACTGTTTCCGGATTAAAATAAGGAAAAGAAATCTGATGGGAAGCGCAGACGGGAGGAACGACCATGTGCCAAAAGCAAAAACAACAGGAACAAAGAAGAAACAGTCTGCAGCCGCATAGAGAGCAGCTGCAGGAGCAGGCTCCGCTGGAGAGAAGCCGTTCGATGGAGCAGCAGGAGAATCTGGCAGAGGTTCTTTTGCAGCAGGGTGACGAGGTGCAGCAGGAATGGGAGGTATTGGGCCAGGAGGCTCTTCTCGGAACAAGGCTGAAGTGCCGGAATGAATTTACCAATACCCGCACCGACTGGAGCCGGGGAAGCCAGGATATGCACAATGTCCAGGAAGCCGTGAATGCTCTTGGCAGGGCAGCGGAGCAGCGCCATGCTCTTCGAAACCAGGGCGATATCGACAGCTTCCTCGGAGGCCTTACGGATATCGAAAATAAGTACATTGACGCGTTGGAGAAATGCAGCATCTATATCAAAAATAAGGATGCGGCTTATTTCCCCTACAATAAAATCCGCTATGCCGCCGTCAAGAATACGAGAGAATGGCTGCGTCAGGAGCTGGACAGCCTGTCGGAGATCCGAAAAAATATCGCGGCACATCCCGACGCCTACCTGCAGCGGGAGGTCTCCTTTACCGATCTGGCCTACGAGCTTCAGAGCCGCAAGGAAGCGGAGGATCCGGTAGCAAAGCTTACGATGAAGGATTATATAAAGGTGCTTTCCCAGGCAGAGGAGGATTCGATGCTTTGCCGAAACGGAAAGCTCTACCGGAGGAAGGATAAGAAGGCCGGTCGTGATGCCGGGACGGCGACCAGGGAAAATTATCGGATGGCGAAGCATCTGGTGGACATGCTGCTTGAGAAGGAAAATATCGCTTCCCCGAAGACCAGAGAACGGATCAGCAAAAATTTGCTGTATCGGATGGGCGCCAATTTGGAGGAGGAGACAGCCCTTCCGGTGCAGATGTCGGTAGTCCGGGAGCTGCTTTTGGACGTAGATACGAGACTTTCGGAGCTAGATCACGCTCTGACGGAGCAGAAAAAGGATACGAGAGAATACCGAACCGCAGAGCAGATTCAGAGGCTGCTTGGAAAATCTTTGTCTTCCAAGGCGGATAAAAAGACCCTGCAAAGGCAGGTGCAGGAGCTTTTGAAGGCCTGCCAAAAGAGCGGAAGCTGGAAGGTGGCAAAGCTTTCAAAGAGCGATCTGGAATATCTTTTGAACGGCGGGATCGAGGCAGTTCGGGAGAAGGCCTATGCCCAGGCTCTTCGGATCGCCCAGGCAAAGCAGCGGATGGCTGGCGAGGCCGGAAAAGACATTGCCCCGATGACCGATGAGGAGATGAAGATCCTGCTGGGTCTGACCCTTGGGGAGGTGGCTTCGGAGAATACCGTCTATCAGTCTGTCTATCAGAGAAAGCAGGCGGATTTTGCCGAGGAGCTGATTCTAAAGGAGGATGTAGGACTGAAGGAGAGCCTGAAGGCGACCCGTATCCTGGAGCTTGGCTGCTTTACAGCCAGCGAGATCCGGCTTTACTATACGCACCAGCCGGGAAAGCTTGACGGTATGACTCTGGACGAGAAGCGCAAAGGCATCGAGACCATCTGTGAGCTGACTGAGCACATGCAGGGACTGATGAGCCTGGAGACCAAGGGGATCCAGGAAGGCCTTGATGCGCAGGAGACAGAGGCACTGAGGGCTCACGCAGTAGCGCTGGATCGGATCTATGGCGAAGGTGCGGAGCTCATCGAGCGGATGAAACAGACCCTGCATCCCCAGGGCGGCCTTCGAAGCGGCCTTGAGAAGCTCCAGGTGCTCTACGAAAACGGCAGGAGCTTAGAGGCGGATCTCGACGAGCAGCTGGAGAAAATGCAGGCAGGTCCGAGGGAGGAGAGAAAAGAAACAGAGGCGCGGGCCATCGTGGCAGAATACAAGGCTGCCAAGGGGATCCTCGAGACGATGCCGGCGAAGGTACAGACAGTCGCTGCGATCTTCCTGAAGGACAAGCGTCCCTCGGATCTCATCAAGCGTCCGGGCAATCGCTTAAGCCGAGAGATTCTCCGTCTCTATGATGCCCTTTCCGGTCTCGGTGAGGAGGGTACCGTTGAAGTACAGATCAACGGTACCAGGTTGACCCTGACCCAGAGAGATTCCATCCTGACTCTGCAGGCAGGAAGAAAAAAGGTCGTCCTTCCCCAGACAGCACAGTATTGGGCAAAAGAGATCCGGGGAGATGTCTGCGGGCATTTCGACCGCTATGACAGACAGACGGCCAAAAATCTCCTGGCAAATGCAGCAGCCTTTGACCGGGAACATCTGACAGGGGATCGGATCCATTACGAAAAGTTTCTGACAGTGAAACTGGGAATTTCTGCAAAAGAGCTGAACCTGATCGACGCCAGAGAGCTGCAGTATATGGTATGGCTCTATTGTACCGGTCTGGAGAGGCAGGGAGAAGCGGATGCTCCGGCAGAGGCAGTCAGGGATTATCTGCAGGAGCTGCTTGCCAGAGAGGCGGAAAAGGTTCATATCAACTCCCAGGCAGCCCTGGAGAGCCTGACAGCCCTGCAGAGCATGGAGGCAGAAGAGAAAACCCATGTGCAGGATAAGACAAAGAAAGAGGTCAACCTCGGCGCGGAGCAGGTACCCTGGCCGGAGGAGCAGCAGAAGGTCTTAAATTTTGTCGGAGAGCTTTATTTCTCATCGAAATCCGGATCCGATGCAAACTTTGCCTATACGGAGGAACGCCTGAAAAGGGGAATCCGGGAAAATCAGGAGGGCTTCCGGAAGTTCTGTGAGCTTTTGATGGATCCGGAGCAGGAGGCTGTCTTTGCCGGAAAGCTTTCTGCCATCGGCGGCTTTGCGGCAGCCTATCAGGCCGTAAAAGAGATGACCATCGCCATTGCCATGCAAAGACCCCAGGATCCTCTGGCAGCTCTCGATGAAGAGAGAACAAAAGCAATTCTTCAGACAGCAGCGGAAAAGATGAGTGGAGCGGTTACAGCGATTTCCAATCATATGCAGGAGCTTTTGAAGGCATCGGTGGATGATCTGGATGCAGAGGATGATGACAGCTGGAAAATTCTGGAGGATCGCACGGTCAGCGAGATCCTGACCCAGGGCATGACCGGCAAGGAGGGCGAGGGCGCCTTCAATAAAAAGGTATTGTCGGGTTATATTACCTCTGCCAAAGAGGCGGACAAGCAGAATATGATTGCCTCCGCATTCCGGAATGCGCCGAATACGGAGAATATGCAGCTGAGAGGACAGGCTCTGGAGCGGTTCCAGGGTAGATTTCTCTCAGGCTACCTGAAAGGGGCAGGCCCGCTGCTGCACAAGATGATGCAGGGTCTGGCGATCTCCAATATGCCGCCGCTGATGCAGGAGGCTGTAAAGGATGTGCGCTCCAATCTGGCGCGGATCGATGAGGAGATTGTCGATGCCCAGCTGCACCGCATCATCAAGGATTCGGACGGCAGCATCGATCGCATCGAGAAGCTGAAGGTCTTGGGTACAGCCTCCGTGGGCCAGGCAGTTCTGGTTCGCATCTATGAAAAAGGAGCCAGTCACGGCGTCGACAAGGTCGTAAAGATCCTGCGGCCGGATGCGGCGAACCATATGGAAAGAGAGCTGCAGTTCATGGAGAACTGTGCCCAGGAGGTCGATAAGGAAGCCTATAACCAGGCTCATCACGAAGAAGGCCTGCAGGCTGCAGAGGACTATAAGGGGGCGATGTCCCGTACCTTCGAGGGACGTGTCCGCAACATCAAGAAGGAGTTCGACCTGCGCCTTGAGGCGGAAAATGTAGAGAGCGGAAAGATCTACGAGGATCCGATGCTTCATATCAGCACGATGAAGCTGGATGAAAATGCGAAGATCTCGGCGAATACCCTGGTTCTGGAGCGGGCGCCGGGCTCCTCGGTCGATCGATTCCTGGCAGACCAGGACAAAAAGAGACAGGAGATCTACCAAAAGGGCGATGAGTCCTCTCTGTACAGCGTCATGACGGAGATGGAGAGCTTCAAGGAAGAATTAAAGACCAAGCAGAAATATCTAATGAACCTGACCGGAAAATGGCTGGACGAAGCGCTGTTTGGAAGCGGCTTCTTCCACGGAGACCTTCATGCCGGCAATATCATGATGGGCGAGGATGGAGTTACCGTCATCGACTATGGTAATGTACATCAGCTGACCAAGGATGAGCAGGTACATATCCTGAACCTCATCGCGGCCATGCAGAGCATGAATACCAAACGCTTCACAGAACACCTTCGGGCAATGATTTCGGGCGCCGGGGCAGAGGTATATGACGGAAATCAGGCAGAGGTGGAGAAAAAGATCCGGACCATCGTCAAAAAGGAGGATCAGGCAAGCTCCGTAGAAAAGATCCTGGCTGTACTGACAGAGCTTCAGAAGGACGGTATCGACATCCCGGCCGGCCTTTACAACTTTATCCAGAGCTTTGTCCGGATCGCAGGTACCATGACGGACTATGAGGCTCTTCTGAACAAAGCAGATCGTGATTTGGTCAAGCTGATGGATCAGCGCAGACGCCGTGACCTGGAGTCCCATCCGGATGACCAGCCGATGTATACAATCTCGCGCAATATCCTGGAGCGCTATGAGAAGGATTATCAGGATCCGAATGCGAAGAGTCTGGCGGAAAGCGTCGAGACAGCTTTGGACGGCAAGGTCGCCAATATGACCAATGTCATCAAGCTATTCCGGAAGAAGTCTCTCAAATATGAGGATCTGCTGGAGCAGGATCCGCAGCTGGTGCGTTTCAAAAAGCTGATTCACGATAGAGCTCCTATCTTTACCCACCGAATGATGGGTATGGAAGCGAACCATATGGAAAATCCGGCGATGGATATCGTAGAGCTGAAGTACGATTCGAGACTGACACAGGAACAGGTTAAGCGAAAGATGGAGAGCATCTATGAGAAGCTTAAGGAAAGCCTGAGACAGGAAGAGATCGATGTACAGCGGAAAATGGAGTATCTGAACAGTGGCAGAAATAAGATTCTGAATCAGGATAAGATTCGAAAAAATCTGCAGGATAAGGTAGCCATGTATGAACAGGTACCGGAAAATGAGACGGAGGAACGAAAGAGGGAAAGAGAAAACCTTTTGAACACCCATAGGAGAAATCTAAAGAGCTTTCCGGAACAGGTGGCAGGCTGGGAGCAGGAAGTTGTGGAGCTGGAGAGAAGAGCCCAGATGTATCCTGTATGGGTGCAGTCGATGAAGACGGCTCTGGATCAGATGAAGCAGCATCTGGATGAGGGCGAATACAGTAAGGAAACGGCTCTCGCCGATCTGCAAAACTACCACAGCTCTTTCCGGGATCGGTATATCTATGGCCTGGATCCGGAGCAGGAGCAGGAGGAAATGGAATTCCTGGATGCCTGCGCAGAGCTTACCTGCTGCAGCTATCGTCTGCCGGAGGAGTCTGCCGGTGAAAAAATGGATGATGTCGAGAGGATGCTGCATGCACAGCTGGGCGTACTGAACAATATTCAGCTTACCGAGGAGGATGAGGCCCGCAGAAAGCAGGATGAGCGTGCAGCGTGCCGGAGACTGGAGGAGGCAGCGAAGAAGGTCTATGAAAAGACGAATCCCCGCTCCTACCGGGAGCAGCTGGCAGATCTTCTGACGAATCCGCAGAAGCTTGTTACATTGGAAAACGGAATGAAGGACTGGTTTGCCGATGCCGACGGAGGAGAGCTCCGCGCAGCCTATGATGTGCTCAAAGCGGCCCACGCCCAGGGAAGAGCCCTTACGGCAGAATCTCGGGAGATCCAGGCCGTGACGGAGGCGATCGGAAAGATCATCACCAACAGGGCAGAGAAGCTCGACGCGATCATCAAGCAGAAAAATGAGGAACAGAAACAGGACAACGATGAGGTCAAGAGGATGGTCAAGGGACTTTTGAAGGAGCACTATCTGAAGATCTTATGGCGCCTGGATCATATGGGAAGTGTCTATCTCAAAGAACGTACTCTGCAGGAGGATGAGAAAAACCGCCTGCTGAACGATCGAAAAGCCAGACATACGGCCTATGTCGAGCAGACCTTCCAAAGCCTGGAGGAGTCCGGCCTGAAAAAGCAGATCCAGAATCTGGAAAATGCGGCCAAGGACTACAAAAACGGAGGCGTCAAGGAAAAGAAGGAAGCGGCAAAGGCGATGAACGACGCTCTGACGAAGATTATCAAGGCTTTGACGAGCGATATCAAGTTCAGACCGCAGGGAAAGAGACTGATGAAGTCCCTCGTCGAGGAATACGAAAACGATCCGAAGGTGGAAAGCATCTGCCAGATTCTGACGGAGTCCGACAAGTATATCCGAGAGCTGTTCCGGGATACCGCCTTCCGGGATCCGCAGAACGAAAACGGTGCCGAGAGGCCTTCGAAGTTTGAAAAGGCATACGGCGATGCCACCCTGAGCCGCGAGACCATCGCGATCCTGCGGGATATGCGTGCGGAAAGAGCGGAAGGGGATCAGCCGCCCCTGGACGAGCGCTTGAGAAACGGGGAAGCGATCCAGTGGGTGAAATAATAGTCAGAAAATTCTGAAATAAAAAAAGAGCTTGCAATCCGTAAAAAACTATGTTATTCTATTCAGGCAGTCAGGAAACAGGAATGTGAATGATTGAATGTGGGCGTAGCTCAGCTGGATAGAGCGTTTGGCTACGGACCAAAAGGTCGGGGGTTCGAATCCTCTCGCCCACGCTGAATGGGAAAAAGGAATTCTGAGAAATCAGGATTCCTTTTTTTGCTACAGAAAAACAGGATATAGGGAAACGCTGATTAAATCAACATTTCCTTAGTTACACAAATTACTATAAAGTGTGTATTGCTATTTTGCAAAAAACGTTTTTATAATAAACAAGAGTGTAAAATGAAATGCCGGTATATAATTTTTTTGCGAAGGGGGAGGAAATAAGGATGGCACATAAAATCGTGACAATCGACAGAAAACTGGGAAGCGGCGGACGCGAGCTGGGGGAGCGCGTGGCGGAGGCGCTTGGAATCGCATTCTTTGATCAGAATCTGATTTCCATGGCTGCGGAAAGAGGCGAGCTTGCAGAGGCTTATCTGGCTCGTTTCGATGAGAAAAAGCATAATCCCTGGATGTATGAGATGGTCACGGGAGGAAACAAATATGTGCCGAAGGGAGCGTCGCTTCCGGAGGCCCTTTTTAAACTCCAGAGCGATGTGATACGCCATATTTCCAAGAAAAAGGACGCGATAATCATCGGGCGCTGCGCGGACTATGTTCTAAAGGAGCAAACCGATGCATTGGTCTTAAGCGTCTTTATCAATGCACCCATGGAGGCCTGCATCCGAAGAAAGATGGATCAGAAGCAAATCACCGAGAAGGAGGCGGAGACTCTGATCAAAAAGGTCAACAAGGATCGCAAAAAATACTACGAGTTCCATACAGGAAGGGACTGGAGCGCCCCGGAAAGCTATGATGTCTATCTGGACAGCAGCAAACAGTCCATGGAAGAAATGACAGAATTTCTCGTACAGCGTTTTGCGGCGCTGTAATAGGGAAAAAGAGGAGTATTCATTTATGGAAGAAAAGAAACAGAAAAAAAATCCCATGGAGAGCCTCGCAACCTTCATTGTAGATAAACGCAATCTGTTTTTTCTAATCTATATCGCAGCGTTTATCTTCAGCATCTTTGCGAAATCCTGGGTCAAGGTCGACAATGAGCTGACCGACTATCTGCCGGAGACCACCGAGACGAGGCAGGGCCTGGATATTATGAACAACAACTTTATCACCTACGGAACCTCCCGGATCATGATCTCGAATATCACCTATCCCCAGGCGGAGGCTCTGGTGGATCAGATCGAGGCCGTCAAGGGTGTCGAGCAGGTAGAATTCGACGATACCGAGGACCACTTCAAGGGCACCAGTGCCCTCTATTCCGTCACCTATACGGATGAGGCGGACAGTGACGTGAGCCTGCAGGCCCTGGAGGATATTAAGACCCTGCTGTCGGATTATGACGTCTCGGTATCCGGCGAGGTGGGCAATGATGCTTCGACGACGCTGGCTCAGGAGATCAATGTCATCATGGTGATTGTCATTATCATCATTATTTTGGTGCTTCTGGTGACCTCCCAGACCTATGCGGAGATCCCGGTGCTCCTTCTGACCTTCGGAGCGGCCATCATCCTGAATCAGGGAACGAACTTCCTCTTCGGGACGATTTCCTTTGTCAGCAATTCCGTTTGTTCGATCCTGCAGTTAGCCTTATCTATCGACTATGCGATCATTCTTTGCCACCGCTTCAGTGAGGAGAGAGAAAATCTGGAGCCGCGGGATGCCTGCATTACGGCTCTGAGCAAGGCCATCATTGAGATTTCCTCCAGCTCCCTGACGACGATGTCCGGTCTGCTGGCGATGATGTTCATGCATTTCCAGATCGGCTTCGACTTAGGCCGCGTTCTGATCAAGGCCGTTGTATTCAGTATGATCGCGGTTTTCACCCTGATGCCGGGCCTTTTGATGATTTTCAGCAAATGGATCGATCGGACCCATCACCGGAAATTTATCCCGGATATCTTCGGCTGGGGCAAATTGATCACGAAGATCTATCCGTTTTTGATGCCGATTTTTGTCGTGGCCATCGTAGTGGGCTGCTATTTTTCCAACAAATGCCCCTATGTATTCAGCCAGAATAATATCGACACGCTGAACCAGAGCGAGGCACAGCTGGAGGAGAAGAAGATCAAGGAGACCTTCGGCGATACGAACATCATGGCTCTCATTGTGCCCTCCGGCAGCTATGACAAGGAGAAGGCTGTCTTAGAGAAGCTGGAGACCTACGACGAGGTGGACTATACGACGGGACTTTCCAATATTGAAGTGTCCATGGACGATGAGGATGGAAGCAGCAGCCGGGAAAAATCGGACAGCTACATGCTGACGGATTCTCTGACACCCAGGCAGTTTGCCGAGCTGGCGGACCTGGATATCGAGCAGGCAAGACTCATCTATACCGCCTATGCAATTGAAAATGAGGAATACGGCCATATCATCAACAACCTGGACGGCTACGGCGTGCCGCTTCTGGATATGTTCCTTTTTGCCTACGCTCACCTGGATTATGTAAACCTTGATCAAGATCAGGTGGATAAGCTGGATGACCTGCACGAACAGCTGACAAAGGGACAGGAGCAGCTGCAAAGTGACAAATATACCCGTATGCTCATCAGTCTGAATCTTCCGGAGGAGGACGAGGAGACCTTTGAATTCCTGAATACGATTCGGAAAGTGGCGAAACAGGAATACGGTGAAGACGCCGAGATCTATCTGGTGGGCAATTCCACCAGCGATTATGACCTTTCCAGCAGCTTCAGTCAGGACAATCTGATGATCAGCATTCTGTCTGCACTGTTTGTTATCATCGTGCTTTTGTTTACCTTCCAGTCCGTCGGTATGCCGGTGCTTTTGATCATCGTCATTCAGGGCAGTATCTGGATCAATTTCTCGGTTCCCTATCTGACGAATACGCCGCTCTTCTTCCTGGGCTACCTGGTGGTCAGCTCCATTCAGATGGGCGCAAATATCGACTATGCCATCGTCATTGCGAACCGCTATACGGAGCTGAAAAAGGAGCTGCCTATTAAGGAGGCTATCATTACGACTCTGAACCAGGCCTTCCCGACGATCGTGACCTCGGGTGCCATCATGGCGACGGCGGGTGTGCTGATTGCCCTGATTACGACAAACCCGGCGATCTACGGCATCGGTGTATGTTTAGGCCGCGGTACGCTGATTTCGATGTTCCTGGTTATGGCCATTTTGCCGGCGATCCTGATTTTGGGAGACAAGATCCTGGAGCGCTCCAGCTTCAATATCAAGTATCCGGAGCGTACCCACAGCGTCAGCGGCAAGGTCCATGTGGACGGCCGGGTACGGGGCTATATCTCCGGACAGATCGATGCGGAGATTCACGGCCTGGTAGACGGCGATATCGATGCAGTGGTAGACATCAAACAGATCAAGAAGCTGGATGAAGAGGAGGACGAAGAAGATGACTGGTAAAAGAAAGCGGGCAGCCGCTGGGCTTCTGGCAGCAGTATTGACGCTGTCCCTGGCCTTCTCCGGCAGTGTGCCCGGTTATGCGGAAAATGATACGATCACGATTGCAAGCGTTGAGGACCTGGAGGCTCTGGCAAAAAACTGTAAGCTGGATACCTGGTCCCAGGGAAAGACGGTGGTGCTGACGGCGGATCTCGACCTGACGGATTCGGATTTTACGTCGATTCCGACCTTTGGCGGAACCTTTGACGGCGGCGGCCATACGATTTCCGGCCTGAGCTTTGACGGAGACGGCTCGAACGAGGGCTTTTTCCGCTATATCCAGGACAGCGCAACTGTAAAAAATTTACATATAGAAGGAACGCTGACACCGACAGGCACAAAGAAAAATATCGGCGGTGTCGCGGGAAGCAACAGCGGACAGATTATCTCCTGCAGCTTCAGCGGAACCATCGAGGGCGAAACCAATATCGGCGGCATCGCAGGACTCAATGAGGAGAGTGGTTCCATCTACAGCTCCTCTGCCGGCGGCAGCATCACCGGAACCCACAGCACCGGCGGTGTCGTGGGACGAAACCTGGGTCAGATTATCAGCTGCTCCAATGAGGCAGAGGTCAATACCGGAGAACAGGAGGAAGGCGCCTCCATCGGAGACCTGAATGTAGATACGAACCTGAAGCAGCTGACCAGCAGCGATGAGAAGACGGAGATCTTAAATACGACGACGGATACCGGCGGTATTTGCGGCTATTCCTCTGGCATCGTACAGAATTGTACGAATCAGGGCTCGATCGGTTATCCTCATATCGGCTACAATGTCGGCGGCATCGCGGGTCGCTCGGCCGGTTATCTGAACGGAAACCAGAACTACGGTACCGTGGAGGGACGTAAGGATGTCGGCGGTATTACCGGACAGATGGCTCCGGATCTGACCCTGCGCTTTGATGAGGACAAGATCGAAGAGCTTCGCGGCGAGATCAACAAATTGAGCGATCTGGTGGACGATGCTGTCAGTCATCTCGATGATTCCCGTTCGGATATCTCCGACCGGATGGATAAGATTTCGGATTATACGGATGATGCCAAGGACAGTGCCCAGTCCCTGACGAAGAAGACGACGGAATGGGCGGATACGAATACGGAAAAGATCAAAAAATCCGAGGCGGCGGTCAAGGCCGGTGTCGAGGATGCCAAGAATGCGGGAACCGAGCTTTCCAACGTATCCGGCAGTGTCAAGGGTGAAACTGAAAAGATAGGCGCCATCCTGGATACCATTCAGGGCGAGGAACATGCAGAAGAGGTGCAGAGTATCCGGACTTCGCTGAATACCGCCTCGGAGAAGCTTACAAGCGCCTCAAAAACAGCTTCGGATGCATTGACCGCCTACGAGCAGGATGGGGATCTGACGAAGCTTATCGCAAGTCTCAGTGCTGCCGCCCAGGATGTCAGTGATGGCATGACGGCATGGAACGACGCGCAGCAGAAGCTGAATACCCTTCTGCAGGCGGAAGATATCCAGGAGGCTTGGAAGAATGCCCTGGAGGGTGTGGGAACCATGACCACAGAGATTGAAGGCTCTCTGACCGCCATGAAGTCAGCCCTTGACAAGATGGGCGTGGATGTGTCCGGTATCGATCTTTCCTTTGAGACCTTCGGAGATGATTACCGCACAGAGGGTGACCGACTCTACGGTGCCGTCGGCGGCATTTCGGAACAGCTAGAGAAGCTCGGAGATCAGATTTCCGATATGACAGGAGAGCTGAGCGAAGATTTTCGGGCCATTAACAGCCAGTTCAGTACAGTCATGAATACGATGCTGGATCTGGTGACGGATGCGACGGATACCAGTGAATCCCTGGAGGATCGCATCATCGATGTCTCCGATGAGAAAATCGAAAAGACGACCAGAGGAAAGGCCTATGGCTGCCAGAACTACGGGGAGATCGAGGGCGATGTCAACGTCGGCGGCGTGGCAGGCTCCATGGCCATCGAATACGATACCGATCCCGAGGATGATATCACGAAGCTTGGCAGCAACAGCCTGAACTTTACATTGGAGACCAAGGCCATCATTCAAAACTGCGTCAACAAGGGGGAGATTACCTCAAAGAAGGATAACGCAGGCAGCATCGTCGGCAATATGGCTCTCGGCCTGGTGACAGACAGCGAGGGCTACGGAAGTGTCCTGAGCACGAACGGCAATTATGTCGGCGGCATTGCCGGCTATTCCGAGTCTCTGATTCGCCGCTCCTACGCAAAATGCACCCTGGAGGGCGGCGACTATGTCGGCGGCATCGCCGGCTGGGGCAAGGAGATCAAGGATTGTTACAGTCTGATCGATGTGACGAAGGCAGAAGAAGCCATCGGCAGCATCGCCGGTTCCCTGGATGAGGACGGGGAACTTTCCGGCAACTATTTCGTAGGAGATGTCTACGGTGGTGTCGATGATATCAGCTACGGCGGGAAGGCAGAGCCTATCGAGTTTACAGAGCTCGCTGAAAAGTCGGATGTTCCGACAGAGTTTAAGAACTTTGAGCTGCGGTTTGTGGCAGACGGGGAAGTTTTAAAAACAGTATCCTTTGAGTATGGTGCGGATCTTTCAGATGTGGAGTATCCGGAGATTCCGGCAAAGGATGGATACAACGGAAAATGGGATGAGGTCGACCTGTCCCATATGACCTTCTCCAAGGATGTGGAGGTCCTTTATACCGCAGAATCGACGGCAGTAGCCAGCGACCAAATGCGGGATCTGGCGCATTCGACCCTTCTGGCAGAGGGAACCTTCAGCCTGGACGCGAAGCTTGTACTGGTAGAAGCGGAGGAAAATACCGACAACGTACCGACGAAGGGTCTTGTGCTGGAGCAGTGGACATCGACCCTGCGGGATCCGTCCCTGACGGACAGCGTCTCCTATAAGCTTCGCTTCATTGCACCGGAGATGGTCGGAAAACCGGGACTGTATCGCCTGACGGAGGACGGAAGCTGGGAGAAGATCTCCTATCAGAAGGACGGAAGCTATCTGGTATTTGAGGCAGATACGACGGAGCTTACCTTCTGCGTCACCGAGGAGCCGGGAGGCATCCTGCTCTATATTCTTTTGGGCATTCTGGCTGTCCTGCTGCTGATCGCGATCCTTGTGATTCGCGTCGTAAAGAAAAAGAGAAAGAAACGGAAAAATATAAAGAAAGAGGAACCGGAGAAAAATTCGGAGGAATCTGAAGAATAACACAGCCACAGCTTGACAGAAAAGAAAGCGATGGATATGATTGAATGAGGAGCAAAAGTATATTTTGCCCCTCATTTACTATCCACGGAGAGAAAGAGATGGAAACCTATGAATTTCTTGCCCCCTGCCATTTTGGCCTGGAGGCAGTTTTAAAAAGGGAAATTGTGGATCTGGGCTATGATGTCAGCCTGGTGGAGGACGGCCGCGTTACCTTTATCGGAGATATGGAGGCACTTTGCCGCGCAAATATTTTTCTTCGCAGTGCAGAGCGGGTGATGCTCCAGGTAGGACGCTTTCGGGCAGAGACCTTCGATGAATTGTTTGAAGGCATCAAGGCGATTCCCTGGGAAAATTACATTCCGGAAGATGGAAAATTCTGGGTAACAAAGGCGACTTCTGTAAAGAGTAAGCTTTTCAGCCCGTCAGATATTCAGTCTATTGTAAAAAAGGCGATCGTCGAACGCCTCAAAAGCAGCTACGGAATAACTTGGTTTACCGAGGACGGCGCGTCTTATCCGATTCGGATTACATTTTTGAAGGATGAGGCTGTGGTAGGCCTCGATACCTCCGGGATTTCGCTTCATAAGAGAGGCTACCGAAGGCTGACCAGCAAGGCGCCGATTACCGAGACCCTGGCGGCGGCTCTTTTGCTTTTGACCCCCTGGAAAGGCGATCGCATCCTGGTGGATCCTTTTTGCGGCTGCGGAACCTTTCCGATAGAGGCAGCCATGATGGCAGCCCATATCGCACCGGGCATGAATCGTGAATTTATAGCGGAGAACTGGAAAAATCTGATCCCGAGAAAGCTCTGGTACAGCGCGGTGGAGGAAGCGCAGGATCTGATAGAGGACGATATCGAAACGGATATCCAGGGCTATGACATCGATCCGGATATGGTAAAGGCAGCCAGAGAGAATGCAAAGGAGGCCGGCGTCGATCACCTGATTCATTTTCAGGCCCGGCCGGTATCCGAGCTTCGGCATCCGAAGAAATACGGCTTTGTGATCACGAATCCTCCTTACGGAGAACGGCTGGAGGAGAAAGAGGCGCTGCCGGCCCTCTATCGGGAGATCGGAGAGGCTTATCGGCGGCTGGACAGCTGGTCGATGTACCTGATTACCGGCTATGAGGATGCGGAGCGCTATCTGGGACAGAAGGCAGCGAAGAACCGCAAGATTTACAACGGTATGCTGAAAACTTATTTTTACCAATTTCCGGGACCGAAGCCGCCGAAAAGACCGCGGCAGGATTTATGAAAAAAAGATTACGAAGGCTGACGGTGCTGGCTTTTCTGCTATGCTGCATCATGGTATGGCGGGACATTGCGCAGGCACCGGAGAATGGGGCGAAGGATGGTTCAGCCCTGACCGGCTCCGGGTTCTTACCGGAAGCAGAGAAGACGGCAAAGAGCCTGGTGATAGACCGGGAAAAAGAAGAGGCAGAGCTTCCCTCACGGTATGATTACCGGGAGGAGGGGCGGAGCGTACCGGTACGGGATCAGGGGCAGCACGGCACCTGCTGGGCCTTTGCGTCCCTGACCGCCCTTGAGACGGCGCTGATGCCGGAAAAGCTCTGTAATTTTTCAAGAGATCATCTGAATTATCATAATCCTTTTCAAATGAATGAAGAGGAGGGCGGCTCCTATATCATGTCGATCGCCTATCTGACATCCTGGATGGGTCCGGTCCCCGAAGAGGAGGACGTCTACGATGACGGCATGTCGCCGGAGGGTCTTTCTCCGGTTTATCATGTGCAGGAGGTTCGGATGCCCGGAGAGAAGGATTATCAGGCTATCAAGCAGACGGTCTATCTCCATGGCGGTGTTGAGAGCTCTCTCTATATGGATTTCGATGATCCGACCCAGGATTCCGCCTACTATAGCCGAAAGCACGCGAGCTACTCTTATTCCGGGCAGAAGGCGTCGAATCATGACGTCGTTATTATCGGCTGGGATGATGCATATCCGGCGGAAAACTTCCGAAGCACGCCGATAGGAGACGGGGCTTTTATCTGCCAGAATAGCTGGGGGACGAGCTTTGGAGACGGCGGGATTTTTTATGTCTCCTATTATGATACAAACATCGGAAAGGAGAATGTGTCCTATACCCGGGTCGAGGACACGGACAATTACGATATCCTCTATCAGTCTGATTTGTGCGGCTGGTGCGGACAGATTGGATACAATACGGAGACGGCAAGCTTTGCGAATGTCTATACGGCCTCCGGTAATCAGACAATGGAGGCGGTGGGCTTTTATGCGACCGGGGCGGATACGGAGTACCGCATTTGTCTGCAGCCGGAATTTACGGGAGAGGAATCCCTCAGTGAGGCGAAGATTCTTCAGTCGGGCTATCTGCAATATGCAGGCTATTATACGGTAGATCTCGAGGAGACCGTGCCGGTGAAGGAAGGACAGCAATTTGCGGTGGTTGTTGAGATTACGACGCCGGACAGCCAATATCCCATTGCCGTGGAGTATGCTTCGGAGGAGCTCGAGGATAAGGTTGACTTAAGCGATGGGGAGGGCTATATCAGCGCTGACGGCCGCAGGGATTGGGAACGTACGGAGACGAATCAGCAGAGCAACATTTGTCTGAAGGTCTACGCTTCCGAGTAAGGAGAAATGAGATGGATAAACTGATATTTGCGACAGGAAATGCAGGAAAAATGAAGGAGATCCGGGAAATCCTGGGCTGGGAGGGACTGGAGATTTTATCCCAGAAGGAAGCCGGGATCGTAAATGATGCAGAGGAAAACGGAAGCACCTTTGAGGAAAATGCCCTGATCAAGGCGAGGGCGGTGGCGGCAGAGACCGACGCCCTTGTGCTGGCAGATGATTCCGGATTGGAGATCGATTACCTGAACGGAGAACCGGGGATCTATTCCGCCCGTTATCTTGGCGAGGATACCCCGTATGCCATCAAGAATCAAAAGATTCTGGAACAAATGCAGGATGTGCCGGAAGAAAAGCGGACAGCGCGTTTTGTCTGCGCGATTGCGGCAGTGCTTCCAGACGGCCGGGAGCTGACGACCCGAGGCACCATCGAGGGCATTATCGGCTATGAGACGAGAGGCGAGGGCGGCTTTGGCTACGATCCAATCTTTTTCGTGCCGGAATTCGGGTGCTCCACAGCCGAGCTTACGATGGATCAGAAGAATGCGGTCAGCCATAGGGGCAAGGCCCTTCGGGCGATGAAGGAAAAATTGGAAGCAGTAAAGAACGATTGATGAGAGACGAGGGAGAAAACGGATGAAGGTATTGATTGTCAGCGATACGCACGGAAAAGAAGGCAATCTGAGAGAAGCGATTGCACAGGAAGCTCCCCTCGATATGCTGGTGCATTGCGGCGATGTGGAGGGCGGCGAGGAGCGAATCCGCGAGATGGCTGCCTGTCCGGTTCACATGGTAGCCGGAAACAATGATTTTTTCTGTGAACTGCCGCGGGAGGATGAATTCCAAATCGGCAAATACAAGGTGCTTCTGACCCATGGACATTATTACTATATTTCCATGGGCACAGAGATGCTGCGGGAGGAGGCAAAGGCTCGCGGCTTCGATATCGCGATGTTCGGTCATACGCACCGTCCCTGCCTGGAGCAGGAAGCGGACATCACGGTACTGAATCCGGGAAGCATGTCCTATCCCCGTCAGGAGGGGCGGAAACCCAGCTACATGGTCATGGAGCTGGATGAAAAGGGAGAGGCACAGTATACGATAAAGTATATCCGGTGATTTGCAGAGAGAAAAAATAAAAAAGGTGTTGACAATCCATCCTTTATCAAGTAAAATGTATTTTGCGTCACGAGTGGCGCGACGGTGAACAGCTTCGGGGTGTGGCTCAGCTTGGCTAGAGCGCCTGGTTTGGGACCAGGAGGTCGCAGGTTCGAATCCTGTCACCCCGATGTAACCTTTGCGGGTGTAGTTCAATGGTAGAACACCAGCCTTCCAAGCTGGATACGTGG
>CAVFGF010000026.1:0-25263 GCA_963621925.1 Alistipes onderdonkii | reverse complement strand
AGCCGATTTTCATGGATTTTGCATCGTAACTGTGAAGGTACTGAACAGTTACGACAGAGGAATAAAAAATAGCGGAGGAAAGCCGCCCGGGGTGGAACCCCACCCCGGGCGGCTTTCCTGGCCGCTGCGGAAACGACGAAAAAGCCCGAAAGCGAAACGCCTTCGGGCTTTTTTTAGCAGGGGATGAGAGAATCGAACTCCCACTAAGGGTTTTGGAGACCCCTGTCATGCCATTTGACCAATCCCCTGTATCAAACGTGCTTTATATTTATACCACGGGCAGCAGGAGAATGTCAAGCATTTTTTTGAAAATTGTTCGAATCTATCGCGAATGCAAAACTTAAACCCCCTAGGGTATATTTGGTTGACGAAAGCCGGTCGGTATGCTAAACTATCAAGGATATAGAAATAGGTAACTGTGAAGGTACTGAACAGTTATAGAAACAGAGAGTATGCAATCCGCATAAAGCAGGGGAATCAGGTGGAAGACCTGAGCGATCCGGTCACTGTAAGCAGCGCTGCTGCAAGCCAGGCTACCTGCGCTCTGTGGAACATGGACAGGCTTCCGTGGAAAGCGGTTCCGGATATAATGCACTTGATATCAGGTAACGAAAAAGGGAGAGATCTGTCAAAACAGATCCCTCCCTTTTGATTATGTTATGAGGAGAAATGTATGTTAAATCAGTTTTCAAGAACCGAGCTTTTGCTCGGAAAGGAAGCGATGGAGATCCTGGAGCATGCCCGGGTGGCGGTCTTCGGTATCGGAGGTGTAGGAGGCTACGTGGTGGAGGCTCTGGCCAGAAGCGGCGTGGGAGCCTTTGATCTCATCGATGACGATAAGGTCTGCCTGACGAACCTGAACCGGCAGATCATTGCTACGAGAAAAACCGTAGGAAAATATAAGGCAGAGGTCATGAAGGAGCGGATCCTGGAGATCAATCCCAAGGCAGAGGTAGATACGCATCTTTGCTTCTTCCTGCCGGAGAACAAGGACGAATTTGATTTTGGCCGGTATACCTATGTGGTGGATGCCATCGATACCGTGACGGCAAAGATTTCTCTGGTAGAGGAATGCGAAAAGGCCGGTGTGCCCTTGATCAGCAGCATGGGAGCAGGCAATAAGCTGAATCCCTTCCTCTTCGAGGTGGCGGATATCTACAAGACCAGCGTCTGCCCGCTGGCGAGGGTGATGCGAAGAGAGCTCAAAAAGCGCGGCATCAAAAAGCTGAAGGTGGTTTATTCGAAGGAAAAGGCGGTACGTCCCATCGAGGATATGTCCATCAGCTGCCGAAGCCACTGTATCTGTCCGCCGGGAGCCAAGCACAAATGCACCGAGCGCCGGGATATCCCGGGTTCTACGGCCTTCGTGCCGTCGGTGGCCGGCCTTCTGATCGCAAGCGAAATCGTAAAAGACCTGACAGAGGAGGCGATGAAGCGCGCCCGTGAGGTTCAGGAACAGGAGGAAAAATAGATGAAGGGAAAGTTGTACGGCATCGGTGTCGGGCCGGGCGATCCGGAGCTCTTGACGCTGAAGGCAAAGCGGATCCTCGATGAGGCAGACCTGATCGCGGTTCCGGTAAAGGAAGCGGGAGAGGTAAGTACCGCTCTCGAGATTATCCGTCCGGTGGTGGATCTGGAGAAAAAAAGCCTTCTGGAGGTCGTTTTCCGGATGGCAAAGGACAAAGAGGAGCGAAAGAAATGCCGGGCAGCGGCCTGCGAGCAGCTGACCGCCAAGCTGGCGGAGGGGAAAAGCATCGCCATGATTACCCTGGGCGATGTCTCGGTATACAGCACCTATATGTATGTGAATCAATACGTGGCGGAGCATGGCTTCGAGACCGAGATCATCCCCGGGATTCCGTCCTTTTGCAGCGGGGCGGCAGCCGCCCAGGTCTCGCTGATGGAGGGAAATGAGTCTCTGGTCATCGTGCCTTCGGTTCGCGCCGAGCAGCAGGTAGAGGATGCCATTGCCCATTATGACAATGTCGTCGTCATGAAGGCAGGTGGCAGCATCGGCCGGATTCTGGAGCAGATGGAAAAATATGGAAGAAAGAAAGAATGCGCGACGGTCATCAGCTGCGTCGGCATGAAGGACGAATATATCGGGCCTTTGGATCCCGAGAGAACCTACAGTTACTTTACGACCGTGATTATCAAGAGAGAGAAGAGGTAAGACAATGGTATCATTTATCGGAGCAGGGCCTGGCGATCCGGAGCTTCTGACGATCAAGGGAAAGAAACTCATCGACAGCGCGGACATCATCATTTATGCAGGCTCCCTGGTGAATCCTGCAGTGCTGGCGGATGCGAAGGAGGGCGCGAAGATCTACAACAGCGCCACGATGACGCTGGAGGAGGTGCTGGCGGTCATGAAGGACGGCGAGGACAAGGGCTTGAAGGTAGTCCGTGTCCATACCGGCGACCCGGCCATCTTCGGCGCCCACCGGGAGCAGATGGATGCCTTGGATCGCATGGGGATTACCTACGAGGTCATTCCGGGCGTCAGCTCCTTCCTCGCGACGGCAGCAGCCCTGAAAAAGGAATATACCCTTCCGGGCGTCAGCCAGACCGTAATCCTGACCCGGATGGAGGGCAGAACGCCGATGCCGGAGGGCGAGAAGCTGGCGGATCTGGCAAAGCATCATGCGACGATGATCATTTTCCTGAGCATCGGCATGATGGACGAACTGTCTGCCACGCTTCGGAAGGAATACCGGCCGGATACGCCGGTAGCGGTAGTCTATAAGGCCAGCTGGCCGGAGCAGAAGATTGTCAGGGGAACTCTTCTGGATATCGCAGAGAAGGTCAAGGCAGCAGGCATCACAAAGACAGCGCTGACCGTCGTAGGCGATTTCCTGGGAGATGATTATGAGCTTTCGAAGCTCTATGACAAGACCTTTACCCACGAGTTCCGGAAGGGAGTCGATGCATCATGAGTATCCGGCTTATCAGCATCAGCCACAAGAGCGCACCTCTTGCGGTCCGGGAGCTCTTTGCTTTTTCAAAGGATAAGCAAGGAGAGCTCGGACGGATTCTCATCGAGGAGGGTGGTGCGGCGGAGAGCGTCGTCATCGCGACCTGCAACCGAACGGAGATCTATACCTATTTTTCGGAAACCGGAGAGAAAAGGAAAAACGAATTTTCCAAGCTGCAGGAGCTGATTCTAAGGGAGTCCGGTGCGGCTGCCATTACGGAGGATGTATCGGATTATCTGCGCTTCTATCAGGATCGAAAGGCTGTCAACCATCTGTTTACCGTAACGGCAGGCCTCGATTCCATGGTAGTGGGGGAGGACCAGATCCTCGGTCAGGTCAAGCAGGCGCTGGAGACGGCGCAGGAAGCGGGAAATACCGGGAAATACCTGAATACCCTGTTTCGCTATGCAGTGACCTGTGCGAAGCGGATCAAGACCGATACAGATCTGTCGAAGACCTCGGTATCGACGGCAACATTGGCCGTGAAGGCGGCGGCAGATGCCTTTGGCGGAAGCCTAGAGGGAAAACATGTCATGGTCATCGGCGGCACCGGACAGATCGGCGGGATCGTATTGAAAAATCTCTACAGTCTGAAGGGGCTCCATATCTATACGACGCTTCGCAATGTGACCCTGACCCATGACGCCCACAGAAAGAGTGAATCTGATACGGTGATCGATTACAAGGAGCGCTATGCTTATCTTGATCGGATGGACGTCGTCATCAGTGCCACCGCCAGTCCCCATTATACGCTGACCGGGACGAAGGCGAAGGAGCATTTGCAGACGGCTAAGCGTCGGGTTTTCGTCGATCTGGCGGTCCCGGCGGATATCGAGAAAAGCATCAGCGAATTTCCGGATACCTTCTTTTACAATATGGATGACTTCGAGGAGTTAGCAAAGGCTAATAACCGGGCAAAGAAGGAGGCTGTCTGTCAGGCGGGAGAGATTCTTGACGAGTATGAAGAGGAGTTTTTGTGCTGGATGATCTTCCAGCAGGCGGTTCCCCGGATGCAGGAGGTCAAGCATTGGCTGGAAGAGGAAGCCGAAAAGAAGAGCTTCGGCAAGGCCATCGACAAGCTGTTTTACCGGATTCGGGAAAATGCGTCGCCGGAGGAGCTGACCGCCTTTGTACATTGCCTGCGGGAGCCGGAGAAATAGAGGAGAGCAGAATGGGAAAATTATATGTGGTGGGCTTTGGCCCGGGCGGCTATGAGCATATGACCGCCAAATGTATCGATGTGATTGAAAAAGCAGATATCATTACCGGTTATACGACTTATGTAGAAATGCTGAAGGAATTCTTTCCGGACAAGCATTATCTCGCGACACCGATGATGCAGGAGGTGAAGCGCTGCCGGATGGCAGTGGAGGAGGCCATGAAGGATCAGACCGTGGCCATGGTAAGCTCCGGCGACAGCGGCATCTACGGTATGGCGGGCATCATTTATCAGGTAGCGGAGGAGATGCAGGCGGATATCGAGATCGAGACCGTGCCGGGCGTGACGGCAGCCAGCGCGGCAGCCTCTGTACTGGGGGCGCCCCTGATGCATGATTTTGCGGTCATCAGCCTAAGTGATCTGATGACGCCGCTGGACTTGATCCGAAAGCGTATCGACTGTGCCGGTCAGGGAGATTTGATTGTCTGTCTCTATAATCCGAAGAGCAAGAAGCGGACGGATTATGTCGATCAGGCAGCGGAGATCCTGATGAAATACCGGGATCCGAAGACTCCGGTGGGCATCGTGCGCCATGCGGGACGAAAAGAGGAGAGTAAGCAGATTACGACTCTGGCGGAGCTGAAAAATGCGGAAATCGATATGTTCAGCGTCGTGCTGATCGGCAATTCCCAGACCTATGTAAGTAACGGAAGAATGATTACCCCGCGGGGCTATCAGCTTCAGAAATAGGAGAGACCATGAAGATTCGAATCGGGACAAGAAAAAGTAAACTGGCCCTGGTGCAGACCGACCTGGTGCGGCAGCGTATCGAGGCGGCCTTTCCGGAGGCAGAGATCGAGATCGTGGAAATGTCCACGAAGGGTGACGAGATCCTGGATAAATCCCTGACCTCCTTTGGCGGAAAGGGCGTCTTTACCCAGGAGCTGGAGGAGGCTCTCTTGAAGGAAGAGGTCGATCTGGCGGTACACAGCGCGAAGGATATGTCGATGGAATTCCCGGAGGGACTCTATATCGGCGCGGTTCTCTCGCGGGCAGATGTTCGCGACGTTCTGGTGACGACGACGGGGATAAAGGCCCGGGAGCTTCCGGACGGCAGCATCGTGGGAACCAGCTCGCTTCGTCGGGAACTCCAGATCAAGGATCTCAATCCTACCGTGCAGATTCGGATGCTGCGGGGCAATGTCCAGACCCGCCTTCGGAAACTGAAGGAAGGGCAATATGATGCCATCCTGTTGGCGGCAGCAGGTCTTACGCGCCTGGGTCTCGAGAAAGAGGAGGGGCTTCGGTTTGAATATCTAGATCCGGAGAGCTTCCTTCCGGCGGCCGGACAGGGCATCCTGGCGGTCGAGGCGAAGAAGGGACGTTTTGAGGAGGTTCTTCGGGCGATTCACTGCGAGGAGGCAGCCCTGGAGCTTACCGCGGAGCGAAGCTTTCTCTCTGCCATCGGCGGCAGCTGCAATGCGCCGGCAGCCGGACTTTGCGTCCGGGAGGGAGAAGCCCTGAAAATGAAGGTCTTGTATGCGCCGGAGGGAAGCAGGGAGCTTCGAAGGGCAGAGACGACCATGGATTTGGGAAAAGCCGGAAGTCAGGAGGAAAAGCTGGTTCTGGCTCGTCGCCTGGGTGAAAATCTCGCAGGAGAGGTGAAAAAAGGAAAGGTCTGGCTGGTGGGAGCCGGTCCCGGAGATCTGAGCCTTTTGACGGAGAAAGCCCTTGGCTGTATCCGGGAAGCGGACGTGTTAGTCTACGATAACCTGGCAAGCGCCGGAATCTTAAATGAAGCCCGGGCGGATGCAGAGCTTATCTATGCGGGAAAGCGAGCCGACAAGCATCATTTACGGCAATGGGAAACTAATGCCCTTCTGGTAGAGAAGGCTTTGGCAGGAAAGAAGGTAGCCCGGGTCAAGGGCGGCGATCCCTTCATCTTCGGCCGCGGCGGCGAGGAAGCCCAAGAGCTTTTGAAGGCAGGGGTGGACTTCGAGATCGTTCCGGGAGTTTCTTCCTGCTACGGAGCACCGGCTTATGCGGGCATTCCGGTGACTCATCGGGATTTTGCTTCTTCCTTTCATGTGATTACCGGACATGAGAGTGCGGACAAGACGGGGCTGTCCCTGGATTATGCTACCCTGGCGAAGGAGGAGGGTACCCTGGTCTTCCTGATGGGTCTTCGGAATCTCCCCCAAATCGCAGAGGAACTGATATCCCATGGCAAGGATCCGAAGACCCCGGCTGCGGTGGTGCAGGCCGGAACGACGGCGAGACAGCGCTGTGTGACGGGAGTGCTTTCCTCTATCGCCGAGACCGCAAAGGAGGCGGGGATCGAGACCCCAGCCATCACGGTCGTGGGCGAGGTGGTGACCCTGCAAAAGGAGCTAGGCTGGCTGGGCGACAAGCCCTTATTCGGAAAACGGATCCTTTTGACCGGCACGAAGCCCATGTGCGAAAAGCAGCGGGCAGTGCTTACGGCAGAGGGCGCGGAGGCGATTCCTTTTAGTCTCATCGATACGCAGAAGCTGACCACGCCGGTGACGGAGCAAGCATTTACAGAAATTGGAAATTATACCTGGGTAGTGCTGACCAGCAGCAACGGCGTGCAGTTTTTCCTGGAGGAGCTGCGTGCAAGGAGGCTGGATATTCGAAGCCTGGCGGGACTGAAATTTGCAGTCATCGGTGAGGGGACAAAGGCAGCCCTCGAGGCAGCGGGGATCTATGCAGACTTCGTGCCGAGCCGGTATTCCAGCAAGGATCTGGCAGAGGAGTGGATTCCCGGTCTTAAACGGGAGGATAAAGTATTGCTTTTGCGGGCCAAGGAGGCTTCCGCGGTTTTAAACGAGGCGCTTTCGAAGGCCGGGATTGCCTATACGGATGCGGCCCTCTACCGGACGGTACAGGATGAGCGAAAGGCCGAGGAGCTGAACCGGATCCTGCCGGAGATGGATTATGTCACGCTGGCCAGCGCCTCGGCAGTCAAGGCCTTTGCAGCGATGGCAGAGCATCCGTCCGAGGTGGCAGCAAAAGTCATCTGCATCGGGCCGGTGACGGAAAATGCTGCAGTGAAGGCCGGTATTCCGGTCTATAAAAGCGCGGCAGAGTATACGGCCGAGGGTATCCGGGACGTACTCAGGAAGGACAGGTTGCAATGACATCGAAGCAGTTCGTATACCTACATGGCGGCGATATCCGGGGAGCGGCAAAGGAGAGCGGACGAAGCAGTGAGGATTTCCTGGATTTTTCCGCAAATATCAATCCGCTCGGTATGCCAAGCGGGGTTCGAGAAGCCGTCATCGAAAGCCTGGAGACGTCGCTTCACTATCCGGATCCCTTCTGTCGGGAGCTGCGGGCTGCCCTTTCCCGGAAGCTTGGACAGCCGGAGGAATGTATCCTTTGCGGCAATGGCGGTGCGGATCTGATCTACCGACTGGTTTATGCGCTTCGCCCCGGTCGGGCGCTGGTGACGGCTCCGGCCTTTGCGGAATACGAGGAGGCCATGCACCAGGTCGGGACGGTGATCGATTTCTTTCCCTTGGGGGAAACACTGGAAATCACGGAGGACTATGTGGAACGGCTTTCGCCGGAGCATGATATCGTCTTCTTATGTAATCCGAACAACCCCACAGGGCTTTTGACGCCCCGAAGCATTGTAAAAAAGCTGCTGGATAAGGCAAAGGCTCTGGACGTGCGGGTAGTCTTAGATGAGTGCTTTCTCGATTTCGTGAAAAATGAGGAAGAGTATACCCTGGTTCCCTGGCTTTCGGAGTATCCGAATCTGCTGATCCTAAAGTCCTTTACGAAAATGTATGCGATTCCGGGGCTTCGGCTTGGCTATGTGCTCTCGGCAGATCCGGATCTCTTGAACCGGATGCGGCTGGCAGGCCAGCCCTGGTCCGTATCGGAACCTGCCCAGGCGGCCGGCATGGCGGCTCTTCAGGCCTCCGGCTTTCGGGAAAGGACGATAGAACTTGTGGATCTGGAGCGAGCCTTTTTAAAGAAGGCGCTGGAGAGCATGGGACTCCTGGTGTGGGACGGCCGGGCCAATTACCTCTGTTTTCGGGCGCCTGGGGATACGACCCTGGCGGATCGGCTGCAGGCGGAGGGAATCCTGCTTCGCCGCTGCGCCAACTATCACGGTCTCGGGCCGGATGTTTACCGGACAGCGGTGCGGGGACATGAGGAAAATGAGAAGCTTCTGGAGAGCTTGGAAAAGGTCATGGTGAGAAAATGAGTGAAAAGAAAAGAGCAAAAGCGATCATGGTACAGGGAACCATGTCCAATGCGGGAAAAAGCTTTCTGGTAGCAGGTCTTTGCCGGATCTTCCGGCAGGACGGCTATAAGGTGGCTCCCTTCAAATCCCAGAATATGGCTCTGAATTCCTATATTACAAAGGATGGTCTGGAGATCGGCCGGGCACAGGCGATGCAGGCGGAGGCCGCCGGGATCGAGCCCACGGTGGAGATGAATCCGATTCTCCTAAAGCCGACCAGCAACGTGGGCAGCCAGGTTATCGTAAACGGCGAGGTCCTGGGCAATATGAAGGCGATGGATTACTATGCGAATAAGCGGCAGCTGATTCCGGAGATCGAAAAAGCCTTTGACAAGCTCTCCGAGGCGTATGACATCATTGTCATCGAAGGTGCCGGCAGTCCGGCGGAGATCAACTTAAAGGAAAATGACATCGTCAATATGGGCATGGCGAAAATCGCCAAGGCTCCGGTGCTGCTGGCCGGGGATATCGACCGGGGCGGCGTCTTTGCGGCTCTCTACGGAACCGTAAAGCTATTGCCGGAGGAGGAGCAGCGGATGATCAAGGGTCTGATCGTCAATAAATTCCGGGGCGATGTAGAAATTTTGCGACCCGGTCTTTCGATGATCGAGGAGCGCACCGGCATTCCGGTGGTAGGCGTCGTGCCGCTGAAGCCTCTGGATATCGACGACGAGGACAGCCTTTCGGAGCGCCTGACCCACAGGGAGCAAAAGGGCGGCATCGATTTGACAGTGGTGCGGCTTCCACATATTTCCAATTTTACGGATTTCAATGTCTTTGAGGGCATGGAGGGGGTATCCCTTCGCTATGTTCAGAGCGTGGCAGAGCTGGGACATCCGGATCTCATCTTCCTGCCCGGAACGAAGAATACGATGGATGACCTGACCTGGCTTCGGGAGTCCGGCATGGAGACGGCCGTGCTTCGCTGCTCCGAGGAGGGAATTCCGGTGGTCGGTATCTGCGGCGGCTATCAGATGCTGGGAGATATCTTAGAGGATCCCGACGGGGTCGAGCACGGCGGTACGATGCGGGGCATGGGTCTTTTGCATACCAAAACCGTTTTCTCAAAGGCCAAGACCAGAACCCAGATCACGGGACGAATCAAGCAGGAAGCGGAGCTTCTGGAGTTTGCCGGAAAGGAAGTGCAGGGCTATGAGATCCATATGGGACGTACCGAGGCTCTGGGTGGCTGTCTTGAGACGATCTATCTCGCGGACGGCCGGGTAGACGGCCTCGCAAACCCGGAGGGCACCGTATACGGCACCTACCTGCACGGTATTTTCGACTACGGAGATCTGGCCGCCATGCTGGTGAGCCGCCTGATGACCAAAAAGGGCCTGGATCCGAAAAACTGGCATTTTGATGCCGGAGCCCATAAGAAGCAGGAATATGATAAGCTGGCGGAGCTGGTACGAAGCTCCCTGGATATGAAGAAGATCTATGAGATCCTGGAGGAAGGAATCGAATGTTAAAGGATATCGAAATTGTAAAGCCGATGGAGATCGAGAAACGAAGCATGGCCATTATCACGGAGGAGCTTCACGGCCGGACCTGGCCGGAGCCGGAGTTCTCCATCGTCAAGCGCTGCATCCATACCTCTGCGGATTTTGACTATGCGGACAATCTCTGCTTTTCGGAGAATGCTGCGCAGATCGGCGTGGATGCCCTGAACCGGGGCGCCTCCATCGTCACGGATACCCAGATGGCTGCTTCCGGTATCAGCAAGAAGCGGATGAAGGAATGCGGCGGTGAGGTCTATTGCTTTATGAGTGATCCGGATGTGGCGGCAGCGGCGAAGGAGCGGGGCTGTACCAGAGCCTCGATCTGTATGGAAAAGGCGGCAGAAATCGGAAAGCCTTTGATCATCGCGGTAGGCAATGCCCCGACAGCCCTGATTCGGCTTTATGAGCTGATAGAGGAGGGGAAAATCAAGCCGGAGCTCATCATCGGGGCGCCGGTGGGCTTTGTCAACGTGGTAGAAGCCAAGGAGCTGATCATGACTGCCGGGATTCCCTATATCGTGCCGCGGGGCCGAAAGGGCGGCAGCAATATCGCAGCGACGATCTGCAATGCCATGCTGTACCAGGGAGGACGATAGGATGGAATTAGATGAATATATCGGACAAATAAAGCCCCTGGATGAGGCGGCTGTTACTGCAGCCTGGGCTCATTGGGATTCTCTTTGCAAGCCCCTAAGGGGCATGGGACGGCTGGAGGAGATGGTGGTGCAGCTGGCGGGCATCTCTGGCAGTGCGCGGATCGGGAGCATCGCCGAACAAAAGCCGGTGGTGGTCATCATGGGCGCGGATAACGGCGTCGTAGCCGAGGGGGTCAGCCAGACCGGCAGCGAGGTAACGGCCCAGGTGCTGGAAAATATGGGGGAGCGAAAATCCTCGGTCTGCATCATGGCTCGGGAGATGGGCATCGAGGTCATTCCGGTCAATATCGGCATGTTTGTCGACGGGAAGCATCCCAGAATTTGGAACCGGGTCGTTCGCTACGGCACCGGAAATATCGCGAAGGAGCCGGCCATGACCCGGGCGGAAGCCGTAAAGGCCATCGAAACGGGCATTCAGGTGGTACGGGAGCTTTACGGGGCAGGGCATCGCATGATCATCACCGGAGAGATGGGAATCGGCAATACGACCCCCAGCTCGGCTATGGCAGCGGTGCTTCTTTCGAAGGACGTGGCAGAGGTCACCGGCCGGGGCGCAGGGCTTTCAAGCCGGGGGCTGGAGCATAAAATCGAGGTCATCCGCCGAGCCATCGAGGTCAACCGGCCGGATAAGGAGGATATCCTGGATGTCCTTTTGAAGGTGGGAAGTCTCGATATCGCCGGGATGATCGGCTGTTATCTGGGCGGAGCCCTGGTGCGCGTGCCGGTGCTGATCGACGGCTTTATCTCCTCGGTGGCAGCCTACTGTGCGGCGCAGCTCGCGCCGGAGAGCAAGGCTTATATGGTGCCGTCCCATTGCTCCGCAGAGCCTGCGGGACGCATGATGCTGGACGCCCTTTCGATGACCGCACCGATTCAGGCGGGCATGCATCTCGGAGAAGGGACGGGGGCGGTGACAGCCTACAGCCTCTATCAATATGCGCTGGCTCTCTATAACGGCCTTCCGAGCTTTGCGGAAGGCAATGTGGAAGAGTATACCCATCAGAAATAAGGAAATGGAATTTTTTGAAAGGATCCTGTGATGCTGGACCAATTTGTTTATAAAAACAACAAGAAAATGCGGATGGGCTACACCACCGGTTCCTGTGCCGCAGCAGCGGCGAAGGCAGCCGCCTGGATGCTGCTGCACGGGAAAAGCCTGCCGGAGGTCGAGCTGATGACGCCAAAGGGCATCCCTCTTCAGCTGGAGGTTTTGGAGCCGAAATTTACGAAGGACAGCGCCTCCTGCGCGATCCAAAAGGACGCAGGCGATGATCCGGACGTAACCGACGGTCTTCGGATCTATGCGACCGTCAGCCGAAGCGATACCCCCGGCATCACCCTGGACGGCGGCAAGGGCGTAGGCCGGGTGACCCGGGTGGGTCTCGAGCAGGCCGTGGGAGACGCTGCCATCAACAAAGTTCCCCGCCAGATGATCCGCGAGGGCGTCGAAGAGATATGCCGGGCGGCCGGTTATACCGGCGGCCTCTCGGTCATCATTTCTATCCCGGGCGGCGAAGAGCTGGCCAAAAAGACCTTTAATCCGCGCCTTGGCATCGTCGGTGGTATCTCGATCCTCGGAACCAGCGGCATCGTAGAGCCGATGAGCGAGCAGGCTCTGATCGACACCATCCGGGTCGATATCAAGATGCAGCTGGCCGGAGGCCGCAGGTTTCTGGTACTGGTGCCGGGCAACTACGGTCTCGACTTTTTGGAGGATTACGAGCCGGAGATCCTGAAGCGTTCTGTCAAATACAGCAATTTTCTGGGCGAAGCCATCGATGCAGCCGTAGAATTCGGCGCGAAGGGAATCCTTCTGGTGGGTCATATCGGAAAGCTCGTCAAGCTGGCGGCCGGCATCATGAATACTCACTCCCGGAACGCGGACGCCCGGATGGAGATCCTGACGGCTCATGCAGCCGTATTGGGCGCGGACCCGGAGACAGCAGGGCGCCTGATGAACTGTATCACGACCGATGAAGCGCTGGAGATCCTGAAGGAGAAAGGACTTCTGGAGCCCGTGATGGAGCGGCTGATGGAGCGGATGGAATTCTATATCGATCATCGAAGCGGCAAGAGCCTGGAGCGGGGCATCCTGACCTTTTCGCTGGAGCAGGGCGTCCTGGGAGAGTCTGGTGATGTCCGGAGGCTGATTGCCTGCATCCAAGAGGAAGTTTTATCCGCAGACGGAAAGGAAGGATGATGGTATGAAGCTTGCAATCCTCGCATTTACCCGCTCGGGCAGTAAATTTGCCAGGCGGATCCGCGAAACCTATGAAGAAAAGGGCGATACCTGTATCTGCCGCTGCAAGGGAAAGGCTGCCGCTGACTGGGGCATCCCGGTGCTGGAGGGCTCCCTTCGCGCATGGACCGGTGAGATGTTTCGGGAATGCGATAGCCTGCTCTTTATCGGGGCGGCCGGCATCGCGGTGCGGGCCATTGCCCCCTTTGTGGAAAGCAAGGCTTCGGATCCGGCAGTGCTGGTGATGGATGAGCAGGGACATTTTGTCATTTCCCTTCTTTCCGGCCACCTGGGGGGCGCCAATGCCCTGACAAAGGAGCTCGCCTCCCTTCTCGGAGCCGTTCCGGTCATCACGACGGCGACGGACGCAGGGAGCCGGTTTTCCGTAGACGATTTCGCCCGCCGGGAGAATCTCTATCTCGATAACCTCGCTCTGGCGAAGGCCGTGGCGGCAGATATTCTGGAGCAGCGGACCGTAGGGCTGTACAGCGACTTCGAGCTGGTGGGGCTGGTTCCGCCGGAATTGTCGATTCAGAAGAGAGAGGGCTTAGGGATCAGCATTTCTGTCGACGAGACCTACGATCCCTTTCCCAGGACACTTCACCTGGTGCCCCGGATCGCGGCTCTCGGCATCGGCTGCAAAAAGGGAACATCGAAGGAGCAGATCGAAGAGCTCGTCACCAGGGTTCTGGAAGAGAATCAGCTTTCCAGGCATGCGATCTCGCGAGTGGCCTCCGTTGATTTAAAGAAAGAGGAGCCGGGACTTCTGGCTTTTTGCAAGGCCTGGGGACTTCCCTTTCAGGTCTATACGGCAGAGGAGCTCTCTGAGGCAGAGTGCGAGGGGGGCTTTTGTGAGTCCTCCTTCGTGCGGGAGATCACCGGTGTCGGAAATGTCTGTGAGCGAAGCGCCCTTTTGGCAGCGGGAAGAAAAAAGCTCTTTCAGCGAAAGGTCGCACAAAACGGCGTGACGGCAGCCATTGCGCTAGAGGAATATACGGTGAGTTTTGGATAGAGGGAGAGATAGAGGCAGATGAAACAGGTTATCGTATTTGCGGGAACGACAGAGGGAAGAAGGGTAAGCGAGTGGCTGGCGGCATCGGGAGTAGAGACGCTTTGCAGCGTCGCCACGGAATATGGCGAGCTTCTGGTAGAGAAAAGGCCGCATCTGACAGTGCATCAGGGACGCCTTTTGCCGGAAGAGATGGAGGAGCTTTTTGAAAAGGAGGGACGCCCCCTGGTGCTGGATCTGACGCACCCCTACGCAGTGGCCGTATCAGCCAATATCCGGGAGGCCTGTGAAAAAGCGTCCTGCGAGTATCTGCGTCTGATTCGCCCCTCTGTTTCCTGTAAAAATATGGAAATCACAATGGTGGACAGCGTGGAGGCGGCCGTGGAGTACCTGAAGACGACAGAGGGCTCCGTCTTCGTCACCACCGGCAGTAAGGAGCTTTCGAAATTTACAGCCCTTCCGGACTTTGAAAATCGGATTTATGCCCGGGTTCTGGCGACGCCGGAGGTGGTTCGACAGTGTACCGAGGCAGGCTTTACGGGTCCTCATCTCATCTGTATGCAGGGTCCCTTTTCGACGGAGCTGAATCTAGCGATGCTTCGAAGTACCGGTGCCGCCTTTCTGGTAACGAAGGAAGCCGGCCGGGCAGGGGGCTTTGAGGAAAAGCTGGCTGCTGCCAGGGAAGCGGGAGTGAAGGTGATCCTGATCGGACGACCGAAGGAGCAGGAGGGAGTTTCCGTCGAGGAAGGTGTGAAGCTCTTGGCGCGGCGTTTCGGCATCGAGTCTCGTGACGAGAAAGAAACAGCTCCCGTAAATTCTCGTGACGAGAAAACGGGTCGAAGGGCTTATCTCATCGGCATCGGCATGGGTACCCCCGATCACCTGACCGGCGAGGCCAGGGCCGCCTTTGAGAAAGCAGACTGCATCCTGGGCTCGGGGCGGATGCTGGATAGCTTTCGTGGCAGTAAGAAGCCCTTATTTGATGCCTACGATCCGGCCAAAATGCTGGCCTACGTGCAGGAGCATCCGGAGTATCGTACCATCGCCGTAGCCCTGTCCGGGGATGTGGGCTTTTACAGCGGAGCCAAACGGCTCATATCCGCCTTTGAAAAAGCCGATATTTCTACCGAGCTGATTGCCGGCATTTCTTCCGTCACCTATTTTTGCAGCCGCCTGCAGATCCCCTGGGAGGATGTGAAGCTTATGAGCATCCACGGGCGTCGGGAAAATCTGATCGCAGCGGTGCGAACCCATTATCGGACCTTTACCTTGCTTGGCGGAAAGGATACCGTAGCCTCTCTTTGCGAAAATCTGGAAAAATATGGATATCAAGGTGTAAAGCTCTATATCGGAGAGCGATTGCATTACCCGGAGGAGCGAATTACAGAAGGGCGGCCAGCGGAGCTGAAGGAGAGGGACTTCGACGGCCTCTGTGTCGCCATTATCGAAAATTCGTCTTATCGGAGCGGTCTTAGAAGCTGTATTCCGGATGAAGCCTTTATCCGGGGCGAGGCGCCGATGACGAAAAGCGAGGTGCGGGGTCTTTCCGTCGCAAAGCTTCGGCTGAACCGGGATTCCATTGCCTGGGATATCGGAGCCGGTACCGGATCTGTCACCATCGAGATGGCGCTGGCAGCCTCGGAGGGGGAGGTCTATGCCATCGAGAAGAAGCCCGCTGCTGCAGCCCTGATCGAGGAAAATGCAAGAAAATTCGGGACCCCGAATGTGGAGGTGCAGGTGGGAACCGCTCCGGAGGCTCTTACCTCTCTTCCAGCACCGACCCATGCCTTTATCGGCGGCTCCTCGGGAAACCTAAAGGAGATCCTGAAGCTTCTGCTTTCGAAAAATCCGGGAGTGCGGGTCGTCGTCAATGCCATTACCCTGGAAACCGTGGCGGAGGCCAATCAATGCTTTAAGGAGCTTGGTTTTACAGATATCGATATTACGGAGCTTCAGGTGGCCAAGGCGAAGCCCGTCGGCCCCTATGAAATGATGATGGGGCAAAATCCGGTCTATATCTTCGCCGGTACCGGAAAGGGGGAAGAGGCATGAGAATACCGAGAATAATGCTGGCGGCACCTTCGAGCGGCAGCGGAAAGACACTGGTTACCTGCGGAATCCTCCAGGCTTTGGTGAACCGGGGGTTTCGCGTGGCTTCCTTCAAATGCGGGCCCGACTATATCGATCCGATGTTTCACAGCCGGGTCATCGGTGTGAAGTCCGGAAACCTGGATACCTTCTTTACCGACCGGGAGACTACCCGTTATCTCTTTGGAAAGCATGCAGCAGAGGCAGAGATTTCGGTAGCAGAGGGAGTTATGGGCTATTATGACGGGCTTGGCGGCATTTCCGAGGAGGCAAGCTCGGCGGATGTGGCGGAAGCCCTGGAGATGCCGGTGGTTCTGGTGGTCAATTGCCGCGGAATGAGTATGTCCGTGGTTCCCCTGATCAAGGGCTTTCTCGAATACCATTCGCCGAGCCGGATTCAGGGCGTGATTCTGAATCAGATGCCGAAGGCTCTGTATCCGGGAATGCGGGATCAGATCGAGCATTGGCTGCCCGTAAAGGTCTTAGGCTATGTGCCGAAGGTCGAGGATCTCGTGCTCGAGAGCCGGCACCTGGGTCTTGTGATGCCGGGGGAGATCGAGAGCCTGAAGGAAAAGCTGAACCGCCTGGCGGAGGTGCTGGAGGAGAGCATCGATCTGGATGCCCTTCTGGCCCTGTCCTGGGGTGCCCCGGATTTTACCTATGAGAAGCCAAAGCTTTGGAAGCTTCCGGAGGGAAAAAAGGTTCGGATCGCCGTGGCAGAGGATGAGGCCTTTTGCTTCACCTACCGGGACAATCTGGAGCTTCTTCAGGATATGGGAGCAGAGCTTGTCTCCTTTTCACCGATGAAAGATACTGCCCTTCCTGAGCGGATCGATGGTTTGATTCTAAGCGGTGGATATCCGGAGCTTCATGCGAAGTGCCTAAGCGAAAATGGCTCGATGCGAAGGGCGATTTGCGAGGCCGTAAAGGAGGGATTGCCCTGTCTCGCGGAGTGCGGCGGTTTTCTCTATCTGCATCAGACGCTGGAGGGAAGCGACGGAGTGGATTACCCGATGGCGGGGATCATCGAAGCCAGAGCCTACCGGACGGACAGGCTCGGCCGCTTTGGCTATATCGAGATGGAAGCGAAGCAGGATCAATTGATTTTGAAAAAGGGAGAAAAGGCCAGAGGGCACGAATTCCATTATTGGGAGAGCGAGAACTGCGGCGCTGCGATCCATGCGTCGAAGCCCCTGCGAAAGCGGAGCTGGGAGTGCGTACACGGGACAGGGACGCTTTATGCCGGCTTCCCGCATCTCTTCTTTTATTCGAACCCGGATATGGCTCAAAATTTTCTAAAGCGATGTGAGGAATACAGATGCTTATCTTGATTATCGGAGGCAGCGGAAGCGGAAAATCCGAGTATGCAGAATCGATCGCGACCTCTCTTGCCGGGCGGGACGCTTTGCCGCTTTATTATATCGCGACGATGCGCCCCTTTGGCGAGGAGGGGAGACGGCGCGTCGAAAGGCACCGAAGGCTGCGGGCCGGAAAGGGCTTCGAGACCATCGAATGTTATACGAATCTAAAAGAGCAATGCCTGCCGGGGCATGGCGTGGTGCTTTTGGAATGTATGTCGAACCTGGTGGCCAATGAGATCTTTGAGCCGGAGGGAGCCCATGAAAAGACGGTAGAAGCCGTGACAGCCGGTATAGAGGCTCTGAAAAAGCGCTGCCGGCATCTCGTTATCGTGACTAATGACATCTTCTCCGACGGCATTCGCTACGAGGAGGAGACCAGGGGGTATCAAAAAAAGTTAGGAGAGATAAACTGCCGCCTGGGGGAGTTTGCTGACGCGGCTGCAGAGGTGGTGGCAGGGATCCCGCTGCCTATCAAAGGAGAGGAAGCGCTTTTATGAAAACGATGAAACAGATATGGAACAGCTTCAAAATCGCTTTTTCCATGTATTCCAAGATCCCGATGCCCCGGGCGGACTGGGAGAAGGAAAATATGCGCTATATGATGTGCTTCTTTCCCTTTGTCGGCGTGGTCATCGGGGTATTGATGGTACTTTGGAGTATCGTTAGTGAGCGCCTGGCAGTGGGAGACAGCCTTCGAGGCGCCGTCTATGTCCTGCTTCCGGTCCTGGTGACCGGCGGCATCCATCTGGACGGTCTCCTCGATACAGCGGACGCCCTGTCCTCCTGGCAGCCGAGGGAGAAAAAGCTGGAGATCCTGAAGGACTCCCATGCGGGAGCCTTCGCCGTGATCGTGGCCTGCTGCTTCTTCGTGGCAGACTATGGAATCTTTACGGAGCTTACAGGGCCTCAGGTCCGGGTACTGGCGGGAGGCTATGTGCTGTCCAGAGCCTTTAGCGGTCTCTCTGTGGCGACCTTTCCCTGCGCCCGCAGGACCGGAACCGTGGCGACCTTTTCGGATGCGGCGCAAAAAAGAGCGGTGGTGGTTTCCCTGGTTTTCCTCGGGCTGCTCTCGGTCGGTTACCTGTGCGGGATGGATGCAAAGCTTGGGGCAGCGGCCGCCGTGGGGGCAGGTCTTACCTTCCTTTGGTACTATCGGATGTCGATGAAGCAATTTGGAGGCATTACCGGAGATCTGGCCGGCTGCTTTCTCGAGCTTTGCGAGCTAGTGATGGCAATTGCTGTTTGGATAATTGGAAAATTTTAGGAGAAAGACGATGATATTGATTACAGGCGGCGCCTTTCAGGGCAAGAAGGCCTATGCGATGAAGCAATTTGACCTTCGGGAAGAGGACTTTGTAGACGGTAAAAGCTGTACGGAGGCAGAGCTTTTTCGGGCAAAGGCGGTTACCGATTTTCAGGAATATGTATGCCGCGTCTTAAAGGACGGCGGGGAACCTCGGACGCTGGCAAAACGGCTGGAAGAAAACAATCCCAGGCTTCTCGTGCTTACGAATGAGCTGGGCAGCGGGGTGATCCCGGCAGAGCCCTTCGACCGGGTCTGGCGGGAGGCAGCGGGGCGGACAGCCTGCGATCTGGCAGGACTCGCCTCAGAGGTCCATCGGGTGATCTGCGGCATCGGGACGGTGATCAAAGGATGAAAGAAATCTATCTGATTCGCCATGGCAAGACCTATGGCAATACCCTGGGGCGCTATATCGGGATGACGGATGAGCCGCTCTGTGCGGAAGGCAGGGAGGAGCTGAAGGCCTTTCGGTATCCGATGCCGGAGGAACTCTTTGCCAGCCCCCTGAAGCGTTGCCTGGAGACGGCAGCCATCCTCTTTCCGGGGCAGGAAATCCACCTCGCACCGGCTCTTCGGGAATGCGCCTTCGGGGAGTTTGAAAATAAAAATTATAAGGAACTATCGGACAATCCGGCTTATCAAGCCTGGATCGACAGTGGCGGCACCTTGCCCTTTCCGGGCGGAGAGCGCCGGGAGGATTTTGAAAGGCGGTGCCGGGAGGGGTTTCTGGAAATTTTTGACAGTTTAAAGACTTCTCCGGCAAAACGCATCGCCTTTGTCGTTCACGGTGGGACGATTATGAGCATTTTGTCCGCCTATGCCGGCGGAAAGCAGGATTTTTACCATTGGCAGGTCAAGAACGGAGAGGGCTTTCGGATGCTGGCCGAGGAAAAAGAAGAAGGAGGAGTTAGACTCTATGAGATATCACATTTATGCGCTGATTCTGGGCGCTGTGCTGGATCTGATCTTCGGTGATCCCCGGTTTCTCTATCACCCGATCTGCCTCATCGGAAATCTGATTGCCCGGGCGGAAAAGCCCTTTCGCAGGATTTTCCCGAAGACGGAAAGAGGAGAGCTTACGGCAGGTGTATTTTTCTGTATCTTTGTCGTAGGGCTCTCGACGGCTGTACCCTTTATCCTTTTGTATCTGGCTCGGAAAATCCGGTTTTGGCTGTACTTTGCTCTTCTGACCTTCTGGAGCTTTCAGATCCTGGCGACGAAATCTCTGAAAACCGAGAGTATGAAGGTTCATGCGGCCCTGAAAAAGGGAGATCTAAGGGAGGCGCGCCATGCCGTATCGATGATCGTAGGAAGGGATACGGAAGGCCTAAGCTTTGAGGGAGTCGCAAAGGCAGCCGTGGAGACCGTGGCAGAAAATTTCTCCGATGGTGTGATCGCTCCGCTGCTTTTCCTGGCCATCGGCGGACCGACGTTGGGCTTTTTTTACAAATCCGTCAATACACTGGATTCGATGGTCGGCTATAAAAATGAAAAATATTTATTTTTCGGTCGTTTCTCTGCAAAGCTGGACGATGTCTTGAATTTTATTCCGTCCCGCCTGAGCGGTCTTTTGCTGGTGCTGGCAAGCCCCCTGGCAGGACTGGACGGAAAAAATGCCTGGAAAATCTGGCGTCGGGATCGCCGCAACCATGCGAGCCCCAATTCTGCCCAGACCGAGGCGGCAGCAGCCGGAGCCCTGCGCGTACAACTGGCGGGAGATGCCTATTATTTCGGCAAGCTCTACAAAAAGCCCACCATCGGTGAGCCTCTGCGCCCGGTGGAATATGAGGATATCCGCCGCATGAACCGGCTGATGTATACCGGGGTAGTTCTGGCACTGGTGCTGGTGGCAGGAGTCATGGCAGGAATCCAAGTGGCTTGCTTGTAAAAAGAACGGCTTCGTGTTATTCTGAGGATAGGAAAACCATCACACGACGGAGGAAACGGATATGTCTGCATTAAATCTTCCTGTCGGCGTTTCAGACTTTCAGGAAATCCGGCAAAACGGCTATTACTATATCGATAAATCCGGCTTAATTAAGGAACTGCTGAAAAATACGGCCACGAAGGTTACTTTAATTACCAGACCCAGGCGATTTGGTAAAACCTTAGGCATGAGTATGCTGGAGAACTTTTTCGATATCCGAAAAGACAGCAGAGAGCTGTTTGAAGGCTTAGAGATCGCAGACAGCCCCGAATTGTGCGAAAAATGGATGAATCAATGGCCGACTGTTTTCTTTTCGTTAAAGGATATTGACGGGCTGAATTTCGAATCTGCCTACCGGCAGCTGTCCGCACAAATTTCTGAGCTCTATAAAAAGCATGCCTATCTTTTGGAAAATAATGCCCTGGATTCCGATGATAAGCAGAGCTTTTTGGCTTTAAAAGCAGGACGCGGAGACGAAGTACAGGTGAGCCGGTCGTTAAGTATGTTGCTGCGCATGATGGAGATGTATTATCAGAAGCCTGTGATTCTGCTGCTTGACGAATATGATGTTCCGATAGCAAAGGCAAGCAGCAACGGATATTATGCCAGGATGCTGGAAATCATCAAAACAATGATGAGTACAGCATTAAAGGATAACAGCGCACTTCGCTTTGCAGTGATAACCGGGTGTCTTCGGATCGCTAAGGAAAGCATTTTTACCGGAACCAACAACCTGGTTTCCGATACCATCGGACGAGAGGGCTTGAATGAATATTTTGGTTTTACATCGAAGGATGTAGAACAGGTGCTGAAGGATGCCGATGCGTGCAGTCAGGCAGAAAAAATAAAAGCCTGGTATGACGGGTATCGTTTTGGCAGCTTTCATGTCTATTGTCCGTGGGATGTGATGAACTATCTTCGGGATTATCAGCAAAATCCGAATGTGAAGCCTGTGAGCTATTGGAAAAATACCAGTGATAATGCGATTATCCGTTCTTTTATTGATTATGCAGGCGGGGCGATTACAAAAAAACTGGAGAGTCTGCTTTCAGGAGATTCCATTTTACAGTGTATTGATGAAAATCTGACATATGATTACCTCCATGCATCCGAAGATAACCTGTGGAGCGTTTTATACCTGACCGGATATCTGACCTTAGCAGGGGATGAACAGGAGGAAAGTATTCCGGATGGAATGACAGCCCTTAGGATTCCCAATGAGGAAATTCGGGAAATATTCGAGACATCCATCCGAAAATGGTTTGATGACAGCGCAAAAACCTGGAATCGAAAGGAACTGTTTGCGGCGATCTGGAGAGGAAACAGTCAAGCAGCTACCGACGAAATCAATAAGCTGCTGCGGCGAACGATCAGCTATCATGACTACAGAGAGGATTTTTACCATGCTTTTCTGGCCGGTATTTTTACCGGCGCGGGATATGGAGTAGAATCCAATAAGGAACATGGAGAAGGACGCAGTGATATCGTCGTTTCGGATTATGCAGAGGGATTTGTTGCAATATTTGAAATCAAATATTCATCCAGCCTGAAGAATTTAGAGACAGATTGCACCAAGGCACTCAACCAGCTGGAGGAACGGATGTATGCCGCAGAATATGAAGAGCAATATCCTGCAGAAAGGATTCTTTGCTATGGAATTTCTTTTTATAAGAAACGTTGTCTGGTCAAAAGGAAAGGATAAAATGAGGTGATGCAAAGAATGAAACAATCATGTATACACATCTATTGCGGGGACGGAAAAGGTAAGTCTACCGCGGTCACAGGCCTTGCCGTAAGAGCAGCAGGAAGCGGAAGGAAGGTCATCTTCACCCAGTTTATGAAGGATGGGACTTCCTCGGAGCTGAAGGTTTTGAGAATGTTGCCGGGGGTGACGGTCCTAACCTGCGAGAAGAGACTGGGCTTTGTCTGGAATATGGATGAGGAGCAGAAAAAAGAGGCGGCGGTAGCCTACCAGGAGCTCTTCCAGCGAGCCACGAAGTTAGCCGTAGAGGAGGATGCCTTTCTTTTGGTCATGGATGAATTTATGTCCTGCTATAATTACGGCATGCTGAACCATGAGAAGGCACTTTCCTTTTTAAAGAATCGCCCGGAGGGCCTGGAGATAGCTTTGACGGGACGGGATCCGGCGGCTGAGCTTGTAGAGCTGGCAGACTATGTCTCGGAGGTGCGAAAGGTGAAGCATCCCTTCGATCAGGGGATTCATGCCCGAAAAGGGATTGAGTTATAACTTAAGTTACTGATGCTTGACAGGGCAGAAGGTTCGTGCTAAGGTGAGTGAAAAAAGCGGATAGGCCGCAAAATAAGTGAAAATGATGAGGAGCAAAAGGATGCAGGAATTAAAACCGATCAAAGAAGGTAAGGTACGCGAGATTTATGACAATGGCGACAGTCTGATTATGGTAGCGACAGATCGCATCAGCTGCTTCGATGTGATTCTTCACAACGAGGTGACGCACAAGGGCGCTGTTCTGACCCAGATGTCAAAGTTCTGGTTTGATCTGACAGAGGATATTTTGCCGAATCATATGATTTCCGTCGATACCAAGGATATGCCGGAGTATTTCCAACAGGAGAAGTTCAAGGGGAAATCCATGAAGTGCAGAAAGCTTCAGATGCTTCCCATCGAATGCATCGTTCGCGGCTATATCACGGGCAGCGGCTGGAAAAGCTATAAGGAAAACGGAACCGTCTGCGGCATCACCCTTCCGGAGGGGCTGAAGGAGTCCGATAAGCTTCCGGAGCCGATCTATACTCCGTCCACCAAGGCAGAGATCGGGGATCATGACGAGAATATTTCCTTCGAGCAGAGTATCGCCCACCTCGAAAAATACTTCCCGGGCAAGGGAGAGGAGTATGCGAAGGCGCTTCGCGACAATACCATCGCCCTCTACAAGAAATGTGCCGAGTATGCATGGAGCAAGGGCATCATCATCGCCGATACCAAGTTCGAGTTCGGCCTGGATGAGGACGGTCACCTCGTCATCGGTGACGAGATGCTGACCCCGGACAGCTCCCGCTTCTGGCCCGCAGACGGCTATGAGCCGGGACACGGCCAGCCCTCCTTCGATAAGCAGTTCGCCCGCGACTGGCTGACCGCAAATCCGGGCAACGACTGGACCCTGCCCCAGGAGATCGTGGATAAGACCATTGAGAAATATGAGCAGGCTTACGAGATGCTGACCGGAAAGAAGTTAGAGGTATAAGATAGACGGATTGTTCTGAAAGTTCCCCGCCGGGCGCAAGCCCGGCGGTTTCTTTTTACTTGACGCAATACCCCCCCGTGGTATGCTAAAATAAGTATATCAAGAGGGAGAAAAAACGGATGCATTTCTACGAAAAATGGATGAATGAGATAAGGCGAAAGAACCAGCCATTACAGTATCTTCTGTTGGCAGGTTCTTTTCTTGTGCTTCTTATCTTTATGTGGTTTCGAATGGACAATCTTTTGGATTCGGATATCGCCACCCAGTTAGTTCTATCTAAGTTCCTCGGAGACGAGGGAGTACTGTTGTCAAAGAATTGGTACTATGCGACAGAGCTGCATGTCTTAGGCTACAACCTAGTCTATGAGCTGCTCTTTTTTCTATGTGATAATTGGCGTATTGTGCGCTTCCTGGGACAGGCGATTCTTTACCTGATTCTGCTGTTGTCAATTTACTATTTCTGTAAAAATGTCAGACTGAAAAAATATTACGGTTTGATTGCGACAGCCTTCATCATCCCTTATTCGGAACAATATTTTCTCTATGTCCTGAAGAATATCAATTACGTCCCATTTCTGGCCATATCCTTTGCAGCGATAGGTATGGTCTTTGATTCCCATGCCAGTGAAAGCCGGACAAAAAAGATCACGCTTGCAGTGCTGACCGGGCTTTTGGCCTTCGGAGCCGGGCTTGGGGGCAGCAGGCAGCTCTATATCACTTATGCACCGATGTTTCTTGCAATCGTAATCTATCTTTTTCTAAATCAGAAAAGGTTCGCTTTGACTACAAAGGAAGGCATTCGTCAGTGCCCGTATCTTGGCTATTTTGGCATTGTTGCGGAAGGACTTTTCTTTAATCTGGCCGGTTATCTGGTCAATAATACCATTCTGGCCAGCCAGTATGATTTTGTGAATTATGACAAGATCACCTGGAAAGGCTTTCAAATCTATAAGTTTTCTGACTTGATTGGAGGAATTTTCCAGAACCTGGGCATATCCTCGGAGAAGGTTTTCTCCTTCGGAGCAGTTCACAGCGGAGTTTGCTTTGTACTGGTAGGGATATCTGTATATGTGATCTGCAGAATTCTCATGAAAAAGGACAGCTTCCGGATGGAGACGGTGATGCTTACCTTTTTTTTGCTGTCCTCATTTTTGATCTCTATCATTCTCTACAGCTTTACGACGCAGGACTACGGCGCCAGATATGACTTATTCTGGGCGGTCTTTGTTTACCCGATCCTGATGCTGTATGTCAGAGAGAATGACGCAACCCCCAAATATACGAGTTGGGCTCTGACATTTTTGATTTTCGGTATCGGAATCAGCACGTTGGATTCCTATAAAAATTACAGTGAAATCGATAAAACGGCAGAATTAAAAAATGTTGTCAGCTTTTTGCAGGAGGAAGGATATGAAAACGGATACGCAACCTTCTGGAATGCCAGCATTCTGACGGAATTGTCAAATGGTTCCCTGGAAATGTGGGACTGGAACGACGGGAATGTGTCCTATATCGATACAACCTACCGTTGGGCGCAGGAT
>CAVFGF010000025.1:0-25553 GCA_963621925.1 Alistipes onderdonkii | reverse complement strand
CCCTGGTATACCGGCTGGATAAGCTGCAGAAGAGTACAGGCCTGGATCTGCGTGTATTCGAGGACGCGATTACCTTCAAGATTGCTCTGATGGTTGTAAAGTATATGAAATACATGGAATCTATCGATTACTAAGGAGAAGAAAATGATTGACATGCAAAATGTGACAAAGTCCTATGCCACAGGCGTGCAGGCTCTAAACGGCGTGACACTGCATATCGACAAGGGAGAATTTGTCTTTATCGTAGGAAACAGCGGTTCCGGAAAATCTACGCTGATCAAACTCCTTTTGAAGGAGCTCGAGCCCAGCTCCGGCACCATCAAGGTCAACGGGATCAACCTGAACAAAATGAAGCCTCGGGCGATTCCGAAATACCGCAGAAAGCTGGGAGTGGTCTTCCAGGATTTCCGCCTTTTAAAGGATCGCAATGTCTATGAAAATATCGCCTTTGCACAGCGTGTCATCGTGACGCCGAGCAAGGATATCCGGAAAAATGTACCGAAGATGCTTTCCCTGGTGGGACTTGCGGAGAAATATAAGTCTTATCCGAAGCAGCTTTCCGGCGGAGAGCAGCAGAGAGTAGCCCTGGCGAGAGCCTTGGTAAACCGGCCGAATATCCTGCTGGCGGATGAGCCTACCGGAAATCTGGATCCGAAGAACTCAAGAGAAATCATGAAGCTTCTGGAGACCATCAATGAGCGGGGCACCACGGTTCTGGTGGTAACCCATAACCAGGAGATCGTAGATCAGATGAAAAAAAGAGTTATTGTAATGAACAAAGGCGTCATTGTCAGTGACGAGCGCAATGCTGGGTATACACAGAGATGAGAATCAGTTCCATTACCTATTGCCTGAAGCAGGGTCTGAAGAATATCTGGCGAAATAAGATGTTCTCCCTGGCTTCTATCGCCACGATGTCAGCATGTATTTTCTTGTTCGGAATCTTTTTCTGTGTAGTAGAGAATTTCCAGTATATGGTAAAGGAAGCAGAAAAATCCGTGGCCGTGACGGTATTCTTTGATGAAGGACTTTCGGAGGAAGAGATTCAGGCCATCGGTGCGCGGATTCAGGAGCGCAGCGAGGTACGGGAAGCGATCTTTGTGTCGGCGGATGAAGCCTGGGAGCAATACAAGGAAATCTATTTCCAGGATAACCCGGAGCTCGCCGAGGGCTTTGCCGATGACAATCCGTTGGCAAATCAGGCTCATTACGAGATCTATCTGAATGATGTGGAGCAGCAGGAAAGCCTGGTGGAATGGCTGGGCAGCGTGGACGGGGTACGGAAGATCAACCAGTCGGCGCAGGTGGCAGATATCCTGACGAACTTCAATATGCTGATTGGCTATATTTCCATCGCGGTAATTGTCCTATTGCTCTGCGTATCGGTCTTCCTGATCAGTAATACAGTCACCATCGGTATCGCAGTCCGCAAGGAGGAGATCGCCATCATGAAGCTCATCGGCGCCACGAATGGCTTTGTCAAGGCTCCCTTCGTCGTGGAAGGCATCATCATCGGTATCCTGGGAGCAGCCTTCCCGCTGGCTCTGCTTTACTACCTGTATACACAGCTCATCGGTTTTGTGAGTGAGAAATTCAATGCCCTGACGGGACTTCTCGAATTTCTGCCGGTCAGCGATATGTTCCGGATTCTTCTGCCGGTGGGTCTGGCACTGGGTGTCGGAATCGGTTTCTTTGGCAGCTTTTTTACGATTCGGAAGCATCTGAAGGTATAAGGAATGAAGAAAAAGCATCTGGTAAGCATGAGCCTGGTTCTCGTGCTTATGCTTGGCTGCCTCTTTCCGAGAGTGCAGCTGCAGGTTCAGGCGAAGATTGATACAAGTGAGCTGGAAGACAAGAAGCAGGATACGCTGGACAAAATCGATGATATTAAAAAGGATATCAGCGATACAAAGAAAAAAATTTCAGATCTGAAAAGCAGCAAAAGCGATCTGGAGACCTATATTTCGAAGCTGGATAAGGAAGCGAATGCCCTCGAGTCAAAGATCGCAGAGCTGAACAAGGAGATCGAGGCTAAAAAAGAGGAGATTACCGCAGCCGAGGAGGAGCTTGAAGTGGCTCAGGCCACGGCGGCTCAGCAATACGAGGATATGAAGAAGCGCATCCAATATCTCTATGAGAATGGGAATACTTCTTTTCTTGAAATCCTCCTGACCTCCGAAAATATGGCAGATTTCCTGAATAAATCCAGCTATGCGGAGCAGATGACGGCCTACGATCGCTCGATGCTGGAGGAATATATCGCCCAGAAGAAGGCGGTAGAGGAAAAAAAGACTCAGCTGGAATCAGAAAAAGAAGAGCTGGATGCTATGGCAGAGGCCGCTGCGGAGCAGAAAAAGACCGTGGACTCCATGATTGCCACCAAGACAGCCCAGATAGAGAGCTACCAGGCTCAGATTGACAGCGAAAACAGCAACGCGGAGGAGTATAAGGCAGATCTGGCGAAGCAGCAGAAGCTTCTCGAGCAGATCGAGCAGCAGATTGCAGCGGCAGCGGCGGCTAATGCCAAGGAAAATGACGGAGACGGCGGTGCCTCCGGTTTTGTATGGCCCTGCCCCAGTAGCCGGCGGATTACCAGCGGCTTTGGAAACCGGGCGCAGCCCACGGCAGGTGCTTCGACAAATCACAAGGGCATTGATATCGGCGCCTCCTACGGAGCGGCCATTGTGGCGGCAGCCTCGGGACGTGTGACGACGGCGGCTTACAGCAGCTCTGCGGGCAATTATATCGTCATTTCTCACGGAAACGGTCTGTCGACCGTCTATATGCATTGCTCGTCCCTTTCTGTCAGTGCGGGTCAGAGTGTGACGGCAGGCCAAACGATCGCAGCAGTGGGCTCCACCGGCTATTCCACCGGCAATCATCTGCATTTCGGTGTGATTAAAAACGGAAGTTATGTAAACCCGACAGCTTATGTCGGAGGCTGACAGCAGGAAGGACAGAAGGTTAGAGGATGGAGAATAAAAAACAGTTTTTCAGAGGTGTGGCGGTCGGTGTCATCGCTGCCGCTGTGGTGGCAGGCGGTGCCGTCTTTGCAAATCAGGCGCTCACGAAGGCTTCCGATGAAAAGAAGGCGGAAAGCGGTGAGTTGAATCTGACCGGCAGCGGGGTGAAGGATAAGCTCACCGAGATTGAGAACCTGGTGGAAAAATATTATTTATACGATATCGATACCGAGGAAGTGGAAAGCTACCTGTATAAGGGGATGATTGCCGGTCTGGATGATGCCTATGGGGCTTATTATACGAAGGAAGAATACCAGAGTATGAAGGACTCGACAAACGGCAGCTACTACGGTATCGGTGTGGAGATGACCCAGAATATGACCACCGGCATCATTACCATTACCAGGGTTTTTGAGGATTCTCCGGCGGAGGAGGCAGGCCTGCTTCCGGGAGATCTCCTTTACAAGGTCAGCGATACGGAGGTCACCGGAGAGGATCTGACGAAGGTCGTATCGATGGTGAAGGGGGCAGACGGAACGACGGTGGCCATCGAAATTGCCCGGGAGGGTGAGAGTGATTACCTGACCTTTGAGGTGGAGCGCAGAACCATCGAGATCGAAACGGTGGAGCATAAGCTGCTGGACGGCAATATCGGCTATATCGCGATTTCAAGCTTTGATGATGTGACGGTCAACCAGTTCATGGAGGCTCTGGACGATCTGGAGAATCAGGGTGAGACCGCCCTAATCATTGATCTGCGCAACAATGGCGGCGGCCTCGTATCGACAGCCTGCAGTATCCTCGATCGCCTGCTTCCTGAAGGAATGATCGTCTATACGGAGGATAAGTACGGCAACCGGGAAGAGATGACGTCGGATGCGGAAAATTATTTTGACAAGCCACTGGCCGTGCTGGTCAACGGCAACAGTGCCAGCGCCTCGGAGATCTTTGCGGGAGCCATCAAGGATTATGGTACCGGAACCTTAGTCGGCACCCAGACCTTCGGCAAGGGCATTGTTCAGAAGATCTACCCCTTGAGCGATGGCACGGCAGTAAAGCTGACGGTCTCCAAGTATTATACGCCGAAGGGCAACAACATCCATGAGATCGGCATTACGCCGGATGTGGAGGTAGAGCTCGACGAGGACGTCGCCAACGAGGTGACGATTCCGGAGGATCAGGATAATCAGCTGCAAAAAGCGATAGAGATATTGAGTGAATAAGCCTCAGGATAGAACAGAGGAGTCTGCGAAAGCAGGCTCCTTTTTGCGTGAGTATCACGGGGAAATGTTCAAAACAATCATAAAATATCAATAACCTGTACAAAGTGACGATTTTCTGTTCTTACAAAGGTACAATAGACCTTTACGATTTGGTTAATGCGCCAAAATTATCAAAATAGACATAAAACGAACATAAAAACAGACAAAACGTTCATATATCAGGTTGCAATCGGCCAGGGGATTCGATATGATATGTTCATAAAAAAGAGGTAACAAATCAATATAAATTTACTAAGAAAGGGAGATTTGAGAAATGTCCAAGATTAGCGAAATGACAAGAGACAGCTGGATCAAAAGCACCTTCCCGGAGTGGGGAACCTGGCTCGTAGAGGATATCGAGAACGAGGTTGTAGCACCCGGAAACGTAGCAATGTGGTGGCTGGGATGTACCGGTGTATGGTTTAAGACTCCGGAGAATACAAACATCACCATCGACCTGTGGTGCGGCAACGGCAAGAGAACCCACGGCGACAATAAGATGAAGCCGGGTCACCAGATGGCAAATATGTGCGGCGGCCGTCTGATGCAGCCGAACCTCAGAAACGTACCGTTCGTGATCGATCCGTTCGCTTTCAAGCATGTAGATGCCGTGCTGGCAACCCATTATCATCAGGATCATATGTCTGCAGAGTGGGCAGCTCATGTCATCCAGAGCGGCATGACGACGACAGATGAGAACGGCAAGGAGATCCCGGTACCCTTCATCGGACCGAAGAAGTCTGTAGAGACCTGGGTAAAGTGGGGCGTTCCGGAAGACCGCTGCATCACCGTAAAGCCGGGCGATACCATCAAGATCAAGGATCTGGAGATCATCGCACTGGACAGCTTTGACCGTACCTGCATCGTTACCACAGATGATACCAGCGAGAACCGTGAGGAACTCACAGGCGTATGCCCGACCGATATGGACGATAAGGCAGTAAACTACCTGGTAAAGACTCCGGGCGGAAATATCTATCACTCCGGTGATTCTCACTTCTCCATTTACTTTGCAAAGCACGGCAAGGATTATGATATCGATGTAGCCTTCGGTTCCTTCGGCGAGAACCCCATCGGTATGCAGGATAAGATGACCTCCATCGACATCCTTCGCATGGCTGAGAATCTGAAGTGCAAGGTCGTTGTTCCGATTCACTGGGATGTATGGACCAACTTCCAGGCTGACTGCGACGAGATCAAGGTTCTGTATGATTTCAAGAAGGACAGAAACGAGTACAAGTTCCATCCGTTCTTCTGGCAGGTTGGCGGAAAGTACACCTATCCGCAGGATAAAGACAAGATTTACTATCATCACAGAAGAGGATTCGAGGACTGCTTCGAGCATCCGCAGAATATCCCGTATCGTTCCTGCCTGTAATCGGAAGAAAGGGAGAGAAGGCTATGTTAAGAGAATTTGTAGAGCAGAAGCATTATCTGTTTGCCAAGGAAGCCAAGGACTGGGAGGATGCCATCATCATGAGCTGCAAGTCACTGGAGGCAGACGGAACGGTAGAATCCAATTATGCGCATGACATCGTAGAGTGCGTGCGCAAGTACGGCCCGTATATCGTCATCATGCCGAATATCGCGATGCCGCATTCCCAGGAGGGCGCAGTCGGTGTCAATAAGACAGCCATCGGTTTCATGAAGCTGGAGAAGCCGGTAAGCTTCGACCCGAATGACCCGGAGAAGGACGCACAGTTATTCTTTACGCTGGCATCCTGCAACCCGGAGCAGCATCTGAACAATATGATGCGTCTGTCCGAGATGCTGATGAACGAGGAACTGGTAGCAGAGCTTGAGAAGGCTGAGGGTCCGGAGGATCTGCTGAAAATCCAGGAGAAATATCTGGATAAATAAGATACAAAACGGGAGACAGCAAGGGAGTGACGGCATTAGACCCGTGAAAATATAGGGGAAAATGTAGGAGGAAAAGAGTTATGAACATTTTAATGAGCGCATGGTCGTACTTTGCTACGAACATACTGCAGCAGCCCGCATGGATGATCGGCCTGATCGTTATGGTCGGATACATCCTGCTGAAGAAACCCTGGTATGATGTTCTGGGAGGAACCATCAAGGCAGTCGTAGGTTATATGATTCTGGCAGCCGGTTCCAGCGGACTGGTAAGCAACTTCCGTCCGGTTCTGGTAGGTCTGAAGGACCGTTTCAACCTGGACGCGATGGTTATCGACCCGTATTTCGGACAGAATGCCGTAACCGCCGGTGTGGAGGAAGTATTCGGTAAGTCCTTCGCTATGGTAATGCAGCTTCTGCTGATTGCATTTATCATCAATATCCTGCTGGTTCGTTTCAGCAAGGTAACCAAGCTTCGTTCCCTGTTCACGACAGGACATGTACAGGTACAGCAGGCATCTACAGCATACTGGCTGATCCTGTTTGCTCTGCCGGGACTGGCTACAAACAATATCGCTCTTCTGCTGGTTATGGCAGTGGTTCTGGGTCTCTACTGGGCCGTAGGCTCCAACCTGACCATCAAGGCAACGCAGGAGCTCAGCGACGGCGCAGGCTTCTGTCTGGGACATCAGCAGATCATGGGTGTAGCCCTGTTCTCCTGGATCGCAGGCAAGATGCATGAGCGTGATGTAAAGAAGGGCCGCAAGGCTTCCAAGAAGCTGGAGGATATCGAGCTTCCGGGCTTCATGTCCATGTTCAATGAGAATATGGTTTGTACCGCTATCCTGATGACTGTATTCTTCGGTGCTATCCTGGTTATCCTCGGAAGAGACTACCTGACTGAGGCAGGCTTCATGTCCGAGGGACAGAGCTTCCTGTTCTATATCCTGAACATCTGCCTGAACTTTGCCGTATATCTGGCAATTCTGCAGCTGGGTGTTCGTACCTTCGTAACCGAGCTGACCAATTCCTTCCAGGGTATCGCAAACAAGTGGCTGCCGGGTTCTGTTCCGGCTGTAGACTGCGCTGTATCCTTCGGTTTCGGTTCTCCGAATGCCGTACCGCTCGGTTTCCTGGCAGGTGCTCTCGGACAGTTCATCGCCATCGGTATTCTGATTGCCCTGAAGAGCCCGGTACTGGTTATCGCCGGATTCGTACCTGTTTTCTTTGACAACGCTACCATCGCGGTGTATGCTAACAACAGAGGCGGTCTGAAGGCGGCACTGATTCTGCCCTTCATCTCCGGTCTGTGTCAGGTATTCGGTTCTGCTCTTATCGCAGGCTGGGTAGGTCTGGCAGCATACGGCGGATACCTCGGTATGTGGGACTGGGCAGTTGTATGGCCGGTATTCACAGTTCTGATGAAGTACTTAAGCTACATAGGTCTGGCAATCGTTATCATCATTCTGATTGCTATCCCGCAGCTGCAGTACCGTGCTGACAAGGAAGGCTACTTCCTGATGACAGAGGACTGGGAAGCATACAAAGAGCTGAAGGCTAAGAGTGCGAAATAAGACGCTTTAATTTTTAATTATTAAAGAAAATCCTATAGGAGGAAACAAACATGCTGAACATTTTAGTTTGCTGCGCAAACGGCGCCGGAACAAGTCTGATGATGAAGATGACCACAGAGAAGGTTGTAAAGTCTCTGGGAATCAAGGTTGGCAAGCTGCATCACTGCTCTCTTTCTGAGGGAAAGAGCTCTGCTACACAGTTTGACGTAGTATTCTGCCCGCTGAACTTTATCTCCATGTTCAAGGATGCAGAGGCAAAGGGTGTACATGTAATCGGTCTGAAGAATGTAATGTCTCAGGCAGAGATGGAAGAAAAGTTAAAAGCATCCGGAGTGCCGCTTAACTAATCAAGTGGAATAAACAGCAATGACGAGGGCGCTTTCCCGGGGCCGGAAGGCCATGGGAAAGCGTCTTTTGGTTGTATAAAACCCTACAGAAAGGAGGAAAAGCCGTGAAAACAAGCCGTTCAATCGTAAACAGCCGGCGTGAAAAGATCTTGGAGACAGTAAGGAATGGCGGAGATGTATCTGTAAGCAGCCTGTCAGAGCAGCTGCAGGTATCCCCTCTGACGATTCGGCGAGACCTCCAATATCTGGAAGAACATAAGCTCCTGGAGCGCTTCTACGGCGGAGCCCGTACGGGCAATGCGGAGGGACCGAGACAGAATACCAGAGAGCTTCGAAAAGAAAAGATCGCCAAATATGCGGCCAGTCTGGTGGAGGACGGAGACAGTATTCTCCTGAACACCAGTACGACAGCTCTGGCGATGATCAAATATATTACCAGCCGGAATGTCACGGTAATCACGAACAACGGCAACATCATCAATGAAGAAAATCCTTCCCATGCGACGATTGTCCTTTTGGGAGGCGAGCTTCGCTATCAGAAGGGAGCCATGGTGGGAGATTTCACGAAAAACAGCCTCGCTTATGTGGCGGCAAAAAAATGCTTCATTGGCTGTACCGGCATCAGCCCGGATATCGGGATGGTGACCGAGATGATGAGCGAGGTAAATCTGAATCAGATGATGTTTCAGAGAGTGACCGGAACGACCTATATCCTGGCAGACAGCTTCAAGTTCGGCGTACGGACCGGAGGCGTATCCTGCCCGCCGGAGAAGATCGAAAACATCATCACAGATGTCAATGCCCCGGCGCAGATGGTCCGTGAATTTCGGGAAATGGGAACCTGGGTATATCAAGTAGATTAGGAGAATCGCAATGAAAGTAAAGAAGATCAAAACACATGAACTGGAAAAATGCTACTCCATCTGCCCGCTGACCTACAACGGTGCAGAGCATATGCTGGTAGCGGCAGAGAAGGTCAATAAATGTCTGCTCTTTGACCTGGACGGCAATCTGGAGGAGACCGTATGGGAACAGCCCGGCGGAGTTATGAGCATGGTTCAGGTACCGGGAAGCAACGGTGAGTTCCTGGCTACCCACAAATTCTACTCCCCGAACGACTCCAAGGAAGCAAAGATCATCCTGGCTTCCCCGAAGGGAAAGGATGACTGGACGGTAAAGACCATCACCGATCTGCCTTTCGTACATCGCTTCGATATCCTGAGCAGAGGCGGTGTCAACTATATCATCGCCTGCGCCCTGAAGTCCGGTCATGAGTTCAAGGATGACTGGAGTATGCCGGGCAAGATATGGGTCGGCGAGCTTCCGGCAGATTTGAGCGAGATCAACGAGGAGAATCAGGTGAAGCTGGTTCCGCTGAAGGAGGATCTCCTGAAGAATCATGGCTACTGCCGTATCGAGAAGGATGGCGTCATGAGCGGCATCGTGGGTACCGAGAACGGAATCTTCAAGGTAACTCCGCCTGCCACAAAGGGCGGCGAGTGGACCGTAGAGACCCTGACCGAGGATCCGGCCAGCGATATGACCTTCGCTGATTTCGACGGAGACGGTGAGGATGAGATGCTGGTTATGACACCGTTCCACGGCGACACCATCAAGATCTACAAGAAGGCAGAGGGCAAGTATACCTGCGTGAAGACCTTCGAGGGCTCCTATGAGTTCCTGCACGGTATCTGGGGAGCAGAGATCCTGGGCAAGGGCATGGCTATCATCGGCAACCGGAAGGGCGATCGCGATCTGATGGCTTGCTACCATGACGGCAAGGACTACGTGCTGGAGGTTCTGGATCACAACGTAGGACCGGCAAATACCCGTGTATACAAGAAACCGGGCAATAAGCTGGGCATCCTGTCCACCAACCGTGAGATTGATGAAATCGCATTTTATGAGATCGAGAGCCTGTAACGGGCTCTCCCCTGAGAGGAATAGAAGATGAAAGCTTATAGCATTGGATTATATGAGAAAGCCATGCCGAATACGCTGACCTGGAAGGAAAAACTCGAGGCAGCGAAGGAGGCAGGCTATGATTTCGTGGAAATCAGTATCGACGAGACAGACGCGAAGCTGGCTCGCCTGGAGTGGACGAAGGAAGAGCGCCTGGAGCTGGTGAAGACCATGTATGAGGTGGGTCTGCCGATCCGCAGCATGTGTCTGTCCGGTCACCGGAAATATCCGCTGGGAAGCAGCGACCCGGCTACCGAGGCGAGAAGCTTGGAGATCATGGAAAAAGCGATTCAGCTGGCAGACGACCTGGGTGTCCGGATCATCCAGCTGGCCGGCTATGACGTATATTATGACGAGTCCACCCCGGAGACAGTAGAGCGCTTCGGACGGAATCTTAAGAAGGCAGCCCGCATGGCAGCGAAGGCGGGTGTTTTGATGGGATTTGAGACCATGGAGACCGAATTCATGAACACCTGCGAGAAGTCCATGAAATACGTCGACGAGATCAACTCTACCTACCTGAATGTCTATCCGGACTGCGGCAATATCAACAATGCAGCCATTACCTACGGCACCGACGTGCTGGCGGATCTGAAGACCTGCGACGGTCATGTCGTAGCAATGCACCTGAAGGAGACCGTACCGGGCAAGTTCCGCGACATGATGTTCGGAGAGGGCCAGGTGGATTTCCCGGCGGTGATCGATACGGCATGGGAAATGGGCGTACGCCGCTACGTGACCGAGTTCTGGTATCTGGGCAAGGAAGACTGGAAGAGCGATCTGCATTTTGCAAATTCCGCAATGCGCAAGCTCCTGGATAAAAAAACAGAGGACTAAAAGGAGGAAACAGCATGTTAGAGGAACTGAAAAAACAGGTATATGAAGCAAATATGGAGCTCCCGAGAAGAGGACTCATTACCTATACATGGGGAAATGTCAGCGGCATCGACCGGGAAAAGGGACTTTTTGTCATCAAGCCGAGCGGTGTCGAGTATGACCTTCTGAAGCCGGAGGATATGGTAGTCATCGATCTGGATGGCAATAAAGTAGAGGGCGACTACAACCCATCTTCCGATACACCGACCCATCTGGAGCTTTACAAGGCATTCCCGAAGATCGGCGGCGTCGTACATACCCATTCTCCGTGGGCTACCTCCTGGGCACAGGCAGGCCGCAGCATTCCCTGCTACGGAACCACCCATGCAGATTATTTCTACGGTGAGATTCCCTGCGCAAGAAGCCTGACCGCAGAGGAGATCAACGGCGAGTACGAGAAGAATACCGGCCTCGTAATCATCGAGACCTTCAACGAGAGAGGCATCGATCCGATGCACGTACCGGGTGTGCTTTGCACGAATCACGGCCCGTTTACCTGGGGAACCGACGCAGCAAATGCTGTACACAATGCGGTCGTTCTCGAGGAGGTAGCAAAGATGGCATGCCGTACCGAGATTCTGAATGCCAGAGTACAGCCGGCACCGCAGGTCATCCAGGACAAGCACTTCCTGAGAAAGCACGGCGCAAACGCTTACTACGGACAGATCAAGAGATAAAAAAGTTAGAGAATTCGGAGGAAACAGCCGCTCCCTACGGGGAGCGGCTGTTTTTGACTGTGAAGGTACTGAACAGTTACGAACAGGTAACTATTTTGATAGGATTTCTCAAGAAAGGGAAAAGAAAGTCTCTCAGATTGACTTTAACTAACGGATCTGCTATGATTTTGAAAGTTAGATAACACTAACTACATGTGAATAAATCAGGCAGACTCCAATCGGAATGGTATACTTTCCGATGCATCAAGCAACGGGAAGATGCAGCCGGGGTGGCTCCCTTGCATCTTCCGGATGTTCTGCCCGAAAAATGAGATTCCTAAGGGGGTGAAAGCTTCCCTTTGAGGATATATGGAAATCCCCTTAGGGGATACCTGTATGCGCTGAAAACATGCGCGAATGAAGGAAAGGAGATTTTTCAAAATGGATTATTTACAGATTGAAAAGGTTGTCGGAAGAGAGATTCTGGATTCCAGAGGAAATCCTACCGTAGAGGCAGAGGTGACCCTGGCAGACGGTACCGTAGCGCGGGGGACAGCTCCCAGCGGTGCATCTACCGGCGAATTTGAGGCATTGGAGCTGCGCGACGGAGATAAGAGCAGATATCTCGGCAAGGGCGTAACCAAGGCAGTAGAAAATATCAATACGATTATCCATGAGGCAGTAAAGGGCCTGGATGCTTCGGATATCTATGCCGTAGACCGTGCGATGATCGAGGCAGACGGCACTAAGGATAAGTCCAAGCTCGGCGCAAATGCCATTCTGGCAGTCTCTATAGCGACCTGCCGCGCAGCAGCGACGTCTCTGGATATCCCGCTGTATCGTTTCCTGGGCGGTATCAATGGCAATCGCCTGCCGGTACCGATGATGAATATCGTAAACGGCGGCTGCCATGCCCTGTCCTCCGGCCTGGATGTACAGGAATTCATGATTATGCCGGTGGGCGCTCCGTCCTTCAAGGAATGCTTAAGATGGTGCGCAGAGGTCTTCCACGCGCTGGCAGCGATTCTGAAGGAGAGAGGCCTCGCAACCTCTGTCGGAGATGAGGGCGGATTCGCACCGGCACTGAAGTCGGATGTCGAAGCCATCGAGACGATTCTGGAGGCTGTAAAGAAGGCAGGATACGAGCCGGGCCGCGATTTTAAGATTGCAATGGATGCAGCTTCCTCCGAGTGGAAGAGCGAGAAGGGCAAGGGCTACTACAAGCTTCCGAAGGCAGGTACCGAATTTACGGCAGAAGAGCTGATCGAGCATTGGGCAGAGCTTTGTGAGAAATATCCGATCATCTCCATCGAGGACGGTCTCGATGAGGAGGACTGGGAAGGCTGGCAGAAGCTGACCGCACGCCTGGGCGACAAGGTACAGCTGGTCGGTGACGATCTCTTCGTAACCAATACCGAGCGTCTGGCGAAGGGTATTGAGATGGGCTGCGGCAACTCTATCCTGATCAAGCTGAATCAGATCGGTTCCGTATCCGAGACCCTGGAAGCCATCAAGATGGCACATAAGGCAGGTTATACAGCGGTAACCTCCCATCGCTCCGGGGAGACCGCAGATACGACCATCGCAGACCTGGCGGTAGCCTTAAATACCTGCCAGATCAAGACCGGTGCACCGAGCCGAAGCGAGCGTGTAGCGAAGTACAACCAGCTGCTGCGCATCGAGGAAGCTCTGGGTAAGAGCGCGGTATATCCCGGCATCAAGGCATTCAACGTGAAATAAGAGAAATTGACGTAACGTAGATCGGGCGGCGGAGCCGGGTGAACTTCCGGCTCCGCCGCCCTTATCTACATTTCACTCAATCTGTCTGAAAGACAGCGGTGATAGTTGTATCGCTATTCAGCTTAATTGCAATTTCTGCATTCTCCAAATCCCCCTCGGCGATCTCTCCGCCCTCGATCTCCCAGCGCACAAAGGAATACCCCTTGGCAGCCTCAGCCTTCAAGGTAAGCGGATAATCCGTATAATACTGCCCGGTCCAGTCTCCGGCCGAGAGATCCGGTGAGAGCGTATTCAAAGAGATACATCCCTTCTCGTCGGAAAGAGATGTCAAGGTCACATCGACCAGAGCCCCCGAAAGGTCAAAATGCTCCGCCAGCAAAGGCACGATAAAGTCAAAACGCTTGGAAAAGAAGGTGCGAAGCTCCGCCACTTGTTCATCAAAGGTAGCGTACTCTGGATTCGTATTCCAGCGCTCCCAGCTCTTGTCTGCCCATCCCTTTTGGTCCAGAGCCTTATAAAGCAGGGCTTCCACCCGCTCCCAGCGGAAATTTTCATTGGCCATATCAAGAAAGCTCAACACAAACTGTCGGCGAAAATCCTCATTTCCCATCAGGGCAGGCATAGGTTCATCATCGAGAAGACCAAGCTCCGAGTATGCCGAATGCCCGGTAAAGGAATCAAAGGCATAGGCCGGAGTTGCGGCCAGATCCGTGCCTACCCCCAGCGAATCATCCAGGTCATAGAGCATCCAGCGAAACCGCCCGTCGCCTTCCTCGTCATTTTCGGCCGAGAGTGTCTGCCAGGTCAGCACATTGCCGCCCAGAGGCTTCGTATCCGTATTGCCGATATAGATATTCGTACACATCCAGTCGATGAAGCTTTGCATATCCATCTTCGTGAGAAGCTCCTGGTAGACAGCCGGATCCGACAAATCCTCTTCCTCCAGGAAATCCCGAAGCTCCCGGAAATTGGCGATGGCTTCCGGATCCCCGTCCTCGACATAGCGCGTATCCTTGATGAGCAGCGTATCCTCCGCGTCGACAGCATAATGCCCGGCCAGATAATCCGAAGAATATTTCTCCATCAGATAATACATTCCCCAATACTCCCCATTTAAAAAGACTTGACAGGGCGTATATTGCTGCGTGGCCACATCCCGATCCTCCACTAGAGAAAAGAAAAATACCTTCTTCAAAGTATGGGTATTATTCAGGATCAGATTGGGATAAGAAATGCCGGTGCCAAAGAGAACCGGGTCAAAGGAAGAGGAACCGTAAGCCCCGCGGGCGAAAAGAGTAAGGCTCTTTTGCGGGAAATGACGGGACTCATTGCCGCGGATCCGAATGCCGCAAGTTTGAGACAGAGCTTCACTTCCGGACGCATCAAAAAGCTGGATATGAGCCAGCCGTTCCGAGTCCCTCCCCTCCTGATAATAATTGGTATAGTCCGTCAGGTAGGACCAGGGAAGGCCATTGTAAATGAGACCGGCATCGATGGCATCGTCATAGAGGGCGCCGCGGATATAGATACCGTCCTGATCCGAAAATAGATTATCCGGATCCGTAACCAGAGAAAGAATGACGGCATCCTCATAGCCGTCTTTGCTGTCAAAATCGATAAAATAGGTCGCGGTAACGGAATTGCTCCGGTTGCCGTCGGCATCGAAGGCGGTAGCCCGAAGAACGACGGCCTTATCGACGGGCGACTCCGGTGCCAGATAGCCGCTGTCCTCCTCAGAAATATCGGTGCGGGAGGCATAGAGATCCGGCCGGTCGCTGGGATCCGCAAGGAGGAGAGGCTCCGTATATTCCGGGGAGTCGATATCCGGCTCGCTGCCGTCCAGGGTATAGCGGATGACGCTGCCCTGACCCGCTTCCATGGAAAGTGAAATGCTTCCCTGATAGAAACCGCTGGGAAGAGAAAGGGTCGGTTCGTTCAAAACCAGACCGGCCTCGTCGTTGGAAGAGCCTGGGGAAGGACGCATCTCGTCAAAATCCGCTCCGCCGTCCCGGGTTCTGGCATAGACAGAGCCGGTTTTCAGACTGGTCGGAAGGGAGACGGTGTCGATAAGGTGGGAGATGGAAGCGCCGCCTTCCGTCTCCTGCACCCAGGTCAGCGTAAGGGTTTCCCCGGTTCGAAGGCTGAAGGGGACGGATATACCATCCTCCGGGGCTGTCCCGTCTGCTCCGACCGCATAGATCAGCACGAATCCGCCGGCCGGAATTTCGATATCCGGAAGAGCCGCCAGCCGATGCTTCTTCGGATTGTCCGAGAGATAAACACCGCTTAAAGAAAGGGGCTCATCGGTGGGATTGTAGAGCTCGATATAATCCTCCGAGGGATCGGAGACACCGGTCTGGGCAGCGATCCCCGAGACCGAGATTTCATTGATACAAAGCTGCAGCATCGGGCTGCGGGAGCTTCGAAGCGGAAGGACAAAAAAGATGACAAAGGCGCCAAGGAGCAATGTAAAAAAGAAGGCCGGCAGGATGTGACGGGATCGAAAAGAACGTATGTTCACGATTTTTCCTCCTCATCCAGCAGCAAAAGCTCATGACCGTCCAGGGCAAAGCTGCAGCCTTCCCCTTTTATAAGCCCGGCAGTTCCGGCGGTTCCTTCGGTAATGGCATCGCAAAAAGAATCAAAATCCTCTGTCGGTACAAGAACCTCTAAGCTGACGGCATCCGTATAGGAGGAGGACAGCGTGGGGATCTGATGCTGTGCCAGGAGATATTGAATCTTGCCGAGATTGGTATAGTCGGTATGAATCTGCAGGCGCAGACCGGATCTTTTGGTCAGGATGATGGCATTTCGAAGTCCCTCCTGAACCGCACCGGAGTAGGCGCGGACGAGGCCGCCGGTGCCTAGAAGGGTTCCGCCGAAATACCGGGTCACGACGACGGCGACATTTGTGATATCCTCCTTCAGAAGGACATCCAGCATCGGCCGTCCGGCAGTTCCGGCGGGTTCTCCATCGTCGCTGCAGCGGGTGAGCTGATGCCTCTCTCCCAGGGTAAATGCCGTACAATTGTGTCTGGCATCCCAATATTTTTTCTTGGTTTGCTCGATAAAGAGCAGAGCCTCCTCCTCGGAGGAGATAGGGGCGACAGTGGCGATAAAACGGGATTTTTTTTCAATGATTTCCCCTTCGCCGCCCTTGTATACAAAACGAGTCTCTTCAGACATGCAGCTTCCTTTCAGAAAGCCTGCCTGTATTCTGCCGACAGTAAATCATCGAGAACCTCCAGAAGACAGAAGGGGGTGACGGCATTTCGGATGAGCCTGTCAAACAGGCTGTGGGCCAGAGAGCCGGAGTCCGTCACCGGAGGAGTCCAGGCGATTTCCGCCGCCCGGGGCTCCGAAACCGGAAGCTTTTGGATGCCGATGCGATAGAGGGGAAGGGCCGAGGAAGGCCGTATCTCCTCTGCCAGATAATAATGCAGATACAGCAGGTTTCCTTTTTCGTCTGCGACGGTACGGGTTTTTGTCAGATATTCTCTTCGCATAAGCTTCTCCTTTGCCGGTTTTAAAAACAGGATAAAGGAGGGAAGCTGAAAAAAATGTCAGACCCTGTCGCAGGAGTTAAATTTTCGCAATATAATCCATTATAGTATACAAACCACGTTTTCGACAAGGGACAGCAGAGCGAAAACGGGAAAGAAAATGTGAAATCATCAAATAAGACTTTATTCTGAAAATACTTTTTGCTATAATGGGTGGATAACATAGGAGGACAAGACATGAATTATGGAAAACGCAGCACTTCGAAAAAACAGAAGTCGATGCACTCCAAATCCACAAAGGCCGGAAAAAAGGCCGGGGTTATATTTATAAAAGCATTTTTACTCTGCCTTCTGGCAGCAGGTGTCATCGGCCTGTGCGCCGGGATTGGGATCATAAAGGGAGTCATTGACAATGCACCGGATATCGACAGCAGCAGTGTCATTCCCCGGGGATACAAGTCCGTGATGGTGGATTCCGAGGGAAATACGATGGCGGAGCTCATTACAGCCGGTTCGAACCGTGTCTGGGTAGATATCGACAATATTCCGGAGCATGTAAAGAAGGCCTTCGTCGATGTAGAGGATGAACGCTTTTACGAGCATAACGGCATTGATGTCAAGGGAATCCTTCGGGCAGGTGTCAAGGGAATCACCAGCGGCTTTAAAAAGACCGAGGGTGCCAGCACGATTACCCAGCAGCTTCTGAAGAACAGCGTCTTCGACTTTATGAGCGAGGACACGCTGGTAGAGAAGATTGAGCGAAAGCTGCAGGAGCAGTACCTGGCTCTGAAGCTGGAGAAGATCATGACAAAGGATGAGATCCTGGAGGCGTATCTGAATACCATCAACCTCGGCCAGAATACTTTGGGCATCCAGGCGGCGGCAAACCGCTATTTCAACAAGGATGTCAGCGAGCTGACGGTCTCCGAGGCGGCAGTTATCGCCGGCATCACCAAGAGCCCTACCAAGTACAATCCGGTGAGCTCTCCGGAGGAAAATGCCAAGCGCCGTGAGATTGTCCTGGAGGATATGAAGAAATGCGGTGACATCACCGATGAAGAGTACGAAGAGGCAATGGCGGATGATGTCTACAGCCGGATTCAAACGACGAATGAGACAAAGAGTACGGCCTCCGTATATTCTTATTATGTAGATGCGACGATTGCCCAGGTCATCAATGACCTGCAGGAAGTCAAGGGCTATACCTCGCAGCAGGCCTACAATCTTGTATACAATGGAGGCCTGACCATCGAGACTGCGCAGGATCCCGCTGTGCAGCAGGTCATGGATGAGGAGACCTCGAACGAGGAAAACTATCCCTCCGGCTCAAAAATCGGTCTGGAGTATGCCTTGACGGTGGTAAAGCCTGACGGAACGCAGACGAATTACAGCAAGGAAATGATGGAGCAGTATTTCAAGGAAAATGAATCCTCGAAATTCGAGCTGCTCTTTGACAGCAAGGAGGACGCACAGGCGCATATCGATGCTTACAAGGAGTCCATCGTCGAGGATGGGGATACGGTTTATGAGACTGTCAGCATGACGGTACAGCCCCAGGTATCCATGGTAGTGATGGACCAGTCGACGGGCTATGTCAAGGGTATCGTAGGCGGCCGCGGCGAGAAGACTGAGAGCCTTTCTCTGAACCGTGCCGTGGATACCACCAGGCAGCCGGGTTCTACCTTCAAGGTAGTGGCAGCCTATGCGGCGGCTCTGGATTCTGCCGGCATGACGCTGGCGACGACTCAGTATGACGCGCCCTACAGCTATGACAACGGAAAGGGACGCCCGGTCCGCAACTGGAACGGTGAGAATTACCAGGGCTGGACCTCGCTTCGAAGAGGTATCGAACAGTCCATGAATATCGTGGCAGTGAAGACCATTACCGATATTACGCCGGCTCTCGGTATCACCTATCTGGAAAATATGGGTATCACGACCCTCCAAAAGGAGGCGAAGGACGGCAAGAATGACTATACCCAGGCCATGGTTCTGGGCGGTATCACCAATGGTGTCAAGAACATCGAGCTGACAGCAGCCTATGCGACGATTGCCAACGGCGGCGTCTATGAAAAACCGGTTTTCTATACGAAGATTACCGATCATGACGGCAATGTCCTGATTGACAACACGACAGCCTACAGTAAGACGGTTCTGAAGGACAGCACAGCCTGGCTTCTGACCAGCGCGATGCAGGATGTCGTCACCAAGGGTACCGGTAAGGCCGTGAATTTCAGCGGTATGAGCATCGCCGGTAAGACCGGTACGACCTCGGACAACCGCGATGTATGGTTTGTCGGCTATACACCGTATTATACCGCCGGCATCTGGGCCGGTTATGATAATAACCATGAGCTCTCCAGCAAGAAGGGCGAGACCAGCTATCATAAGAAGATCTGGAAGGCAGTCATGTCGAGACTGAGCGAAGGACAGAGCGATCCGGGCTTTGAAAAGCCCTCCTCGGTGACCAGCGCTACGGTATGCGCGGCCTCCGGCAAGCTGGCGATCCCGGGTGTCTGCGATGGAATGGTGAAGACAGAATACTTCGCGGAGGGTACCGTGCCGACAGAATACTGTGATGTCCATGTGACGGGAGAGGCTTGCGTAGAGAGCGGTGCCCTGGCTACGGATGCCTGCCCGACCCATGAGTTCCGGGTAATCACCTTGACGCCGGAAAATAACAGCGTATCCGGCTCGCCGCTGGTAGCCCAGCCCTGTACGCTCCATCCGGGCAATGTCATCGGTACGGTGGTTCAGCCTCCGACCGACGGTTCAGCGCAGATACCGGAGACGACGGAAGAGCAAAGCGAGGAAGAGCATACCGAAGAAAGCACTGCAGAAGAGTAGATGAGAAGCAAAGAACGGGAGGATGACAAACTATGTACCAAACGATATTTTTTGACTTGGACGGGACACTGACGGAATCGGCGCCCGGCATCACCCGTTCTGTGGCCTATGCACTGAAAAAATGGAATATCGAGGTGGCGGATCTTCATACCTTGGACTGCTTTGTAGGTCCGCCGCTGGCGGAATCCTTCGAAAAACATTACGGCTTTACGCCGGAGCAGTGCAAGCAGGGCATCGAATACTATAGAGAATATTATGTAAACCACGGAATGTTTGAAAATTCCGTTTATGCGGGGATTGAAGAGCTTCTGAAGGACTTGAAGGAAGCCGGCCGCAAGCTGGTGGTGGCCACCTCGAAGCCGGAGGTCTTTGCGGTGCAGATCCTGGAGCACTTCGGCCTGGCCGGGTATTTTGACCGCATCGCAGGAGCCAGCTTAGACGAGAACCGGGTCGAGAAGGCGGATGTTCTGCATTATGCGATCCGGGAGGGCGGGTATGACCTTTCCGAAGCGGTAATGGTCGGTGACCGGGAAAATGACGTCCGGGGCGCCGAAGAGAACGGCCTCCCCTGCATCGGTGTCCTCTATGGCTACGGAAGCCGGGAGGAGCTTGAAAAAGCCGGCGCGGCAAAGATCGCAGCGACGGTAGAGGAGCTAAAAAATATATTGCTTGCATAAGAAAAACCGTCCGGATCAAACCGGACGGTTTTATGAGGAGTAAGAAAAATGAGTGAAACGACAGCGGGGAAAATGCATGATATGACGGTGGGAAAACCGGCCAGGTTGATCCTGCATTTCATGATACCGGTTTTCCTTGGAAATGTATTCCAGCAGTTTTACAATGTGGCGGACTCTATTATCGCCGGTCAGTTCCTGGGTGTGCGCGCCCTGGCAGCCATCGGCAGTACGGGTTCGCTGATGTTTTTTGTGACAGGCTGGCTGAACGGTTTGGCCAGTGGCTTTGCCATCCTGGTTGCGCAATGGTTTGGGGCAAAGGAATATGAACGGATGCGCCACTATGTGGCCATGTCTGTTTATTTGTCTTTTGGCTTTGCCGTAGTGATGACCCTGGGTCTTAGCCTGGCAAATGTGCCGATTCTGCGGCTAATGAATTATTCGGATGAGATCATGCCGGATGTAAAGAGTTATATGGGCATTATCTATGCAGGACTTCTGGTGACAGCAGCCTATAATGCATTGGCGGCCTTTCTGCGGGCTCTGGGAGATTCCCGGTCTCCTTTGTATTTCCTGATTCTGTCAGCGGCCATCAACGTCGTGTTGGATATCGTCTTCATTATCTATGGAGGAATGGGCGTCGAAGGCTGTGCCTATGCGACGGTCATTGCGCAGGCTATCTCCGCATTGCTTTGCTTTCTCTATATCGTAAAGAAATATCCGATCTTGCATCTGAAAAAGGAAAACTTCCGTTTTTCTTTCGATTCCTGCAAGCGGCTGATCGCGCTTGGCGTACCGATGGCATTGCAATTTTCCATCACGGCCATCGGGACCATTATCGTGCAGGGAGCGGTCAATGTATATGGTGAAAATTATATGGCAGGCTTTTCTGCTGCCGGAAAGCTTCAGAATATCATCGCGACGGTCTTTATTGCTTTCGGAGCGACGATTGCTACCTACGTCGGACAAAACTGGGGAGCAGGCAAGAAGGAGCGTGTGCTGGAGGGTGTGCGCTGCACCCAGCTGATGATTCTGCTCTACAGTGTCGTGGCGATGGCCTTGGTCTTTTTCTTCAGCAAATATATGACGCTGCTGTTTATCAGCTCGTCTGAGACAGAGGTCATATCCGTGTCCGTCCTGTATTTTCATACGGTATTCTGGTGCTATCCCTTCCTGGGCAGCATCTTCCTGTATCGAAATACCCTTCAGGGTCTGGGATACGGCCTGGTACCGATGCTGGGAGGCGTCTTCGAGCTGGTTGCCCGTTCCGGCATCGTACTTTTGGTAGCCGGAAAAACAAGCTTCGCAGGCGTCTGCCTGGCTGACCCGGCGGCCTGGATTTCTGCCCTGATTCCGTTGGTGCCATATTATTTTTATGTAACAAGAAAGTGGAGAAAGGAAGCATCTCGCTAGGGGAATGCTTCCTTTCTCCACTTTCTTTTAATTTACCTTCACTTCGCCCGCCAGGATTTTTTTATAATCCTCATAATTCTTCTGCAGAAGCTCGGGCGTATTCAGCTCGTAGGGACATTTTGTCATACATTGATTGCAGTGGAGGCAATCCTCGATTTTCTTCATGTTCTCCTGCCACTCGGCGTTCAGCCAGTTGGCGGAGGGAGCGCGGCGAACCATCAGGGACATGCGGGCGCAGTTGTTGATGAGAATGCCGGCGGGGCAGGGCATACAATAGCCGCAGCCGCGGCAGAAATCGCCGTTCAGCTCTTTCTTCTCTTTCTCAATAAAAGCGGAAATCTCCGTATTCAGAGCAGGGGGCTCGTCCATATAGGAGAGCCACTCCTCAAGCTCACTCATCTTTTGAATTCCCCAGATCGGAAGTACATTGTCAAACTGGGACATAAAGGCAAAGGCAGCCCGGGAGTTGTTGATCAGGCCGCCGGCCAGACCCTTCATGGCAATGAATCCCATATTTTTCTCTTTACAAAGCTTTACAAGCTCCAGCTCTTTCTCGGAGGAGAGATAGCTGAAGGGATATTGCAGGGTCTCGTAGAGGCCGGATTCGATGCATTCCTTTGCGACACCGAGCTTATGGGCGGTGACGCCGATATGGCGGATCTTACCCTGCTCTTTGGCCTCCAGCATGCACTCATACATGCCGGTGCCGTCACCGGGACGATAGCACTGGTCGACGCAGTGAAATTGATAGATATCGAGATAATCCGTTTTCAAAAGTCTCAGCGAAGTATCCAGCTGTTCCCGGAAGGCTTCCGGCGTGCGACCCATGGTCTTGCTGGCGATATAGATTCGGTTCCGGATTCCTTCGAAGGCATGCCCCAGCTTTTCCTCGCTGTCGCTGTAGGCTCTGGCTGTATCGAAGAAGCGCATGCCGCCCTCATAGGCTTTTCGAAGAAGCGAAACAGCAGTGTCCAGGTCGACGCGCTGCACCGGAAGAGCACCAAAGGCATTCTGGGGGATCGTGATGCCGGTGGCGCCGAGAGTTACCATTTTCATAAACACACCTCATTTCTGAAAGTCGATAAAATTTATCACAAGATACCCCTATTCTAATATGCCGGCGGTCTTCGCGCAAGCCGGAATCATTGACGTTTTTTTGAATCCGTGATACCGTGTAGATAGTGTAGCAGCCGATGCGGCCGAAAGGAGTTTTCCATGGTAAAAATAGACTTAATCACGGGTTTTCTGGGCGCCGGAAAAACCACTTTTATTCGCGCTTATGCCGGATGGCTGATAAAACAAGGATACCATATCGGAATACTGGAAAATGATTTCGGAGCGGTCAATGTGGATAGGATGCTGCTCCAGGATCTGGAGGGAGAAAACTGCGAGCTGGAGATGGTCGCGGGCGGCTGCGACAAGGACTGTCACAGGCGCCGTTTCAAGACGAAGCTGATCGCTATGGGGATGAGCGGCTTCGATCGGGTGCTGGTGGAGCCCTCCGGGATCTACGATAGGGATGAATTCTTCGATACCCTGCAGGAGGAGCCGCTGGATCGCTGGTACGAGGCAGGCAATGTCTTCGCTATCGTGGACGGAAGGCTGCCGGAGGATTTGTCCGAGGCGGCAGAATATCTTCTGGCCACGGAGGCAGCGGATGCGGGGGCGGTGCTTTTCAGCCGAGTCCAGGAAGCAAGCGAGGCAGAGCTCGATGCGACTGTGGCCCATCTGAACCGGGCTCTCAAAAAGATCGGCTGCAGCAGACGCCCGGAGAAAGAAATTATAAGGAAAAACTGGTCGGAATTTACCGATGCGGACTTTGAAGCCCTTCTCCGTGCAGGCTATCGGCTGTCCGATTACTGTAAGGAGGCGCAGCAGGAGGAGGCCTTTGATTCTTTGTTTTTCATGCATGTGAAGATGACAGAAGCAGAGCTTTCAGAAGCAGTGCAGGCCGCCTTTGCGGATTCGAATTGCGGTCACATTTTTCGGATCAAGGGCTTTCTGCCGACGAAAGACGGCTTTATTGAGCTAAATGCTACCCGCCGGGAGATCGCGATAAATCCCATTTCCAGGGGGCAGGAAATCTTGATTGTCATCGGGGAAGGGCTGTCGAAAACAGCCCTTCAGAAATATTTCAGAACAGAGAAGGGAGAATGAGTATGGCCAAGTATGTAATGGCTCTGGACGCAGGAACCACCAGCAACCGCTGTATCCTGTTTAACAAAAAGGGTGAAATGTGCAGTGTCGCCCAGCGTGAATTTAAGCAATATTTTCCAAAACCGGGCTGGGTTGAGCACGATGCCGACGAGATCTGGGCCAGTATGCTGGGGGTAGCCGTGGAGGCGATGAGCCGCATCGGTGCGACGGCAGCGGATATCGCGGCCATCGGCATCACGAATCAGCGGGAGACTGCCATTGTCTGGGATAAGAAGAGCGGCGACCCGATCTACCATGCCATCGTCTGGCAATGCCGGCGCACCAGCGAATATTGCGATGTGCTGAAGGAGAAGGGCCTGACGGAGAGCTTTCGAAAGAAGACAGGTCTGGTAATCGACGCCTATTTCTCCGGAACCAAGATCAAATGGATCCTGGATCACGTAGAGGGGGCAAGAGAGCGGGCAAAAAAGGGCGAGCTCCTCTTCGGAACGGTGGAGAGTTGGCTGATCTGGAAGCTTACAAAGGGTAAAGTTCACGTGACAGATTATTCCAATGCATCCCGGACGATGCTCTTTAATATCAATACTCTTCAATGGGATGAAGAGATCCTGACGGAGCTGAATATCCCGCAATCCATGCTGCCGGAGGCGAAGCCGTCGAGCTGTATCTACGGGGAGACGGATCCGGCCTTCTTCGGCGGCCCCATTCCCATTGCCGGCGCAGCGGGGGATCAGCAGGCAGCCCTCTTCGGTCAGACCTGCTTCGAGCCCGGGGAGGCAAAAAATACCTACGGCACCGGCTGCTTTTTACTGATGAATACCGGTGAAAAACCGGTCTTTTCCGACCACGGTCTGGTGACTACCATCGCCTGGGGATTGGATGGAAAGGTAAATTATGCCCTGGAGGGTTCCATCTTCGTGGCGGGCGCGGCAATTCAATGGCTCAGAGATGAGCTTCGCCTCATTGATTCTGCTGCGGATTCGGAATATATGGCGAAAAAGGTGCCGGATACGAATGGCTGTTATGTAGTGCCGGCATTTACGGGCCTCGGAGCCCCCTATTGGGATCAATATGCCAGAGGCACCATCGTAGGCATTACCCGGGGGGTCAATAAGTATCATATTATCCGGGCGACGCTGGAATCCCTGGCTTATCAGGTAAATGATGTTCTGGTGGCCATGGAGGCGGATTCCGGGATACGACTGTCCGCGCTGAAGGTGGACGGCGGCGCCAGCGCCAATGATTTTCTGATGCAGACCCAAGCAGATCTCATGGATGCGCCGGTGCATCGGCCGGCCTGCGTGGAGACGACGGCGATGGGAGCCGCCTATCTGGCCGGTCTGGCGGTCGGATACTGGGAAAATAAGGAAGAAGTGCGCAAAAACTGGGCCATCGACGGAATCTTTCGGCCTGCCCTTGGCGAGACCGAGCGGCAGAGAAAGCTAAAGGGCTGGAAAAAGGCCGTCACCTATGCCTACGGCTGGGCGAAGGAAGAGGAGAATTTTTAACTCAAACTTCCCGCTTGGAAATCTGGAAGGAAGCAGCCTGGGGCTGGGCGCCTGCAGCTACATGACGCGGATATTCACTGGAATTGCGTAAATTTGTTAGGTGCCGCTCTCGGCCTCTAAGTTTGTGTACATTCGCCAGATGCACGCTGCCGCCCGGTTGTCCGTTGGTGGCGCACACTCTAGGATTCCTTAGCCTAGTGGGAGTAAATGCCGG
>CAVFGF010000024.1:0-26398 GCA_963621925.1 Alistipes onderdonkii | reverse complement strand
GAACCCACGTATCCAGCTTGGAAGGCTGGTGTTCTACCATTGAACTACACCCGCGAATAAAATATAGATATGAAATTCGATGGTCACCGGGCTTGAAAAGTCATTGCCAAGTGCTCCATGCGTGCCCAGAACCGGAATCGAACCAGTGACACGAGGATTTTCAGTCCTCTGCTCTACCAACTGAGCTATCTGGGCCCATTGCCTGCTTGCGATAAACTATCACATGCCGCAACATGGATGATTTTACACGAAGAGGCTCCTTTTGTCAAGCACTTTTTTACCCTGCATAATTCCACGTATAGGAAAAGATATGCGCGCCGATCACCAGTCCGCTGAGGGACGGATAATTGGCATAGGTTCGAAAGAAGGTTCGGTTTCCGACATTGGATTCCCCTGCGATGGCGCGGCGCGCCGCATTGTAGCAGGATTCCGTGACGGAATCGGCGCCGTCGGTCAGCATCAGGTCAAAACGGCCGGAGGTCACGGGTGAAAACTGACCGGAGGCCCGGATAACACTTAAGATATCACTCTGGCCGAAACGGGAATCCCGGATACGGTTCATGACGACTGCGCCGACGGCCAGCTGTCCCTCGGCGCCCTGGTTGCCGGCCTCGCAATAGATCAAGGTCGCCAACGCTTTGACCTCGTCCTCGCTGGCGCTGTAGGCGCTGTACTGGGTATACTCAAGCTCTGTCGTTCGAACACCGGTGACATCACCGAGGGAGCCGATGATCTCTGCCGCCTTGGCCGCCTCGATCTGTGCCTCCACCTTTTTCTTCTCGGCGATCAGCTGCTTTAAGACCTCCTGCTGGTTCGCCAGGGTATCGGTTTTTCCATCCAGCTCTGCCTGCGCGGAAGCGATATCTGTCACCTTCTGGCTGATTTTGCCCGAGGTACTGGTGGCCAGAGCTGATACCTCGTTCTGCTTTTTCTCCATCGAAGCCTGGAGCTCGTCCAGCGCTTCCTTCTCGGCCTGAAGCTTTTCCTCCTGCTCCTGCACCTCCGCCTTGTGGGCGGCATAGGAATCCAGCATCTCCCGGTCGTACTCCGCGATCTGCTCCGCATAATCCGCCCGATTCAGCGCATTTGCGAAGCTGCCGGCCTCCAACAGCATCGACAGAAAGGAATTCTGCGGATTCTCATACATATATTGAATCCGCGCCTTCATATCCGCGTACTGCTTCTCTTCGGCCGCCTGAGCCTCCTCCAGGGCTTCCTGGGTCTCCTCGATCTCTGCCTGCTTTTCCGAGATATCCTTGCTAAGCTTCGTGATCTGACTCTCAAGGCTCGAATATTGCTGGTTCAGCTGCTTCAGATAGCTCTCCATCTCAGATTTTGCCTGCTGCAGTTTGTCCTTCTTATCCTCGGTCTCATCGATCTCCTGCTGGGTCTTGTCGATCTCGTCCTGCTGCTTGTCGATCTCATTTTGAATCTTGTCCACGTCGCTCTGGCTCGGAGCTGCATAGGAAGAAAACCCCAGCGTAAGCGCCAGGGTAATTCCTCCCACCTTATATGCTCTTGTTCGCAAACGTGAATACTTCATCTATAAAATCCTTCAAGTCCTTATTTCCAGTGATATCTCGTCAGCTGACCCGGAAGCTGCATTCCGGAAAAATCATTTTGCCGCAGGGCCTCATAGAGGACGATGGCGACGGAATTCGAGAGATTCAGGGAGCGAATCTCTCCCATCATCGGAATCCGGATCGCCCGCTCCTGATTTTCCAGCAGGATTTCCTCCGGAATCCCGGCACTCTCCTTGCCGAACATGATATAAGAGTCCGGCTCGAAGTGAGCCTCGGTATAGATCTGCGGTCCCTTCGTCGTCGCCATATAGGGTCTGGCGCCCGGATTTTTCCGTAAAAAATCCTCGTAGTTTACATAAGTTGTTACATCCAGCTTTGACCAGTAGTCCATCCCGGCCCGCTTCAGCTGCTTTTCACTGAGCTGAAATCCCAGGGGCTCGATCAGGTGCAGCCTCGTCCCTGTCGCCACGCAGGTTCGTCCGATATTTCCTGTATTTGCCGGGATCTCCGGCTCCAGGAGTACGATATTCATCGCCATTACTTCGCACTCTTTTCTGCCCGAAGTCTCTCCACGAAGGCTCCCAGGCGGCCGGTGGCCTCCTTCAGATCCTCGAGGGAATAGGCGTAGGAAATTCGAAGAAAGCCCTCGCCGCAGGCGCCGAAGGCCGTACCCGGAACTACAGCCACCTTCTCCTCCATCAGGAACCGCGTCGCGAACTCCTCGGAAGTCATGCCGAATTCCTTGACGCTGGGGAAGATATAGAAGGCACCATAGGGCTCGAAGCAGGAAAGCCCCATCTCCCGCAGGGTATGTACCAGGAAGCGGCGTCTCTGATCGTAGGATTCCCGCATCATAGCCACATCCTCATCTCCGTTCTTCAGGGCTTCTACCGCCGCATACTGGCTGTTGGTCGGCGCGCACATGATGGCATACTGGTGCAGCTTCGTCATCTGGCTGATGATCTCCGCCGGTCCGCACGCATAGCCAAGCCTCCAGCCCGTCATCGCGTAGGCCTTGGAAAAGCCATTAATCAGGACGGTGCGCTCCCGCATACCCGGAATGCTGGTGATGGATACATGATCGCCTGCATAGCTGAGCTCAGAATAAATCTCATCGGACAGGACATAGAGATCCTTCTCGATAATGACCTCAGCGATGGCCTCCAGATCCTCCTTCGTCATAATGGCGCCGGTGGGATTGTTCGGGAAGGGCAATACCAGCATCTTCGTCTTATCAGTGATGGCATCGCGAAGCTCCTGCGCTGTCAGACGGAATTCGTTCTCCTCCTTGAGCTCGATGATGACCGGCACGCCGTCTGCCAATACACAGCAGGGCTCGTAGGAGACATAGCTTGGCTGCGGAATCAGAACCTCATCACCGGGATTCAGCATCGCACGAAAGGCCATATCGATGCCCTCGCTGCCGCCTACGGTGATCAAAACCTCTCTTAACGGATCATAGCTTACGTGGATCCGTCGCTCGAGGTAGCGCACGATCTCCTCCCGAAGCTCCTTCAGTCCTGCATTTGAAGTATAAAAGGTTCGTCCCTTTTCCAGGGTATAGATACCCTCGTCCCGGATATGCCAGGGGGTATCAAAGTCCGGCTCGCCGACACCCAGAGAAATCGCATCGGGCATCTCATTGACTACATCAAAGAATTTGCGGATGCCGGACCAGGGGATAGAAACTGCTTTGTCAGATAATGGGTTTCTCACGGTGTCACCAGCATCCTTTCGTCTTTTTTCTCATGAGCCATAATCGAGCCATGGTCTTTGTATTTTTTCAAAATAAAATGGGTCGCGGTGCTGAGCACGGAATCCAGCGGTGACAGCTTATCCGAGACAAACTGTGCCACATCTCGCATCGTCTTGCCCTCGATCATGACCATAAAATCGAAGCCGCCGGAGATCAGGTAGACGCTGTCCACCTCTGCATAATTGTAGATTCGTTCTGCCACCTTGTCAAAGCCGAAGCCGCGCTGGGGGGTTACCTTGACCTCCACCAGGGCGGTTAGTTTTTCCTCACCGGTCTTATCCCAATCGATCAGGGTATGATATCCGCAGATAATGCCTTCCTTTTCCATATCCGCGATCTCATTGGCGACGGCCGCCTCCTCAACTCCCAGCATAACTGCCAGATCCGCTAAATCTACGCGGCTGTTTTTTTCAATGAATGTCAGAATTTTTTCTCTCATTGCTTTCGCCCTCCTGTCAGGATAGTATTATAAGCCGGGGCGTCTTTCGCGCCCGGTCGCTTATTCGTAAATTTTGTAAAGCTCATCTGTCTTCGGCCGCTCCAGGAAGCTTTCGTCCTCCCCGTTTACGATCCGTCTGGCCTTGCCGTCGGTGGCCTTGCCGATGACGGCTGCCGGAATGCCGGCTTTTTCAAGCTCCCGTACCAGATCGTGTCCCCGGTCTGCCGCCATCAGCATACAGCCGCTGGAAATCAGGTAATAGGGATTCAGCTCGAAGCATTCGCAAATCTCGACCGTCTCCTGTCTAATCGGAATTGCCTTCAGATCGATCTCCAGACCGATGCCGGAGGCCTCTGCCACCTCCCAGAGGGCACCGTAGATGCCGCCCTCGGTCACATCGTGCATCGCACTGACGCCGTGCCTTACGGCAATCCTCGAATCCTCCACGACGGAAATATATTGGTCAAAGCCCTTCGCGGTCTCCACGAAGGCTTGCGGAAATCTCTTAAGAAGCTCTGCTTCCTTCTCCTTGGCAATAATCGAAGTGCCCTCGACCCCGATCCACTTGGTCACGACGATGTCCTGCCCCGGCTTCGCGCCGGCCGTCGATACGAGGCAGCCTTCTTTTACCTTGCCGATACCGGCGACGCTGATAATGGGCTGATTTACCGCCCGGGTCACCTCGGTATGGCCACCCATGACCTGGATATGAAAGCGGGCGCAGGCTGTTTCTACCTCGGCCATCATCTCTTTGATATCCGCTTCCTCGATGCTCTCCGGCAGAAGAACCGTCAGCATCACGCCCACGGGCTCTGCCCCGCTGCTGGCCAGATCGTTGGCCGTAATCTGGATCGCCAGCGTACCGATATCCTTGACCGTACCGGTGATCGGGTCCGTCGAAATCACGAATACCTCGCCGGGCTCCAGCTTCATCGCCGCGCAGTCCTCACCGACACCGGCGCCTAATAGAACCTCGTCCCGTTTTGTATGAATCTGCTTAAAGATGCTACGCTTTAAAATGGTCTCTGAGACCTTTCCTATCTTCATCTTACTCGCTCCCCTGGGCTCTCGCGACGCAGGAAGCTACCGTCGCATTCACCGTCGCCTCATCCTGGGTCGCGATGGCTGCCTGCACCTCGTTCGACAGCTCTGCATCTCCCGCAACACCTACCGTGATGGTACGCGGCGTCGCCTGGTAGGTGCTCTTATTGACCTTCGTCACGCTCTCTTCTACGCCATTGACATAGACATGCTTGTAAAGCTCTGCCACGACACCCTTGTGGGCACTCTCTCTGGCAATATAGCCGATGGGCTGTCCCGCATCGGCGACAATCTGTACACCCGGCTCCGTGGTGCTAAGGGTCACACTCTCGAACTTCAGCGTCCGGTTCGAGGGTCTCGTCTCCTGTCCGTAGATCGTAAAGGTGATCTGCTTTCCGCTGGTCACACCTTCGATATAAACCGGTGCATCCAGGGTATTCGTAAACTTCAGATCCTTATAGGTTCCGGCAATGGCCGCATCGTCGGCCGGCTCTACATAGGTAACGATCATCGAATGGTTCGACCGCTCGGTTACCTCCAGCTCTGCCCGCAGAACCGCATTGTAGAGGGTCGTCGATACCTGGCAGATACCGCCGCCTAAGCTGTCTACGACCTTGCCGTTCAAATAGGAGCCCGCCAGGGCATAGCCATTTTCCTCGGTAAAGGGGCTGACTGCCTCATAGGCGGAAAAGCTCTCGCCCGGATAAAGGACCGTGCCGTTGATATGGCTGGCGCCCGTCGCGATATTCTGGCAGCGGGCTGCGCCGGAGCTGCTGTAGCTGGTGGTAAAGGTACCGAGTACGTCCTTTACCTTGCTGAGCTCCTCTGCGGTTCCCTGGGGATAATCGGTCTCCACGGGAAGATCGAGCGAGCTGTTCGTCAGGTCCCATTCATTTTCGATAAAATCGGTAATCTCAGTAATGGAGCTGTCCGCATCCAGGACAATGCCCGTCTGTCCCTCGACGATCCGGAAGGTTCCGCCTTCCCGCTTCAGGGTCGCATCGACAGCCTCCTGGTCGAATTGCTTGCATTCATTATTTACATAGTCCGTCACCAGGTCGGTATCCAGAGCCCAGGTCAGCTGATAATTTTTATTCGAATGCTCCAGATCCTTTTTCTCTTTGTACCGCTTGATGATATTTCCACTTTTTCCCAGTTCAATCGCCTGCTCGACGATCTCCTCCTCGTTCGTGCTGTGAAGCCCGAGCTCGCTTAAAGTCGGTGTCACCTCATTGTCCCCGATATGCAGGGTCAAAGTCTCGGCGCCCATCTCGTCGACGTAGGCATTCAGGGCATTCAGGGCTTCCTCGCGAGTCATACCGGACAGGTCGATACCGTCCGCATAGACACCGCTGTGAATGGCGGATCCGTCAGCCGCCAGCGCGGTCGTGCCGCCTGCCAGGAAGGCTGTGCAAAGCAGCGCCGCTGTCAAAAGCTGTCTTTTTTTCATAACTATCTCCTCGTTCCTGTGCTGTTTCCATCAAAACTCCGCCTGAGTTAAAGCGCGTAGGTCAGCATCGGCAAAACCATTGCCAGTACGATGATCACAATGATGATCGTCGAAATGATTTTTCTGCTTTTCTTATCATACCAATTCATCTTAAAATCCTCCCATGCTCGGAAATAATTTTATCTATGATTCTGGATGCTTCGTTTTTCGTCAGCGTCTCAATCCGGACGCTTAGGCTTATTTTATGATATTTTATCAGATCATTCAAGTATCCTTTTTGTGCGGCCGTGATCGGTCCCTGCTTCTTGACCCGAAAGATGAGATCCTTCGGAGAAAAGAGCTCCTCCGGGCTCTCGGGGAATTCTTTTGCCAGCCTCCGGTAGAGCTCCATCGATGCCAGGGCGTCGTCTGTCGCCCGGTGGGCATGCTCCTGGCCGATCTGATAATAGGCGCAGAGATAAGAAAGATTTTTATGCTCGAGATCCGGCAGCAAAGCCCGTGCGATTTTCAGGGTATCGATGCCCTGCTTTTCGAAGGGCAGGCCGAGATTTACAGCATTTCGCTTGATAAAGCTATAATCGAATAAAATATTGTGTCCGAGAAGCGGCAAGTCCTCGCAAAAGGCCACCAGCTCCCTTACGGCTGCGGCGCTATCCTTCCCGGCAGAAGCCATGGCGTCATCGATCCCGGTCAGCTCCTGAATCCGCGGGTTGATAGGCATCCCCGGATCCACCAGGGTCGCATATCTCTCGCAAATCTCGCCGTTTCTGACCTTGACGGCACCGATTTCCAGGATCCGGTCTTCGGAAGGGCGAAGACCTGTCGTCTCGAGGTCGAGGGCTACATAATCTCGCTGCATCATCTGCCCTCTTCCCCTGTCTTCTCGTAAGCGATACGAGCCGTGCCGTCTCCGGTCACCAGATGAATGATGCCGCAGCGCGTAAAGCCGTTTTTCAAGATGACATGTTGCATGACCTGATTGTCCGGATGGGTATCGATGCGCAGGTGCTTCGTCCGCTCCTCACAGTAGCTCACGACCTGTCCAAGAAAGCCATGGGTCGTCCCATCGCTGGCTACCATATGGATGACGCCGTAGGGCGCCTTCGAAAGCCAGCTGCCATCCTCGATCTTCTGATAATTCGGCTCCTCCTCGATAGCGAAATAAAAGGAACCGCAGACTCTGTCCTCCTGCTCCAGTACATAGAGCTTCTGCGCTGCGATCGCAGCTTCCAGGGTCCCCCTTGGCGGATGATGCTTTCCCCACTGGTTCGGGTTGCCTGTCTCCTCCATAAATTTTCTTGCTTTGGCATAGACAGCCTCGATGGCTGTCAGCTCTTCTATTTTTGCCTGTCGAATCATATTCTGTCCCATTCCACTCTGTTTAGTCTTTTATCACCGTATGCAAAAGCTGCGCCGGCGGCAAGGGTCTGGAGAAATAATAGCCCTGGATCATATCGACCTTCCAGCTTGTCAAAAGCTCCATTTCTTCCTTTGTCTCCACGCCCTCTGAAATGATATAATAGCCCATTTTCTGGAAGGCTGCAACGATACTTTGATAAAATAATGCAGTTCTCTCGTCATTGCAGATATTGAAGAGCAGGGAACGATCCAGCTTGATGACGGAGAATGGCAGCTGCATGACCGTATTCAGGTTTGCATAGCCGGATCCGAAATCATCGAGGCAGAGGGCGATGCCGGCCTTTCGGAAGCTCTCCGCGATCCGCATCAGACCCGTCGTATATTCCGTCGCCACGGTCTCCGTAATCTCAAATTGAAACAGCCGATAGGGCAGCTCATATTCATCCAGAATCTGAATCAGATGACTGCCGCTGTCATTTTGCATCAGATCCACCGGAGATAGATTGATCTTCACATTCCAAAGCTCCTCCTGCAGTCTCGGATTCTCCTTCAGGAAGCGGCATACCCGCCGCACCTGCAGCTCCGTCACCCGGGTGATCAGATGGGTCTTTTCTGCCAGCTGGATAAAGACATCCGGCGAAATCCAGCCAAGCTCCGGATGATGAAGGCGGCTTAAGGCCTCCACCGTAATAAAGCGCTGCTCCTTCGTCGAATAGACCGGCTGATAATAGATCTCGAAGAGATCCTCCTCCACAGCCTTCTGCAGATATTGCTCTACCTTCTTATTATAATGGAAGCTGTCCATCGTCTTCTGGTCATCCTGAATGACCTCGGTCTGGCCGCTCTTCGGGGATAGGGATTCCAGATATTCCGCATAGTCCAGAACACTGCCGCCGTCTCCCAGCTTTTCAGCGTTGACGATGCCTGCCAGGATCACCGGAGAAGGAAGAGCCAGCTCTCTATAGGCCGATTCCCGCTCGGGATCAAAGAGCTCCCGTAATCCGGACAGGTAAGTCTCGTATTCTTCCAGTCTCTCTGCCAGCAAAAGAAAGCGCTTGCCTGTCGTCCGGTATACATTGGTACCGCCGATTTTCTGAAGCTCTGCCGATACCCACTGCAGCAATTGGTCGCCGCCGTGCATCCCCGCCACCTTATTCGCATGATCGAGCTGATAGAGGTTGATGGATACCACATGGAAGACCTGCCGATCGATGATCAGCTCATCCATCTTTCGTACCAGATACTGCTTGTCATAAAGTCCGGTCAGGCTGTCGGTATTTGCATAGGGATTGTTGATCGTCAGGAACATCGCCAGAATGCTGAGACTCAAACAAAAGCCTGTCATCAAAAGTCCCTGGTCCATTGCCTGCAAAAGGATACCGCCTACTGTAAACACAAAAACCTCACAGAGCGCCTGAACCTTCTGAATTCCCAGATTTTTCCTCCAGATCAAGATCTGGCATAAGGCCAGTAAGAGATGTACCAGGGCGCTGTAATACATCAGCATATACCAGCTGCCGTGCTGATAACCGTTTTGATCAAAATAAAAGAGAAGCTTTGTGAAGGGATTTGTCAAAACCACAAAGCAAAGAATCATCGTGGGAATCCCCAGCTTCATCATATCTGCGGTGGACATCAGCTTATTGTTCCGCAGGGTCCGGATATAGCAAAGCAGCGTGAAGGGAAGCAGCGCCTGAAAAATGTAAAAGAGCGTCGTACTGAACATGGCACCGACGCCGTAGTCCCCGCTCGGATTGCACATGTAAAGGGTGCTGATAAGCTCCGTAATGACATCCAGAAACCCTAAGGTCACCAGAACCCGAAAGACCCGGTTATTGACATCCTCCATCTTGCGCTGCTGATAAAACTGCAGCAGAACCATCAAAAGAACCACCGTACCGGCTATCAGAAAATCCATATTATAACTTGTCATCTCTATTTCCCCCTGTCTCTTTCCGATTTTCCTGCAATTTGAAATCCGCCTTGGATTTCCAATCGCTCACCGTACGGATCACACCGTTTCTCCGGTGCAAATATCCCGTTCCGCAGCTGACCTCGAGCTTGCCTCTCGGTGCCACGGTCTTATTGTATCGTTCAATCTCACTTTGTACGCTTTGCTCCAGCTCCTCGGCACTTTTCACCGGATCCGGATAGACCAGAGCAAATTCATCGCCGTCGATACGGAAGCATCGAAAGCAAAAGCCTGTATCCTCCTGGAGTCTCGCAAGGCATCTGGCCACACCGATGACCGCCTCGTTGCCGGCACTCAGGCCATAGAGATCGTTGAAGCGTTTCAATCCCTCCAGATGCACATAGGTCAGCATTACATCCCGCAGCTTTTCCTCCTGCTGTTTCAGCTCCTCCAGGTATTGCTCGAAGGCCCATCGATTCTGAAGTCCTGTCATCCGATCCTCACTGGCCATGCGATCCTCGATGGTCTGCTCCATCCGAAAGCGGATGTCCTCCGCTACCCGGCAGATAATGCCCCAGAATAGGAGTCCGATAAAGAGGATGATACCAAACTGAAAGACCACATCGTACCAATGAATCCCGAGTCCCCAGTAGAGGATCAGAGCCAGGACTCCGCTGATGCCCAGCATGCTGAAGGCATGGAGGCAAAGCCGGATATCCTCTCTTTTCTCCCGCAGCTCACTTTTATACAAAACTCCAATCATCGCTGCGACTCCCGCCGTCAGGAGGACATGGGTAAACCAAAGCATCTGAATATAGGGAATGCCGAACGCCAGATATAGGATTCCCTGCCCCAGGGCATTCCCATATAATAAAAGCACAAAAAGAGCCGGCAAAAGCCGTCTCTTGGAACTCAGCGTATGCTCAACAAAATGCAGCACCGGTACCGGCATCAGCATAAATGCATAGAAGGAGACCAGGCTCCACGCAGCCGTATCCCCTGCATAGATACGAAACAGGCCGGAATCCGTTAGACTCCACAGGCTGCACAGCCCCAGAAACAGGGCCACGTTCAAAAATCTGGGTTCTTCTATCTTGTGCTTCTTCAGATAAGCGAATACAATCAGCGACAAAATCCCCAGTCCTGCCATGCCGCAGATCATGCAGGCAGAGAAAAGCGAATTTTTCAGATGCCAGCCCGTCACCGCCCGGGAGCTTCCGAGGAGCGGAGCATTCAGCATCATCTCCTTGCCATCGGCAATGTAGGCGATACATAAGGGCTCCTGCCCGGTCTCTTCCGGAAGCTCGATATCCGCCCAGAGCTTTCCCTTCATCTGGGCATTCTTCGGGAAGCTGTTGTCCTCGTAGCGGTAGAGCAAGGTATCCCCCAGCCGGATCTCCAAACCGTAGGAGACACCATCCGCAGAGAAGGTCTTTCCCGCATCCTCCCAGGTCAATGTATCATTGTAAAGAAGAATTGTCTCTCCCTTTTTTCCTTTTAGGCTGTCCGGCAAGGTCACCGCTGCCTTCTCGCCGTCCACGATCCGGTACCAGCCGCTTCCCAGAGTCAGAAGCTCATCCCCCCGGCTCACATCCGTCTGCCCGATGCCTACTGCCAGCACGAAGATAAAAAGCAGCAGAATTGCGATTCCGATTTGTTCTATTCGTTTCCACAGGTACTGTCGATTCATAGGCATGTCTCCTGTTTATCTATTATTATGATGCTTTGATTTTTCCTTATACATCCGCTCATCCGCCAGGATTCTCACCTTGGAGGTCTCCGCGCTCTCATAGGGGTAGGCCGCGAAGCCACAGCTGACTCCTACGTCAAGAAGCTTGCCCTCTACTTCCATCGGCGTAGAGAGCATCTGACAGACACGTTCCCTCATCTGTCTGCATGCCGTCTCTTCGAAATCCATGCTGATGATCAAGGCAAACTCATCTCCGCCGATCCGGAAGGCATAATCCTGATTGCGGATACAGCCAAGGAGACGACGTCCGATCTCCTGGAGCACCTTATCTCCTGTATCATGCCCGTAGGTATCGTTGATAGGCTTGAAGCGATCCAGATCAAGATAGTAGAGGACGAAGGGAATCTTCTTGGACTCCTTATACCGGAGCAGGTTACTGAAATAGCGCTCGTTAAACAGACCCGTCAGGCCGTCAGTATTCGCCATATTTTCCAGCTCCACCTTCTGACCGATATCCTGGGCGATCAGCATCACGGAGGTCAGGTTTCCCTCTTCATCCCACTCCATCGGCACCGCATTCAGCACCTTGTATACATTCTCATTCCGGAGGCAATACTCCACCTTCATGATATCCGTGGGTTTCTTTAGAACCTTTTTCAGGTATTCCGGCATAATCAGGCGACCCAGCTTCGCATTCTCCACACTTTTCAGAGCCACATAGCGATCGGATACCTTTTTGATCAGCTCCGAATAACTCCCCTTCTCCGGATAAAGCGGTGCAGGCTCCAGAAATTCGTGATATTCATATCTGTCCTCCGCTAGGTGCGCCACCACGACCCGATCCACGATCCGGCTGATTCCCTCGAAGAAGCGTTCACTCTCTTCCTTCTTTCGCTCCAGCTCCTGCTTTTCCTTCTCTTTTCGCCGCAGCTTCTCCTGCTTTTCTGATTCCATCGTCAGAAAAAGAATCAGCATCAGGATCACGGCTGCGCTTCCCAGAATCAGGATCGTCCCCTTCTGAATCTGACGCACCCCGGAATCGACCTCGTCTGCCTCGACGATACCCAGGATCGACCAATCCTCGATGTCTGTCGGAACGGAGACAAGATAATAGCTTTTTCCCTCCTCCACATAGAGGGCATCCGCCTTCTCTCCTTCTTCGATCTTCTCTTCTACCTGAGCCGCTGATCCATGCTTCCACCGGATATTGCTTCCGGAAAAGGCACAAAGCTCGCTTAAGCTCGCCGCTACCTCATGCATCTCGCTCAGGGAAAGGATCACTTCTCCGTCCGATCCCACGATATAGCAGTCGCTGGCTCCCTCATAAAGGTCACTGACGATCAATTCCTCCACGACAGCGGCATCATAGCTGACCGCCAGAGACGTATAACTCGTTCCGTTTACCTCCACCGTCTCGCTTAAGGGTCTCGCGAAGACGATCTTCCGCTTGCCCGTGGTCGCCTGATAGGAGGTCGCCAGCGGTCCGTTTTTCTCATAAACCTCTTCGACAACCTGCGCAATATTGTCCGCGACACCGACTCTTCCCGCCGCTGTCTGGAATTCACAGGCTTCATTGAACATATAGAAATCGCTGTATTGCCAGGATTCCTTTCCGTTCTTCAGGGAAGACCAGACCTTTTCCATGTCCTCCTCGCTATGGACATCCGACAAGTCCTCCTCCCACTGAGAGAGGACGTTCCAGTTTCGCTGTACGAAGAGCTCCAGCGTCTTATTGACCTGCAGGTAGCTTTCCTGCAGATGGGCAACACTCTCTTGATAAAGCATCTGGCCGACATAGTAGTTATAACAGCTGATTCCGGTAAAGAGAATGGTCGCCAATGCAATCGCAAGTCTCGTTATCTTGTATCGCTTCCTCATATGTCTCCTTTCTGCTTTTTTTATTTCAGTATACTACGTTACTCCTTTTTCAGCCACTGAATTTTTTCGCCTGCTTTCAAGCGGTCAAACAGCGGAATCTCTTTTCCGTCCTGTCCCAGTTTTTTCTCGTAGCTAAGCTCCAGGATCTCATCTCCCGGCAGAATGCTAAGCTTGGTCAGTGCGGGATCGAAGATCTGGCTTAAATATCTTATCTCCGCCTGCTGCTGGTTCTGATTGGGATTCGGAGCATCATAGTCCGTTCCCTTGAAGGCACGGTTCAGATAAAGGCCTGCCTCCCGAATCACGGCCAGCAGGTTGCCTGCTGTCGGCTCCTCCTGATAATCTCCCATATATTCTTCCAGCAATTTCTTTTCGGTCTTTCCGAATTCCAGCTTGGCGATATTTGCCATGACATTCTGGAGCGCCTTTTCCAGGTTCTGCTTCGCCTGTCTCTTTTGTTCCTCCGTTACCAGTTCCCGACCTGGCTCCTGGCTCATCCGGATCACTCTCGTATAGGTAGCGGATGCCGAGTTTAGCTCCAGAGCGGTATCCTTCAGTTCTGCCGTTTTCAGGGAATCAAAGAGCGGCTTCATGCGCCTCGTCTTTCTCTCTTTCTTGCCTGTCTCGATATCGTCCTTCTCTCTCTGCGACAGCTTATAGGTAAAGAGATAGGGAAGGCCGGTATAATCAAGGGCTCCTAAGGTCCGCAGGACGCGCTTCAGATTTCCGGTCACCAGACCCTTCAGAGCTTCCTCTGCATCGTCGACGTCTCCGCTCTTCTGGGCTGCGATTTTCTCGATGGCAGCGACACGCTTCTTCAGGCTGGTCAGGAAGGCCTCTACAAAGGCTGTTACCTCGGGTGACTCCTTGGTCAGCTCTGCCTCGGCTCCTGCCCTCACCAGCGCATTATAGGCGGTCTCCAGAGCCTCGCCCTCCGCTTTTTCGTCGGCAAACCAATCCGTCAAGGTCTCGCCAAAGGCCACTCTGCGCGCCGGATTTAAGACTGCATCCTCGACATGATCCCGATAGGATTTCGGATTGCTCCGCTGATGGAGCTCATTTGCGGCCTGGATGAATCTCTCCTTGCAACGCGCAGCCTCTTCATTCTTCTGTCTGCGGAGTTCTTTCTCTTCCTCGGTCAAAATACCAAGTTCATCCTCATCATCCCGATTCTTGGAGACCGGATTCATGTTGTAGTCAAAGAATTCCTGCAGGAATCTCTGTTCGTACTCATTATCGCCGAGGGTTATCACCGTTTCACGCCAAATATCGAGTCCCTCGCGCACAGCGGCCAGAATCGCAGCCTCATCAAAGGTACGGGCCTCTCTGTTTGTATGCGTAAAGGATGCCTGCATCTGCGCACAGTATGCCTTTGCTCTTTCCTGCAGCCTTGCTGATTTTTCCAGATTTTCCCTTTGTCTCTGTCGGTGCTGACGGATCCGTTCCTCCTGAGTTGCGATATTTGCCTGTGCCTTCTCCATCTTCTGGAGCACCTCTGCCAGGCTCTGCTCATCCTTCCGGAGCATGCTTTCCACATTGGCTTTGCCCACTCCTTCCAGATATGGAAGACGCTGCCTGTAATCTCTGGTCGAATTCTCATAGACACCCTTTATGATTTCCAGCGTGGAAAGGGAATCTCTCGTTTTTTCGATCTCTGCCTCGCATTCATTGATTTTACCCTGCAGTCGTCCATTGGTTTTGTTACCTATTGAAACGTTAATCTGACTTCCGATCACTCCATTGAAGAGGTTATACCACTCATCCTCGATAAACTTACAATCTTCAAAATTGAGTCGTTCTCCTCGGCTGAGCTTAATGGTCATCTTCGCTACTTCCTCCGTCGCAAAAAGCTTCCCGAGAATCGGTGAGCTACGATCCGCAACATCAATCACCATCGAGCTAAAGCGTATGTTGGACACATGGTCATTTTTGTGAAACAGCGTTGATTCCGTCTCACAGAAGCGAATGAGCGGACGTGGATTGTATTCTCTCGAGTGGATCGCCTTATCCACTACCGTATCCAGGCTGGTTGCATTCTTGTCATCATCATAATACCGGCTCAGAATATTCTCTAAAATCGGAGACATCACCTGCGCTTCCGGATCATGCTCAACATTACCGAATCTTCTCTTCTCCATGACACGAACCATGCTGCGATCGACATTGTCAATGACGGCATCGTAGTCTGTCAGGGTTCCGATCATACGCACAAAACACTGGATAAAATTGTAAAATCCTGCCGGGATCTCGATCTCCCGCTTCTGAAGCTCATGGAAGACTACCAGAATCTTATCAACCGGGGAGCCGTCCTCCTTCTTGATGATATCCTTTGTAACCCTACTGATTTCCTCTTCCTTCCGCTCGAAGATCTGGTAAGACTCCGGGGAGTTCCGCAGCATATCCTTGATATGGATCATGACACGATCATTGTTGAAGCGCATCGAGGAAGCGAGGAGATTCAAAATGTTCTTCTGATCCCGCTTTTCCAATACGTTGGCATTGCCATAGTCGATGACGGTGACACCGTCGTCATCCATCATGATGTTGCCCGCATGGAGGTCGCCATGGAAGAAGCCGCTCTTGAAGATCGCCTCATCAAGCCACTTCTGCGTCAGGTTCACCAGGTACTTTTTCTTCTTCTCCAGCTCCTTTTTCAGCTCCTGCAGCTCCTGCACGGTGCCGTAGACGGAAGCCATATTTTCCCCTTCATTTACCTTTGTGACCTTTTCCTCGATCTCCTTGCGCTTCGTATTCATGTCCGTCATATAGTTGTCGACAGACTGACCCGGCGCCTTCTCCAGCACCAGGGCATGGATCGTGCTCTTTGTCTTTGTATCGACGCGCATTGAACGAATATGAAGGAGCTCATCCTCGTAGATCTTGCCCTTCTCTACATTGTCTGCCTCGAGTCTGAGATCCAGCTCCCGGCGGATCGCTGCCGCCTTGCCCCGGAAGGTCTTCAGCATACCACCAACATGCTCCTGCACTTCTCCTTCAGCCTGCACCGGCTGCTGCGCCTGACCTTCCGCCTGCACCGGCTGCTGCGCTTCTCCTTCGGCCTGGCCGCCCCGAGCCTTTCTCTCTGCCTCCTCGTCGACCTTTCTCGCACAGCTCTCCATGAAGGCCAGCTCTCTGGCGATGGAATTCTGGACATCCGGCTTCAGGATCTTGACTACCTTCTCGATACCCTCGCTCTCAGGGGACTCATAGACTTTAACCAGCAGCGTCTGCCCTACGGAGGCGGAACCCAGGGTCTTGATTTTCTCGATATGATCGATGGCACCGTCAGACTCATCGATGATCTGCTGCAGCTGGGCATCGACGATATCCTCGTCGATCCGCATCAGGTTCGAACGCACGTCCTTGACCATCTCCTGCATCGCCGTCGGCATCGCGCTGATGGGCAGTCCCTGCATCATCTTGTGAAGCAGCGGGCCGGCTCCTTTTACGTAGCCTGCCATGAATTTACCCATGATGATCGCGATGCTGCGCTCTGACTTCCCGTCGTTCTCGGTCAGCTTCGGCACATTCTTCAGGGCGCAGGCCACCATCTTCTGGCGCTCCGCCGGAGAGGCATTGCGGACATAGCCGGAGAGCACCAGCTTATTGAAGGCGCCCTCGCCCTCATTGCCCGTGACGCTCTTCTCTACCAGCTCCTGGAGCGTATAGTCATGGATCGTCTTATCCTTATCCTCGTCGTCCTCTTTCATGTTATTGACAGCTTCATCCAGGTGCTGCTGGACAAAATCAGAGACTCCGTCTACCGCTGCCTTCATGCTGTCCGCTGTTCTGGTCAGCATATCGTCGAGGCCGCCGGATTCCAGCGCCTCATCCAGATCCTCTGCCGTCAAGGCAGCAAAGCCCTTCCGGAAGACGAAATACATGCCAAGGCTGGCCAGGAAATTGTTGAAGACGGTCACCGCCTGGCTAAACTCTGCCTGGAAGGGCTGTAAGCGCATCGCCATCTCGGTTCGCTTCGCCATATTCATATTCGCTACGGTAAGGAAGTCCTGTTTGTTGCTACGCAGAACCTCCTTCAGACGATCCACCGTATAGGTCGCATCCTGGTCAAGAGTTAGTTTTGACTTACTTGAGAAGAAGAACTCTCCCATCAGGTTCAGGAAGGACTTCTCCTCCGCACTCCATTTCTGCGGATCGTTCACAACCTCCAGGGCATTTTCCTTCTTGATAACCTGCGCCTGGCCTCTTTCTTGTTTCAGCTTTTCCAGGGCAATCAGGTTCTCAACAGCTGCCTTAGAATTGATATAGATGCGCTCTGTCTGCTTTGCGCTGCGAAGCTGAATCTCCCCCAGGATCTGCTCCTTCGTCATACCCTCGGGAGTGCAGTAGGATCTTGTCAGCTCACGAAGCTCCTGGTTCGTCAGGGGCGCGAGATCCTCGGCCTTCGCACCGATCTCATAGGTCAAAAAGCGCTCATAGATCACGCGGCTTTTTCGTTCTTCCTCCGGTTTCGCACTGTCTCTGGCCACCGCCCGCAGTAAAACTTCTTTCGCATCGTTTTCCCGATAGCGCTTAAAATGCGTACAGAGATCCTCCTCCAGGCTTTCCAGCCAATAGGAAGCCGTATGGGGCAGGGTTATTTTGTGGTTCTCGCATTCCAGGGTCAGGATACCCTCCCGATCCTTTCGGATATCCATGGAATATCTCTGGAATCTGATATGGGAGACTGCCGACCGCCCTGCATTCTCCGGCTCCGTCAGGAACCAGAGAGCTTCCATCAGCTGCAGAAGGCTCTGGCTTGCATTGTCCCCTCTCTTTTTGATTAGCTTCGAATGCTTTTTGTTCAAAAAGACAGACTGGATTCGGAGCCGGATTTTTTTCGGGAAGTCCTTCAGCGCTTCCGCAAAGGCCTCCTCCTCGGAAATCAGCTGGAGCGTCTTCGGCGCTTCCTCCTGCTGCTCCCCTGCCTGTCTTTCTTCGACAAGCTTGCCTGCGATTCGCGTGGCCAGATCGGTCTTGGCTCCGAAGCCCGTCAGCTCGCCGCGCATATAGAGCTTCTTTAAGCCCTCCGCCATGGCGCTTCCCTCCGGGAAGCCCTGCCGAAGCTTGTCAAGAGCTGTACGATTTCTGCCGAAGACCCTCTGATTTTCCTCGAGGCGCTTCTGAAACAGGGCAGACTCGTCCGGTGTCAGCCCCTGCACCAGACCCTTGTAAACCAGGGTGTTCATCTCCTGCATATTTTCCATCAGGCGAGTCAGAGCCTTCAGAGCACTTTTCCGCTCTGCTTCCGCCATTCCCTGCCACCGGTTCGGATGCTTCTCCACATAGAGACGGACGGCATCCGGCTCCATCGTACGAAGCTCCTCTATATTCAGAAGCTGCAGATCCTTCGACAGACCATCGTCTGCCTTCAAGGCCTGCTCGATCTCAAAACGGCGAAGCTGCAGCTCCAGAGTCGCCTTTACGTCTTCCTTCTCGGTCACTACCTGGGAGAGAGCCATACCGAGCAGAAGCTGCAGCTCCTGCTCCTCCAGCGGCTTCACCGGTCTTTCACCGAAGCGCTCCCGCATCCGGTAGATCTTCATCGCACTCTGAAAAGCCTTGTCCCGGGCAGCCTGGAGCTGTCCCTTTACAAGGGTCGTGATTTCCTGCTTGGAGAGATTCAGGGTTACATAATCCGGATTTGCCTTGCATACCTCCTGAATCGCTGCGATCTGCTGCCTTCTCTGAAGCTCCAGATCCGCTTCCTTTTGATTCTTTCCACGCAGGAATGCACTGCCAAGGAGCTCCTGAATCCCGGAAGCTGTCTGATAGGCCAGGCTGTCCTCTTTTTTCTCAAGAAGCCTTCGATCCACCTCCGAAACCTGACGGTTGAAACGAACCACCAGGTCCCGGATCTTTCCCATATTGACCGGCCCGGCTGTCCTTTCCCCCAGATCGGCCCCCAGACTTTGCAGAAGATTTCGACGAATCTTTTTCAGACTTATTTCGGAGAAGCTGTTCTGACGCTCCAGGATCAAGGTCACGAAGCGATCCAGCATATCGAAATTCTCTGAGGTGCGGCCGTCGGGATTGGACCCGGCTGCCTTGCTGTCCTTGCGATAGAGCTGTCCGTTTCTGCAGACGAGGCTGTCCTCCTCCTTGTCCGTCAGCATCTTGACATAATCCTTCATCTCCAGCCGTTGCACGGATTCATTTCTCTTTCGGAGCTCATAAGCCAGATCCAGAAAGGAGACCTTCTCCTTGCCCTGATAGTTCTCCGGATTCTCGGCAATATCGTGGCGCAGCTTCGTCACGTAGCCAAGCTCCTGGGTTAAAAGCTCCTTTGTATTTTTGACAGACTGGTAGCGCTTATGGAGGCTTGCGAAGAAGGTAGGCTCCCGCTTTTCGAGATAGGTCTCGCACTCCTCGATGGCTGTCCGGTATTTTTCCTCGATGGCATTTAATTTATTATGTAAACCATCGCGATCCCGGGTGAGATCTACGGTGCCGCCCCCCGGCAGCATCGCATGCTCCGTATCGGCCGACAGGGAGGCCAATGCCCGCTTGACCGCCTGCATATAGCGGCTGTCCTCGCGGTCATTGATCTCCTGGCGTACCTCGATCTTGCATTTTAAGCGCTCCCGCACTGTCCGGGGTTCCGCCTCCATCTGCTCGACCATGACGAAATCCCGCAAAGGATCGGCCTCAATCTCCTGAGCCGGAAGCACCTCCTGCATCGGAAGCTCCTCCTGTATCTGTTCTACATGCTCCAGGGGCGCCTGTATCTGCCGTTCCTCCTGCTTTTTTTCTTTTTCATCTTCATAACCGTAGCACATGGTTTCTTCCTCCCGAATGCTCTATTTTAATTATTTTCCAAATCCTGACAGTTCCTCGCCGTTCGGCAGATAATCCCAGGTGCTGTCGGTAATCCGGATCACCAGACTATTGTCGCTGTCACGGTAAATCATACCCTTCAGGGTATTCTCCGACGGTTCCTCTATCTCGAAGGTCATCTTATGCTCCGCGAAGGTACCGACACCGCCCTCCATAGAAGCCAGACGGGTAATGCTGATGGCGATATCGAATGTGCCGTCCCCATTGTCCGCGATGGTCAGGGTGCTGCCGTCATCACTTTTCGTATGCTCCCCCAGGAAATACTCCTTCAGCTCATTCTCCGCGTCGCCGGTGGGGTCATCGGTCGCCTCTCCCTGCATGGAGGTATAGATGCTCTCCGCATAGGCCTGGATATCCATACCGTCCAGGTCGGTTCCTGTAGCGGACAGGGAGTAGTCGATACCGGTCAGCGCATCATACCAGCATACCAGCTGAACCATCTCATCGTCTCCCGCATAGCCGTAGTAATTTGCAGCCATTCCGGATACCTCTCCTTCGTCCTCCAGATCCCAGCTATAATTCATACCGGAGATATCCGAGAGCTTCTCTGTAGCCTGCATTCTGTAAGTCCAGTTCGCGTCGTCCAGCTCGTAGCTCATCTGCGCCAGACCGTCCTCCTCCAGATAGGAATAGGTGACATTGGAAGCTCCGCTCGGCGCGCTCATCAAAAAGCCGGTAGCATTCAAGATACCGGTAGCATCTGTCTCGGTCCAGGGATTCGCGATCTCCGTGTCCGCACTGTCCTCGGTATCTGTGGTATCCTCGCTGTCCGTCGTGGTCTCGGTGGTGGTCTCTGTAGTGGTTCCCTCACTCGCAGAGCTGCCACAGCCTACCATCGCTGTACTTATACTCAAGATCAACATCGCAACTACAAATTTGTTTTTCATTTTCTTATTCTCCTTTTTTTCATTTCTACTGTCTTCTGCGCGGGTTCTGTCTCGCGCGGGGACGAAAGTGCCTGATCATCAGCCCATAGCTGTTTTTCTGCTTGCGCATCCTGTCCACATGTCCGGCATGCAGGTTTTCCGGCCGTACCAGAACGTATTCCGGATTGCGCATCGTCTTCATCGCATCCCGGACTCCATGCACCCGATCCTTCAGGGCCGAGAGCTCATCCTTGGTCAGAAGATCCAGAAAGGCATAATCGAGCATCTCATCACTCAGGCACATGATTCTCTCATACAGCCGTTCATCCAGGCAGCCCAGTGCGAATTCGCCGTCTATCTCCAACGGCTTCATGGAGGTTTTGTACTTTGTCTCATAATAATTGACCGTACCGAAGCTCATATCATTATCAATGCCCTGGATTTTCCGAACCACATTATATTCTCCGTCGTTTGCGTAGTCCACCATGAGATTGCCCTCGTGGCGGTCTGTCTGCCCGGCAATGATATCCATGACCTGCAGGGAATTCATCTGGAGAAGAAACTTTGCGTCACAGATCAGCTCGTCATCCTGCTTCCTTCTGTTCCTCCGATATAAGGTCTTCAGAACCTCTGTTCCCTTGGCCTCCGCCATGATGATGCCCTTGTGCTGCTTTCCCTGCTGATCGATATATTCTACGTTTCGGCTGGCCGGAATCAGATCCGTCAGACCCAGAAGCTCTGCCAGACGGTAATTCGCTACATTTCTCTTCGTAATGCAGCTGCCCTCGTCGATGAGGGTCGTCTTGGCCGCTACCACATAGCCTAGATAGTGCCGGAAATAATACTTCGAATAGTGGCCGATAAGCTTCATCACTTCCGGGGTTTTCAGGAGAGCTTCATCCATGATTCCGGTAAGCTCTGCCTTTCTGTCCTTTTTTCTCAAAAGGGTGGTGAGAATTCTGTGCTGAACCTCCAACTCATCATAGTCTCTCGCTCCGAGCATCCGATCATCGAACACGGAATTGATCGTTCCCTTTGCATACTCCCGCATCAGGAATTCCAGCAGTTCTCGAAGCTGTTCCTCGCTGGCTCCCGTCTTCAGGGCCTCCTTATGCTCCTTAAGCTCCGTAAAGTCCTGACGATACCGTTCCTTCAGGGACTCATGGCTGGGCCGGACGTTGTACTCATTTTCCTTGATAAAGCCGACCTTGCCGTCCTCGGTCTGCAGGCGGATGACGCTGCTGGTATTGCCGCCCATGTATTTGACGGATCCCTCCGGGCTCTTACGAAGATCCACATGCTCTGTCCGGGCCTCCGCCAATACATTGATCCACAGGGGACGCTCCTGACCTTCTTCCAGATTCCTACAGTCCTCAAATACCTTTCTGGAACGAGCCCGGTAGCGGGCAAATTCTACGTTGGCCTTTCCCCGGATTTTTTTCACCATGCAAAGTCTTTCATAGCCCTGCTTCGACTTAAAGATCCGGAACATGCTGTCCCGCGCATCCACATAGACACTGCAGTCGTAAATAAGCTGTGTATAGAGTTTATTGATGTCATTCAGGTGCTGCTGGTAGGTCTCCTCGTCTGCAGGCACCTCCGTCTCCAGATAGAAGTTCGTCAGCGCTGTCATGGCTTTCTTGACGTTCTGCATCTTCACAGAATCCTCGATGGACTCGTTCTTCCACCAGCTGGTTCGCTTACTTTTCTGGAGGGTATCCTGCTGAACCGTCATTTTCCGGTATTCGGCCTGCTCCTCCAGCCCTACCGGCCCCCGCTGTTCCTGCTGCGGCAGCTTGATCTCCTGCCCCTCCTCCGGGTTTCCGAGGCCGTTATTCTGAAAAAGATTTTTATTTGATTTTGTAATGTATCCGTCTCCTGGCATAGGCTTTCTCCTCTCCCTTTGCGTAGCCTCATTTTATCACAGAGGCTACGTAAAGTATAGAATCCGGGGGGAATCTTTAAAGAACCTTTAATCCCAGCGCAGACCCTTTCTTCTGCACAGATCCTTTAATCTTTCCTCCATGACCGGATCCTCTCTTAGGATATGACCGTCGTTCTCCTGTTTTTCCTTTTCAATCTCTTCAGGCAGTTCTTCCATAAATTCTTCCGCCAGCCCTCTCTGAACCTCCTTAAACCCTGGCAGATTTTCCAGATTTCCTTCTGGCCTGTAGCCGTAGGCACCTAAGATATATTCTCCGGTATATTGAACCTTCGTATCGACCATGGACTTGCTGAATTTATTCATATACTTCACCAGTTCATTGTCTGCATCTCGCTTCAGCTCACTTTCCACCATATCATCCAGGATATTGCGGGCCGTATCTATAGTATCCGTCGTACTCATTTTCTTGTAAGCCTTTAAAATATTTTTTTCTGTCAAAGGAGTTCCTTCTTGATATAGCTTTCCAAGCTTCAGGTACATTTTTGCAATAACTGCGATTCGATCCTCCGCATCAGGACTGTAAAGGAGCTCCATGATCCGCTCGTTTTGCTTATAATTGGCCATGGTCGCCTCCGTTACATTTCCGTTTTCATCCTTCTCATAAGGATCCAGGGCGCTCCAGATTCTTTCCGGTGTCGTTGCTCGAAGCCAATATTCGGGAAGTCCCAGCTTTTTCAGACCTGCACTCGAAAAATAATCCCCGTATTTGTCTTTCAAATCATTTGACACGAACTTCAAGCTCTTGCCATACTGCCGCCTGCTTTGGGCTGTCTCCTCCGCCAGAGCCTGCATATACCCTTCCGGATCATCGTAGTACGCTACGGTATCCTTCAGCGTAGCCTCCAGCTCCGGATTCGGTTCCGGTACCCGATTTCCATTTTCATATTCTTCACGAGCCAGACCCAGGTAGGCATCCATCTGATCTTTCAGGTTATTATCCAGAGCTTTGATCTTCTTTTTATTAGCCCTGCTGTCCAACTCGCCTTTTGTAGTCAGTCCCCTTTCTGTCAGCAGGCTTTCTGCCATACAACCAAAATAGGTAATCAGAAGACTCGTGCTCTGTTCCTTCATGTAGGTAATTCGCGGATCCACCGGCAATTGGCGATCTTCATATCGATTTCTTTCGTCCTTCAGTAAATCATCGAGGCTGTTATAGGCCGTAGTGAAGCCCTCGGTTCCCAGTCTTTTTTCTATCCATTCTTTTATCTTCTCCGCAGCCCCTTCCGGTGTCAGATCCTTTGCCTCTACGCTCATTCTTTTCAGCCTCTGGTAGAGCTTGACAATGGCTCCGATACGAAGCTCCTGATTCTCAGGCGTGAATTCTCCATTGCCTAGGGTATCCAGCATCTTCATATTCTGCTCATAGTTCTTCCTGGTTTCTTCCGTCACATTTCCCTTTTTGTCCCGCTCATAATAAAGCAGGAAATCGCCATATCGGTCTGTCGGCATCGTATTGCCTGTATTTTTGAGCGCCTCCACTTTATCATTATGATATTTAAGCAAATCCGCCCGAACCCTGCCGCGCTTTTCCTCATTTTGACTCAGCCGCTCTGCATATCCGGTGAGCTCCGGCAACGAGGATTCCTGCACGCTTCCGATCATAGCCAAAAGATTGCTCATCCAGCCCATCCGGCGGGAGCCCTTTTTGCTGCCGTAGCCGTCCTTTTTATAGCGAATCTCGGTATAGGTCCTTACCTTGCCCTGCAGCTCTGCCAGGATCGCCAGACGATTCTTCAGGCTCTTCTTCTCTGCCTTGTATTTTTCGCAGGTCTCCCGGATCCCTCGGAACATCTTAGAATCCGTAAAGATATTGCGATCCTTCAGGATGGCATCTATGGTCTCTTCGATTCCGGCGAAGCTGGTATTTTCCTTGATCTTCTGCTGCTCGGCATCCCGCGCCATGACCTGCGCCAAGGCGTCATGAGCCTGCTGCTCCAGCTCTGCCCAGTTGGAATTCTTGGTTTCATAATGATACTGGGTCTGGAACTGCTGGTTCAGATGTCCGGCCAGCTGCGAGAATTCGTCATAGTTCTGCGCCCAGGCCTGATGGCTGCGGTCCTCCATATAGGTATTCAGCTTTCTGAGATTCTCGACATCCTTGGAGGTTGCCAGGAAATCCTTTTGCTCCTGCAGCTCTTTTTCAAAAGCGAGCTGCTGTTCATCCTCCATGAAATCCTGCAGGAAGATAGACTGCTCCTGACCCTCCAGGAACTGCTGCTCCGGCATCCGCTGTACTTCTGCCTGTTTTTGTTTCTGTAATACTTTATCCTTCGGCATGTTGTCTCTCCTCTAAACCAAGCAATCTAAATCAGATTTTTTGCCAGCTCATAGACCTGGGCTCTGGTCAGTTCTGCTGCCTTCGTACTCATGACCATGGACTGGAGGCTTCCGCCCTCGTAGTCTGCTCCTGCTTCCTTGACCTGGGCGTCCTTCTCGGCGATCCAGGCCTTTTCCTCCTGGGTCAGTCTCTTCATGTCTTCCTCGTCCATCGTCTCCTTCAGACGCTTCCAGATCGAATTCAGCTCCTCGTCCCAGAGCTTATACTGCTGCTCGGCCAGCTCGTCCATCTCGGCCTGGGTGAGATTCTCGGTCTCCAGCTTCGTATCGATAGCCTTAGCCTGCTCCTCTACCTTGGCTAATTCCTGGCCGATCGCGGATTCTGCCGGGATATAGGTCTCGATATCCGTCGTTCCTGTATCGTAGAGGCTCTCCTCTTCGTTTCCGAAATCGCTGTAATCGTAGCTGTAGAAGCCTGCCTCTCCCTTTTCGTTGTAGATACCGTAGTAGGAAAGGGTGGTCTCACCGTCGCTGGCGAAGCTAATCCAGGTCTGATAGCCCTCCGGCAAATCCGCGATGACTGCGCCCGGTGTATAGATGTAGATATCCTCCGCGTCGCTTAAGCCTGCGGGAGCACTGTAGACATAGCGCATATTGTCCGCCAGCTCCTCGGTTCCTTCTTCCTTCTCGCTGGTGATGCTCTCGATCGTGGTCTTGTAGGTATGCTCATCTACCTGCTCCGGTGTCGTGAATTTTCCTGTGAAGTTGCATACATAGACGGTGCCGTCCGGGTATCCTTCTCCGCTGTCTCCCATATCGGAATCGTGATAGAGACCGGTGAAGGAGCCATCTGCATCGACGGTCAGCTCGGTGCCCCAGGCTCCTGCACCGCTGGCATATTCGAACTGATAGTTGGCCATCGCTGCAAAGAGGTCGCTGGTCTCGCTGCTTGTATCCGCAGCTTCGCTTGCTGTGGATTCTGCGGCGGTATCGGTGCTGCCTGTGCCGGTTTCAGTACTTGTATCGCTGCCGCAGCCTGCCAGGGCTACCGTGCTTCCCAGTGCTGCTGTCAGTAGAATGATGATGGTTTTCTTTTTCATGGATACTTCTCCTTGTATTTTCTGTTTTACTGGTTCTATTATTTTATCATATTTTTGCCGAAACATTTTATAATTTTTCTTAAAGGTTTTGTCAAGCACGCAAACGTCCCACTTGGCAGTCCAGAAGGAAGCAGCCCGGGGTGGGCGCCCGCAGCTGCATGACGCGGAACAGCACTTCCATTGCGAATTTGTTGGTGTCGCTCCCAGTCTCTAAAGACAGCTTGCGTTCATTCGACAGCTGGACACTGCCACCCCGGTGTTCGTTGGTGGTGCACACTCGATTATGACGTGCCGTGTGGGAGTTACATGCCGGCGAAAACGTTAG